>DASWVJ010000304.1:0-14933 GCA_036406295.1 Bradyrhizobium sp.
GGACCGCGCCCGGCGAAATCCGGCAAGGCTGACACCACGGCAGCGCGGCCATCTCGACCGCTGGGGATATCCTTACGTGTTCGAGGAGTTTCGATTTCACATGACATTGACCGGGCGGCTCGATGCCGCAAGGTGTGGACCCGTGCTTGCCATGCTGCGGGAGCGCTTCGGCGAGACCGGCATCGACACGCTGCCCGTCGACCGGATTGCACTATTCCGGCAGCGCGATGCCGGATCGCGATTCCGCATCGTCGGACAGTGGCCCCTGGCACGCACAGATGCAGCGGCAACCGCGAACGCAAGTATCTGACAAGGTCAACTGGACATATGTCATTTCTTTCGCGCGGGGGTGTCGCGCCGCCGGACTCATGCGCGCGGCAGAGTGCGGGCATTGCAGAGCTACTCAGGTAGCCCCGCTTTCCGAAGACCCTCAATCATCAGCTTCGAATTCGACTGGCCGCCCCGAGCGATCCACGCCGATATTGTAAAGGCGGGATCGAGCTCAGCCAGCCGCGCCGCCGCCTCGCGCGCCTCCGCTTCCCGTCCAAGATGGGCGAAGGCAGACGCGAGGCAACGGTATGTTGATGAAAAGAAGGGGTTGTGACGTTGGGCTCTCTTCCCCGCGACGATGGCCTCGTCGAAGCGACCAAGCTCAATAAAGGCCATCCCGATTCCGGCAAACGTGAATTGCAGCCGCGGGTCTACCGGGCTCCTGCGGACGGCACGTTCAAAGCTCCGGATCGCCTCCTCCGGCAGCCCCGCGTTTCGATAGATCCAGCCTCGGCAGTGCCATGCGTTAAATGAATTCGGGTTGAGCGCGACTGCCCGGTCGACCATTTCGATCTCGCTTTCGCGATCAGCGACCATGAACGCCGAGATCAGGGCAGCCCATGCCAAGGTGTCCGGATCATCATCGTCGATGCTCAATGCCAAGCGAGAAAGCCGAATGGCTTCCTTGCGGTCGTATTGAGGATCGATCGCATAACCCCACAGGATGTTTTGCATGTGACAGACACCTGCCAGGGCCGCGACAGAGGCGAACCGCGGGTCCAACTCCAGGGCGCGATGAGCCAGCCTGATCGCCTCGGCATTCCCTTCGCGGGTCGCCGGGTAATACTGCGGTATGGCGCGGAGATAATAATCATAGGCGGTGAGGTCCTCCGGTCCCCGCCGCGCCGCGATTGCAATTTCTGTCTGAACCAATTTGGGCTCGATGGCCGAGACAACGGCGATCGTCACTTCGTCCTGCAAAGCGAAGACATCGGTCAGGTCACGTTCGAACCTGTCGGCCCACATGTGCGCGCCTGTCACCGCATCGATCAACTGCCCCGTGATGCGGACTTTGCCCGCCGCCTTGCGCACAGACCCCTCAAGGACATAGCGCACGCCAAGCCTGCGCCCGACGGCCTTGATATCGACGGCCTTGCCCTTGAAAGTGAAGCTCGAATTTCGAGCAATCACGAACAGCGATTTGAATCGCGACAGCGCGGTGATGATCTCCTCAACCATGCCGTCGGCAAAGTACTCCTGCTCGGGATCGCCGCTCATATTGTCGAACGGCAGGACGGCGATCGACGGCTTGTCGGGAAGCTGAGGAACCGCACCTTGCGCTTCGGCAGGTACGCTGTCCGCGCCCGTGCATACGGCATAAGCGCGAACCGGCCTGGCGATGTTCTTGAGTTGCTGCTCGCCGCGATCCTCGAAGCCGCCGTCCAGCTTGCCCTCGACCTCGCTGTAAACCTTCTCGGACATCAGGATGCCGCCCGGATCGGCGATCCCTTCCAGCCGGACAGCGATGTTGATCCCGTCGCCATAGAGCTGGCCGTCCTGGCCAACGATCACGTCACCAAGGTTAAGTCCGACGCGCAACCTCAGGGAACTCCCGCCCGAGGCGAGACGATCCTGCATCTCGACCGCGCATCTGGTGGCGGCCAAGGGGCTCGCGAACTCGGCCAGCGCGCCATCACCCGTTGTCCTGATGAGTCGTCCTTGGTGGCGGGAGAGGCTCGGCTCGATCAATTCCCGCTTGAGCCGCTCGAACTCGGCGTAGGTGGCTTCCTCGGCACGTCCCATGAGCGCGGAATAACCGACCACGTCGGCGGCCAAGATCGCGGCCAATCGCCTTTGGACCCGGTGCTCCGTCAAAGCGCCCTCCGAACGGCCAGGCAAAACGCGTCGCTGGGACAACGAGGAGCCTAGCACTTTATTGTGGACCTGTGAGGGGGGCCGCAAGCGGCATTTGTTCGGCCCGTGGCACGGCGGCGATAGGCGCACGTCACCCGGCAGGTCCGGGTTGGGGGATCAGGCTACATTCGAGAGCAGTTTACCAAAGACTGCCAAAGCCGGGCAGCGGGTGTCCATAACCGCATTGTTGAAGCGCCTGTTCGTCCCGTCGTGGCGGCTCGTCACGGTTCGCTTGTTCGACAAGAAAGACCCAGATCGCAAAAGCCGCGACCTCTCCTTGACTGACCGGAGCAACTCCGAAAACCTGTTCCCTTCTTCCGGGGCTGATTTCGCCGGCCCGCCTTCGGGGCGGCCGAAATTGACGGCCCTTACCCAAAAGTCGAATCGCTCCCGGAAGCGGCCCGTCTATTGCTTCCAGGCGATATGCGTGCGAGGGGAAGGACTGATCATGATCCGCGTGTTTCTTGACCGGCTTTACCTGTTCTCCGGCTATCTCGCCGGGCTTTTCCTCATTGCGATCTTTGTGCTGATGATGCTGCTGTCGGCCGGCCGGCCGCTCGGCCTCAACATTCCGGCAGGCGACGACTTCATCTCATGGTGCATGGCAGCAACGGCCTTCCTCGGGCTCGCGCACACGTTCAAGCACGGCGAGATGATCCGCGTCGGCCTTTTAATCGACCGTCTCGGCGGCAAGGTCCGCCACTATGTCGAGATCGCCGCCCTTCTCATCGGCGTCGGCTTCATCGGCTTCTTCGCCTGGCACGCCGTGATCATGACCTGGCAGTCGTGGAAATTCTTCGACATTTCGCAGGGCGTCATCGCAGTGCCGTTGTGGATTCCGCAACTCGGCTACAGCGGCGGCCTCGTGATCCTCCTCGTCGCCTTTGTCGACGAATTGATCCATGTGCTGCGCGGATTCGCGCCGCGCTACGAATTGCCGCCGCCGACCAGCGCCGAGGAGATCGTCGAGCGCGCCGTGCAGAGCGGGGTGTGACATGGAGCTTCTCTCCATCGCCGCGATCCTGCTCGGCTTTCTTGCGCTGCTGCTCGGGGCCGGCGTCTGGATCGCGGTAGCCCTGATGGCGACCGGATGGGCCGGCATGCAATTCGCCGGCGGCAACATTCCGGCCGGCAGCGTGCTGGCGACGACGGTGTGGGGCAACAGCGCATCGTGGTCGCTCGCTGCCCTGCCGCTCTTCATCTGGATGGGCGAGATCCTGTTTCGCACGCGGCTATCGGAGGAAATGTTCCGCGGATTTGCGCCCTGGCTGAACTGGCTACCGGGCCGGCTCATGCATGTCAATGTGCTGGCCTGCGGCGTGTTCGGCTCGGTGTCGGGATCTTCGGCCGCGACGTGCGCGACCGTCGCCAAGATCGCGTTGCCGGAACTGAAGAAGCGCGGCTATGACGACAATATGAGTCTCGGCTCGCTGGCCGGCGCCGGCACGCTCGGTATTCTCATTCCGCCGTCGATCACCATGGTGGTCTACGCCGTGCAGGCCAACGTCTCCATCATCCAGGTCTTCCTCGCCGGATTTTTGCCGGGCTTTCTGGTGATGGCGCTCTACTCCGGCTACATCGCGATCTGGTCGCTCGCCAATCCGAAGCGTACGCCGCCGGCCGAGCCGCCCATGAGCTTCGGCAAGCGCATTTCCGAATCGCTCAACCTCATTCCCTGCCTGCTGCTGATCGTCTTCGTTTTCCTCTCGCTATTGATGGGCTGGGCGACGGCGACCGAATGCGCCGCCTGGGGCGTGCTGGGATCGCTTGCGATCGCTTGGTGGCAGGGCGCGCTGAGCTGGGAATCCTTCTGGGCCAGCGTGATGGGCGCCACCAGGGTCAATTGCATGATCCTGCTGATCCTGGCAGGCGCCTCCTACATGGGCACGTCGATGGCCTATACCGGCATTCCGATGGCGCTCGCGAACTGGGTCAACAGCCTGCAGCTCAGTCCCTATGCGCTGATCGCGGCGCTCACCGTGATGTACATCGTGCTCGGCACGGCGCTAGACGGCATTTCCATGATCGTGCTGACCACCGCCATTGTCATTCCGATGGTGAAGCAGGCCGGTTTCGACCTCATCTGGTTCGGCATCTTCCTGGTGCTGGTGGTGGAGATGGCGGAAGTCTCTCCGCCCGTCGGCTTCAATCTGTTCGTGCTGCAGACCATGAGCGGCAAGGATTCCAACACGGTTGCGAAAGCCGCCCTGCCATTCTTCTTCCTGCTCGTTCTGGCGGTTGCCATCATCACGGTCTTTCCTTCCATCGTGATGGTGCTGCCGCAGATGGCGTTCCCTGGCTAGAGAGAGGTGTTTTCATGCTCAAGCTTCTAAAGACGTGCTTACTCGCCGTCGGCGTCGCGGCGCTTGCCGCTCCCGCAATGGCGCAGACCAAATGGAACCTGCCGGCGGCCTATCCGGCCGACAACCCGCATTCGGTGAACCTGATCGCGTTTGCCAAGGATGTCAGTGATGCCACGGGCGGCAAGCTGCAGATCACCGTGCATCCCGCGGCGTCCCTGTTCAAGGCGCCGGAGATCAAGCGCGCCGTCGCCACCGGGCAGGCCCAGGCGGGCGAAGTGCTGATCTCGCTGCACGAGAACGAGGATCCGCTGTTCGGCGTCGACGTCATCCCGTTCCTGGCGACGAGCTATCCGGCGGCGAAGAAGCTGTGGCTGGCGTCGAAACCGGCGATCGAAAAGAAGCTGGCAGCGCAAGGCCTGATGCTGCTGTTCGCGGTGCCGTGGGGACCGCAAGGCATCTATGCCAAGAAGGACATCAACACCGTCGAGGACATGAAGGGCCTGAAATGGCGCGCCTACAATGTCGGTACCTCGCGCATTGCCGAGCTGGTCGGCGCGCAGCCCGTCACCATCCAGGCAGCGGAACTGCCGCAGGCCCTCGCCACCGGCGTCGTCAACGCGTTCATGACCTCGGGCTCGACCGGCTACGACAGCAAGTCCTGGGAAACCATGACGCACTTCTACGATACGCAGGCCTGGATTCCGAAGAACGTCACCTTCGTGAACAAGGCGGCGTTCGACGCGCTCGACAAGCCGACCCAGGAGGCGGTCCTCAAGGCGGCGGCGGTTGCCGAAGAGCGCGGCTGGAAGCTCGCGGAAGAAAAGGCCAAGTGGTATCTCGACCAGCTCGCCGCCAACAAGATGAAAGTGCTGCCGCCGCCTCCAGCGCTGAAGAGCGGCCTCGAGAAGATCGGCCAGCAGCTGACGGCCGATTGGTCGAAGAAGGCTGGCGCCGACGGCGAAGCGGTGATCGCGGCATACAAGAAGTAGGCAATTGCTGCAGCACGGCCCGGCGCTCGAACGTCGGGCCGTTGCCCTGCTCTGACCGATCGGCTAGGTGAACACCTTTCAAGTATAAGAGCGATCCCTCATGGCTGAAGCCGATATCGACATCGTCATCCGGCAAACCGCAAAAGCCCAGAACAAGAACCTGATGGCCGTCATCAAGAAGCGGCGCGACCAGATCATGGCCCGTGCGGCAAAGGCCAAGGACAAAGAATCCCGCGATCAGCTGCGGTCCATTGCCAGGAGCACCATGGAGCTCGGAACGGCGGCGGCCAGGCGGCTGCAGAACTCCGCGGAGATCGCCGCCGACGCCTACGCCCGGGCGATCCGTCACGCCGCCGAGGAAGCGGCGGCCAAGGCGAAGCCGGCGAAGAAGAAAGAGGGCGGGAAGGCTTCCGGCAAGACGGCGGGAAAGCCAAGTAGATCAGGCGCTGCCACTCTCGCGAGCCGCAGGTGATGCCGGTTGCAGAAGGCCACGATCGACCACGAGGTCGGTCAGGCCGGCGCCGAGCCACATGCCGACAAGGACAATCCAGGCCGTAAGGGCGAACACCGATGCACCGGTGATGCCGGCGCCAACCGCACAGCCGCCCGCCAGCATAGCGCCGAATCCCATCAACACGGCTCCGATGAGATATCGCCGCATCCCCAGGCCATCGGAAAATCCCTCGAGCCGCAGTTCACCCGCAGCAGTAGCCGCAACGAAGGAGCCGAGAAAGACGCCGGGCACGATCCCGAGATCAAAGCCGAGACGAATGTGCGGGCTGTTCAGCACCAGCATCAGCACCTCGGCTGAGGGGCCGCTGAAAGTAAGACTCTTGAGCGTGACCGGTTCGAACGAGGATTGAGCCAGCTGGTAGGTGAAAACCCAGCCGCCGACGACGGCCGCGCCGGTCGCGATCGCAGACCAGAGTTGCCGCGCCGAAAGATGGCTGCGAAAGGCAAAGGAAAGTCCGGCGAGCAGCCAGATCGTGCTGAAGGCGATCTTTTCGGCTATCCCGCCGCCCACAAGGCTCATGACATCGCGCGAGGGACCGCCTTCGACCAGCCACAACTTCGTCAGCCATTCCCGCGCGGGCGACAACAGACCGCGATAGGCGGCCTGGGCCGTGACGGCGAATACCAGCCCGGACAGCAAGGCTCGGAGATTGCCGTTGGCCGAAAGCACCAGCAGGCGGCTGGCGCAGCCGCGCGCCAGCACCATGCCGCAACCGAACATCACCCCGCCAATCAAGGCTCCGGAAATGCTGCCCTGCTGCGCGAGCTGACGCGCGCTCGAAACATCCAGCCAGCCAAGGGCGACGAAAATCTGGGTGCCCATCAGGGCTGCGGCAAAGGTCAACAGCCAAACCGCCACGCGCTGTCCTGACTCGCCACGGGAAAACTCGATTGCGGCGGCCCGCAGGCAGAAGCGGCTGCGCTGCGCAAAGAACCCGAACAGGCCGCCGACCGTCAAACCGCCGAGCCACGACAGCAGGTCTTCATTGACATAGTCGAGCACGGACGTCAGCACGGCGGCCTCGATCCTCCGGGTACCGTCAACCTATCGATGTGACAGTCCCGCCAAGCGACACCGATCAACAGATCGACCGGGAAGACACCGCCCCGCGGAACGAGGAGAGCTGTCAATCCACCTTCGGTCCTGACTTCGCGTCCGGCGTCACGTTGAGCGAGGTGGCCTTGCCGATGACCTTCGGCGCATCGCGGCAGTTCTTCATGCAAGGATCCTTGTTCCAGAATTTCTTTTCCGAGCTCTCGCGATCGTCCTCGTAGAACGCCGATGCGTTCGGCAGCTTGATGGAGGTGAAATTCTTGTCGCTGAGCTCGAAATTGTCGTCCTTGACGATGTCGTTGAGGCTGAGAAGGAATGCGACCAACGCGTAGGTCTCATCGTCAGTGAGCGATCGCGCGTTGCCGTAGGGCATCGCGCGCTTGATGTAGTCGAAGGCGGTGGAGAGATCCGGCCAGAACGAGCCGATGGTCTTGTCGGGCCGGTCGGCGCGCAACGTGCCCTGCCCGCCCGCCAGCGGCGGCCAGCGGCCGGCACCCTGCCCGAACTCGCCATGGCAGGCGGCGCAACGCTCCTGGAAAATCTCGTCGCCCTGCTTCACCGTCCCGCGTCCAACCGGCAGTCCCTTGCCGTCGGCCCGCACGTCGGTGTCCCATGCCGCAATTTCCTCCGGCAGCGCTTCGCGTCCCAGCCCCATTTTCGGCGGCGACTTTTCGCCAGCTGCGGCGCCCTTCGGACTTTCCGCCGGCCCCGCCGCCGCGCCGGCGGCGATCATGCAGGCCGCGATGCCGGCGGCAAGCCAGCTAGCCCAGCTCGACATTCTCGGACTCCCCGTTGCCGTGCACCAGCCAGGTCTGGATGCCGTTGTTATGGTAGATCGAATTGACGCCGCGGATCTTGCGCAGCTCGTCCTTGGCGGGCTGCACATAGCCGGTCGAGTCCATCGCGCGCGACTGCACCATCAGCTCCTCGCCGTTCCATTCGAAATCGAGGTAGAAGCGCGTCAGCGACTTGTCGAGCACGGGGCCGTCGATCCGCGCGGTGCGCCAGTTGCGGCCGCCATCGAGCGAGACGTCCACCCGCTTGACGGTGCCCCGCCCCGACCAGGCGAAGCCGCTCAGCACGTTGCGGCCACGATATCTCAGCGGCGCCTGCGGCGAGGGATTGGTCACCACCGACTTCGCATCCATGACGAAGGTGTGCTTGCGCGAGCGGCCGTCGGCGAGCAGGTCGGTGTATTTCGAGGTCTCCTCGCGTGTCTGCCACGGCTGATCGCCGACCTCGATGCGGCGCAGCCACTTGACCCAGAGATTGCCCTCCCAGCCGGGGATGACCGCGCGCAGAGGATAGCCCTGCTCGGGACGCAGCGCCTCGCCGTTCATGGCAAACGCCAGCAGCACATCGCTCAAGGCCTTCTCGAGCGGCAGCGAGCGGTTCATGCCGGAAGCATCACCACCCTCGAGCATCAGCCATTTAGCGTTCGGGCGCAGGCCTGCCTCGTCAAGCAGCAGCTTCAGCGGCACGCCGGTGTACATCACATTGTGCACCATGCCGTGCGTGAACTGGCAGCCGTTGAGCTGCGCGCCGCGCCATTCCATGCCCGAATTGGCCGCGCATTCGAGGAAGTAGATACGGCTGGTGCGCGGCATCCGCCTGATGTCGTCCATGGTGAACACCAGGGGCTTCTCGACCAGGCCATTGATCATCAGGCGATGCTTTGCGGGATCGATCTCGGCGACGCCGCCATGATGGCGCTCGAAGCAGAGGCCCGAGGGGGTGATGATGCCGTCAAGCTCGTGCAGCGGCGTGAAGTTGACCGAGGACTCGGCCGAGGCCGTCAGCCAGGACACGTCGCGGCGGATCACATGCTTCTCGAATTTCGACGGCATGCCGTAGGGACGCTTGTCGATACCGTCGCCGAGATAACGCTGCCAATCCTGCACTTCGGTGATGGCGGGATCCGGCTTGGCCGCACCGGCGACGGATGCGCCGCGCGACAGCGCGACCCCGGCACCGGCGAGACCGGCTGCCGACAGCAGGTGTCGCCGACTGAAATGGAAAGACGATTTCTCACGCATGATGCTCAACCTTCCTCATGCATCCGCATGTGTGAAACTTGTTCCGGTTCAGGCGCCGGTGACGCGCACGGCCGAATTCGGCTCGATATTGACCGCGCCGCTGCGCGCAAGGTGCGAGCCTACCACGTCCCAGATCGGCGGGCCCTGCGTGCCCTCGTTGACGCTGGCCCAGCCGGCAACCGTGTAGTTCCTCGCGGCTTCGATCGGTTGCCCGCTCTTCAGATGCGTCATCTGCGAAATCCGCGATCCCGCCGGCCTGGAAACGTCGATCGCGTATCCCATACCGCCGGCGCGGACCATGTCGCCGCCGCCCTGGTAGTAGGGATCGGGATGGAAAATGTTGTCGGCGACGTCTTCCAGCACCTCCTTCAGCTGCGCGCCCGTCATCTGGGTGCGGTAGCAGTTCGGATAGGTGATCGCTGTGGCGTTGGTGACGTGCTCCCAGGTGATGGTCTCGCCCGGAAGCAGCGTGCCGCCCCAGCGGAAGCCCGGCGACAGCGCGATCTCGGCATCGCGCTGCGAAAGCATCGCCTGGCAGATCAGGTCGTCGAAGGTGCCGTTGAAATTGCCGCGACGGTAGAGCAACGTATCGGTTGTGCCGACCGGCTGCGCCAGCTCCTTGGCAAACGGCGCGCGGATCTTCGCGACCAGCGAGGCCATGGCGGGATCGGGGGCGATCGCGTCGGAGAATACCGGCATCAGCTTGAAGCGGACGCCGGCGACCTTGCCGGCCTTCACGTCGATGTCGAGCCGCGAGAGGAATTTGCCGTGCGATCCTGTCGCCACCAGCACGGTGTCGCCGACACGGACAAGGCCGGGCAGCGCATCGTGGGTGTGGGCGGTCAGGATGACGTCAATGCCCTTGACGCGTCCGGCCAGCTTGCGATCGACGTCGAAACCGTTGTGGGAAAGCAGCACGACGACTGCGGCGCCCTCTGCGCGCGCCTCCTCGACCTGCTTCTGCAGATCTTCCTCGCGGATGCCGAATTCCCACTTTGGAAACATCCAGCGCGGGTTGGCGACCGCGGTGCGCGGCAGCGCCTGCCCGATCACGGCGACCTTGGTGCCGCCTCGCTCGAACAGCTTGCGCGCCTTGAACACCGGCTCCTGCCATTCATTGTCGCGAATGTTCTGTGCAAGGAAGGCGAAGGGCGCCTGTTCGGCGATCTCCAGCACGCGCTCGGCGCCGTAGGTGAACTCCCAGTGTCCAACCATGGCGTCGGTCTTGAGCGCCGATTGCACATCGACCATGTCCTGCGCCCTGGTGCGCAGCGAGGTCCAACTGCCCTGCCAGCTGTCGCCGCCGTCGAGCAGGATCACGTTGTTCTCGCCGCGTTCGGCGCGCACCGCCTTCGCCAGCGCGGCGATGCGGTCCATGCCGCCCATGCGTCCGTAGTTGCGCGCCAGCGCCGTGAAATCATCCGAGGTCAGAGCAAAGGCTTCGGCCGATCCGGCGGCGATCCCGAAATGCTTGCGGAATTCGGCGTCGGTGATGTGTGGCGGCAGGCCCCTGGCCTCGCCGACGCCGAGGTTGACCGAAGGCTCGCGGAAGTGCAGCGGCAGCAGCTGCGCATGCGTGTCGGCGACATAAAGAATCGTCAGCGACCCCAGGGGATCGAAGCGCAGGATGTCCGCCTGCGTCAGACGCTGCTGGGCTGCGACCCGGCCGAGGGGACCAAGGCCGCTGCCGGCCAGGACAGCGGCGGCCGCAGCCGTCGCCTGCAGGAATTCACGCTTCGATATCATTATCGCCTCGCAGAGGCCGCGAGATGTAGCTCGTCCGGCATTACGGGAAGCTGGCCGTCAGCCGACGGCGAGCTTGTTCCTGGTCACGTATTCCGAGCCGTCATCGTCCTTCCAGGTGAAGGTGAACTCGCCGCTCTCGACCGCCTTGAAGAAAAAGGACTGGTACGGATTGGACGAGATCGCCGGAAACCATTCCGCCTCGAACACCGGCTTGTTGTTGAACGCGGCGGTGAAGCGGTTGATGATCTTGCGCGGGACGGCCTGGCCGGAGGCGTCCTTGCGCTGGCCCGATTCCATCTCGTGGGCAATCAGCGTCTTGATTTCGATGATCTCGCCGGCCTTGGCCTGGGAGGGCATTCGCACTTTCGGGATTGGCTTCGACATCCGGAAAACTCCAGGTTCAATTGAATGAGGCGCGCGCGGGCGATCAGCCGCCGCAGCCGCCGATGGTGACCTTGATGGTCGCAGTCGCCTTGTAGAGATTGCCGCCCGAAGTTTCGGCGATGCAGACGATGTTCTGCGTCTGCGCCAGGCGCATGCGCGCCGAAGCCGAAGCCTTGCCGCAGGCGGGCGTGAACTTGTAGCTGATGACGTTGGGCAGCGGATTGCCTTCCGCAAAGACGTGCACAGCCTTGACGTAGTCGGCGTCCGTCATCGGGCTTTCGACCTCGACATTGATGGGAACGACGAGGCCGTTTTCGGCGATTTCGGGAACGTCGAGCTTGATCTTGCCGCTCTCGAATTTCTTCTCGCCATAGAGCTTGGCGATGGCGGACGTCACCTCGTCGGACGTCGCGTCGGCACGACCCGGCGTCACGATCAGCGCGAGTGTCGCAAGCCCTGCAAGTCTCAGCGCATCACGACGCGAATGTTCAGACGATACGGCGTTCATCGCCATCTCCCTAGGTTTCCTCTGGGACGCCTTGCCGCGCCCGGATCATTTTTCTTGACGGCCGAGGCCGCGAACGATCATTATTTGTACATATCATTATATTGTTTTTTTTGAATGTAAAGCTGCTAGTCATACGGCTGTCGAAGAAAAAGGTCGCGAAGACGACCCGAAAGGTGGAGGAAACGGATGAATCGCCCTGTATTCGGGCTTGCAGCCGGCACGATGCTGCTGCTTGCGGCTCTGTGGACACAAACCGGGCAAGCGCAGGACGCCACGGAAGCAGAGATCGAACGCTATCGGGCGATGATCTCCGACCCGATGTCCAATCCCGGCTATCTCGCGGTCGATCGCGGCGAGGTGCTCTGGCAAGAGAAGCGCGGAGCTAAGGGCGTCTCGCTCGAAGGCTGCGATCTCGGTCTTGGCGCCGGCAAGCTCGAAGGCGCCTTTGCAAAGCTGCCGCGCTACTTCGCCGATGCCGATCGGGTGATGGATCTTGAGCAGCGGCTTCTGTGGTGCATGCAGAATCTGCAGGGCGTCGACACCAAGGACGTCATCGCCCGTCGTTTCTCCGGTCCCGGAAAATCTTCCGACATGGAGGACCTGGTCGCCTTCATCGCCAACAAATCCAACGGCATGAAGATCGACATTCCCCTGAGCCATCCGAAAGAGCAGGAAGCCGCCGCCGTTGGCGAGGAAATGTTCTACCGGCGCGGCGGTGTGAACGACTTCTCCTGTGCGACCTGCCACGCGGATGAAGGCAAGCGCATCCGCCTGCAAGGATTGCCGAACTTCTCAAAGCCGGGACGTCCGGCGCAGGAGACGATGGCAAGCTGGCCCACCTATCGAGTGTCGCAGGGTGCGTTGCGCACGATGCAGCACCGCCTATGGGATTGCTACCGGCAGCAACGATGGCCGATTCCGGAATACGGCTCCGACGGAATCACCGCGCTGACGGTTTTCCTGCAGAAGCAGGCCATGGGCGGCGAAATCAACGTTCCTTCGATCAAGCGCTGAGGAGATGACGATGTCACGTATCATTCCATCCACGCTCCTTGGCATCGCCCTCTGCGTTGCGGGGCTGGAAAGCGCAAGCACCGAGACCGTAACCAAGGCCGATCCCGCCACGGTCGAAAAATATCTGGCCTCCACCTTCAGCAAAGCTCCTGCCGAATGGCAGGCCCGAATCGCGCCCGACGAGACGCTGCAGGCCTGCAACAAATTCCGCAATGACGTGCCCCCGGCCGAAGCCGAGCGCATCACCGCGCGCGAGACGGCACGGGTGGTGTATCCGGCGGACGGCAAGCTGCTCGGCAACTGGAAGGACGGCAAGAAGGTCGCCAATGACGGCCGCGGCAACCAGTTCTCCGATCCGTCGGGAATAGCGAACGGCGGCAATTGCTACGCCTGCCACCAGATGGAGAAGAGCGAGCTGAGCTACGGCACGATCGGCCCCAGCCTGACGAACTATGGCAAGGACCGCCAATACGATCCTGCGGAGATCAAGCGCGCCTGGGCCAAGATCTACGACTCACAATCGCAAGCTGCCTGCTCGAACATGCCGCGGTTCGGGGTGAACAAGGTGCTGACCGAAGCGCAGATCAAGGACATCATGGCCCTCCTGTTCGATCCCGAATCTCCGGTCAACAAATAGGCGCAAAGGGCAGTCCCGCGCCCGGTCAGGATTCGCCGCGGCTGAACAGGCGGCTGAAATTCCGGGTGATCAGCGTGCGCGGCGACTCGTCCATCAGGAAGGCGATGCCGAGCCGGGCGCCCGCGATCATGCCGATGACAGCGACCGGCCACGACAGCGCGAGCATCGAGCCCGCCGTGATGCCTTGCCCGATCGTGCAGCCGCCGGCCAGTATCCCGCCCGCGCCCATCAGGCCGGCGCCGACGAGGTGACGGCGCATTTCGCGGTCGTCGTCAAAGGCTTCCCAGCGAAACTCGCCGGCGAAAAGGGCTGCGAGGCAGGCGCCGAGCACGGTCCCGATCACGCTGCCGACGCCGAAATCGGCGAAGGCCTGCACATTGATCAGGCCGGCAAACACGGTCTTGCCGACGGTCGACACGAAGGTGAGACTTTGCGGGCGGGCGGGGCCAGCGAATTCGTCGTGCAGAAGCGAGGTGAGGATCCAACCCGCCGTCACCAGCAGCCCGAGCACCACGCCCGCGGCGAGCAGCCGCGGCGTGCGCCGCAGCCGCACGTCGCGCACGGCAAGCAGGCACAGCACGAAGCCTAACGCTGCCGCGATCAATGGCCTCGTCTCAAAGCCGGTCGCACGCGAAAGCAGCGCGGCGATGTCAGTGCCGGCTTCGGGAAGAGCCACCGCAAAACGCTCGAGAAACATGATGCGAAAATCCGCCAAAATGCCGCGCAACATGGCAAAGGCCGCCGCGCCCAGAATCAGCACCACGACCAGGCCGCGCAGGTCGCCGGTGCCGAGCCGCACCAGCGAGCCCATGCCGCAGGTGCCGACCAGCGCCATGCCAACGCCGAATGCGACACTGCCGATCATGATCGACAACAGCGGAATCGCCGCAGGCGCATAGGGCGTCTCTGCCGGATTGAGTATCCCGGGAAGCACCAGCGCCTGGGTGGAAAGAAGTGCAATGCCCAGCGCAAGCGCAAACACGCGAAGCCGGCGGCTGTCGCCGCCCATCAGAAAGTCCTCGATCGCACCGAAGCTGCACAGTTTGGCGCGCTGGATGGCAAAGCCCAGCGCCGCACCCACCGCGACTCCGCTCAGTGCTTGCATCCAGGCAGATGTGAACTGCACGGATTCCTCCCATCCCGACGCAGAGGCCGCACCATGGCGGTGTTATTTGTTCTGCGGATCGGGAGCGGCTGCGCAGAAGATATCATAGATCACAGCGATGACCCTGCGGACATCGTCGTTGGCGAGGCTGTAGTAGATCGTCTTGCCGTCGCGGCGAGTGTCCACCATGCCGTCATAGCGAAGTCTCGCGAGCTGCTGCGATACCGCCGATTGCCTGAGCGACAGGATATTCTCGAGTTCGGTGACCGATCGCTCGCGCTCGGCGAGCAGACACAGCAGCAACAGCCGGCTTTCATGCGACAGGGCCTTCAGGAAGTTGCTGGCCTTCCGGGCTCTTCGCATCAACAGGTCCAGCTCGGGCGAATATTCGGCGCCATCCCGAAGCTCGGTCTCGATATCCGATGAGAGAATAGAGGTCATGAGGTCTCTTCGCAGGCTC
>DASWVJ010000305.1:0-11110 GCA_036406295.1 Bradyrhizobium sp.
GTCCGCGGCGACAGCGCGCCCATGATCAGGCGGCGTACGCGGGTGTGCGCGGGCGGGTCGTTGAAGACGAGGCTGGTGGTGTGGTGCTCGTAGAGCAGGGTGTCGCCGTATTTCGGCGCAAACTCTTTCTTTTTGTCGGAGCTGTAGGCCTTGGTATTCTTGTAGGCGGTGACGAGGTCGTCGTAGCGCGTGAGGAAATACGAGCCGTTGCGCATGCGCTTGACCGGCTCGCTGTCCCGCAGTGCCCGATAGGTCGGGTAGGGGTTAACGTAAAATTCCGCTGTCAGGTGTTCGAGGTCGAAGCCGTCAGCCAGCTCGCGCGCGTGCACGTTCATGCGTTCCACCCCGGATCAATTAGTCTCATTTGCAACTATCCTAGGCGCTGGCCCGACGCGGCGCAATACAATTCACGGTGCGCCTGCCGCCGGAACAGGGCGAGGAAATCGCAGAGCCATATGCTCAATTGCGCTTTGATGAAACGCGCCGGCCCCTCTACAGTCGCGGCAAAACACAGGCATGGTCCCGGAAAAGCGGGCACCGGTTTTCCGACAAGGATCGTGCCCAACAAAACGACCGGAACGCCAATGCACGCCCGTACTGATACGTCGGAACAACAAACGGCCGCCTGGCCCGAAGAAATCTACGCTGTGCTGCAGCGCCACGACGTGCGGCAGGTGCCCTACGTGCCGGATGCCGGGCACTCCAAGCTGATCGAGCGCGTGCTCGCTTCCGATACGATGCGCGGTATTCCCCTGACAACGGAGGAAGAGGGCGTCGCGCTGGTCGCGGGCGCCTGGGCCGGCGGGCAGCGCTGCGCGCTGCTGATGCAGTCGAGCGGTGTCGGCAATTGCATCAACATGTTCTCGCTCGTGCAACTGTTCCGCCTGCCGTTCTTCACGCTGGTGACGATGCGCGGTGAATGGGGCGAGTTCAATCACTGGCAGGTGCCGATGGGATCGACCACGCAGGCCGTGTTCGAGCTGTCAGGCATTCGCGTGATGCGCGCCAATTCAGCCGCGGAAGTGCGAGAGGTCGTCGAGGCGGGGGCCGCGCAAGCCTATAACGCCTGCACGCCGACCGCTGTCCTCCTGTCGCAGCGCCTGATCGGCGCAAAGGTATTCGTGAAATGAGCAAGACCAATCTTCTCGATCGCCGCGCCGTCGTGGCCACGCTGCTGAAGGACCGCAAGGGCATGGTCGCTGTTGGTGGCCTCGGGGCCTCCACCAACGACATGGCCGCTGCCGGCGACCATGATCGCAACTTCTATCTCTGGGGCGGCATGGGCGGCGCGGTCATGATGGGGCTGGGGCTCGCGCTGGCGCAGCCGGACGTGCCTATCGTCGTCATCACCGGCGACGGCGAGATGCTGATGGGCATGGGCTCGCTCGCTACCGTCGGCATGCAGAAGCCAGGCAATCTCTCCATCGTCGTGCTGGATAATGAGCGCTACGGCGAAACCGGCGGTCAAACCAGCCACACGTCATCCGCTGCCGATCTCGTCGGCGTCGCCAGGGCCTGTGGCATCGCCGACAGCCGGGCCATCACCACCATGGCCGAGATCGAGGCGCTGGTGCCGAAGCTGCATGACCTCAAGAGCGGTCCGAGATTCGCCAATGTGAAGATCGACGGCGCCAATATCGAACGAATCCTGCCGATGCGGGACGGTAATTTCATCGTCAATCGCATCCGCGGCTCACTCGGATTTCCGCCCATGTAGCTCTCATCTTCTTGCTTCTCTTGCCGATTTCGGCAGGGGTCACCACCGCAACCTATTGGTGCACCGCAATATATTGCCTTGACTTTGCCACGGTGAGTGATTACTCACGCGCCCCATGTCTAATCTCCGCATGACGAGTGACCTGCGGCGCCAGCTGATCCTGGGCGCCGCCAAGCGTTGCTTTGCCCGCAACGGCTTTGCCGGCACCACGACCAAGAGCGTGGCGGCTGCCGCTTCCATTTCCGAAGGGCTTTTGTTCAAGCATTTCCCCTCCAAGGCCGCGCTCTATGCCGAAATCCTCGCTGAGGAATGCGAGGCCGATCCGGATCTTGCGCATTTGCTCGGACAGGAGCCGTCGACGGCGACGCTGGTCGAACTGGTGCACGGCATGGTCGGGCATTTCGTCAACATCTCGAACGGGTCGGACCAGGAAGAGGCTCAACGCCTGCGCTTCATGGCCGCCAGCCATCTCGAGGACGGCGAGTTTGCGCGGCTCTTGTACGGCAAGATCGCCGACCTGATCGGGCCGACTTTCGTCGCCTCGGTGGAACGCGCCATCGAAGCGGGCGATGCGACCGAGATCGGCGGCGAGCCGCTCAATCTGTTCTGGTTCGCGCACCACACCGTGCTGACCGCGGCGATGACGCGGTTGCCGACGGTTCCTTGTCTTGAGTATGGCGATGCCGCCGTTCTCGAACGGCAGCTTTGCCAGTTCATCCTTCTCGGCATCGGACTTAGCGAAGCCGCAATTGCCTCCCATCTCGACCGCGCCTTGTCATCGACTTCGGGACAATCGGTAGCCAGGGAAAGTGCATAAAATGAATATTGCCGCAGAAGCCAATATCTCGGGCAAGCCGATCACCGAGCCGCCGAAGAAGCGGCCGGTCAAGATGCTGCGCTGGTTCATCATCGTAGGCCTCGGACTGGTGCTGATCGTCGGCGCGTTCGTCGGCTTCGAGGCCTTCCGCGCCAAGATGATCAAGGACTTCTTCGCCGGCAACAAGCCGCCCCCGATAGCGGTCAACGTGGCCGAAGCGAAGTCCGAAGTGATTCCGAACCTGCTCACTGCGGTTGGCGATCTCGCCGCCGTGCACCAGGTCAACGTTACCTCCGACGTCAACGGCCGCATCACCGATATACTGTTCACCGCCGGCGCCAGCGTGAAGGCGGGCACGCCGCTGGTGCAGCTGTTCGACGGGCCGGAGCAGGGCGACCTCGCCAGCTTCAAGGCGCAGTCGACTGTCGCCGCGCAACAGCTCGATCGCGCCAAGCAACTCGCTGCGCGCCAGTTCGGACCGCAGGCAACGGTGGATACGGCGCAGGCTGCCTACGACCAGGCGCAGGCCGGCATTGCCAAGACCGAAGCCATCATCTCGCAAAAGCTGGTGCGTGCGCCATTCGACGGCGATCTCGGCGTCCGCAGGGTCGAGGTCGGCCAGTACCTCACCGCGGGCACGCAGATCGTGTCGCTCACCGATCTGTCGGTGCTCTATCTGAACTTCACGGTGACGGAAAAGGATTCCGGCGCGCTCAAGGTCGGGCAGGTCGTGCGCATCAAGGTCGACGCCTGGCCCGGCAAGACCTTCGAGGGCAAGATCACCACCATCGAGCCGCAGATCGCGACCGACACGCGCAACATCCGCGTGCAGGCCACGATCGCCAACCCCGACAAGCTTCTCAAGCCCGGCATGTTCGCCAGCACCACCGTGGTACTGCCGGACAAGCCGCCGGTCGTCACCGTTCCCGAAACGGCGGTCGACTACACGCTCTATGGCGACTCGGTCTACCTGATCGAGGAGAAGAAGGGCGAGGACGGCAAGACGGGTCTGGTTGCGACCCGCACCTTCGTGCAGACGGGCAACCGCATCGAGGGCCGCACCGAGATCCTCAAGGGTATTAAGCCGGGCGACCGCGTGGTCGCCCTCGGCCAGCTCAAGCTGCAATCGGGCTCCGCGGCGACGATCTCGACCGATCCGACCCCGCCGATTCCGGCGCAGCCGCCGCGTTACTGATTTCTCGAGGCTGAACGATGGGTTCGTTTACCGATATTTTCATCAAGCGGCCGGTGCTGTCGGTCGTCGTCAGCCTGCTGATCCTCCTGATCGGTTTTCGGGCGGCGATGGTGCTGCCCATCCGGCAATATCCGAAATTGTCGAACACGGTGGTGAACGTCACCACCGTCTATCCCGGCGCGTCCGCGGCCCTGATCTCGGGCTTCATCACGACGCCGATCGAGCAGGCGGTCGCATCCGCCGAGGGCGTCGACTACATCACCTCGTCCTCGGTGCAGGGCACCAGCACCATCCAGGTCTACATCAAGCTGAATTTCGACCCAAACCAGGCGCTCACCGAAGTGCTCGCCAAGGTCAATTCGGTCAAGTACCTGATCCCGAAGGAATCCAACGACCCGATCGTGACCAAGACCACCGGCCAGACCACGGCCGTGATGTATCTCGGCTTCTCCAGTGACGAGCTGACCGGGTCGGCGATCTCCGACTACCTGACGCGCGTGGTGCAGCCGGTGTTGTCCACGGTCGACGGCGTGGCCTCGGCCGATATCCTCGGCGGACAGACCTTTGCCATGCGCGTCTGGCTCGATCCCGTAAAAATGGCTGGGCGCAACATCACGCCGAATGAAGTTGCAGCCGCGATTGCGGCCAACAACTTCCAGGCGGCCGCCGGTCAGGCGAAGGGCTATTTCATCGTCTCCAACGTCCAGACCAATACCGACCTGCGCAATGTCGAGCAATTCAAGCGCATGATCGTGAAGGCCAAGGACGGCGGCTTTGTTCGCATGGAGGATATCGCCAACGTCGAACTTGCCGCGCAGAGCACTGACGCGAGTGTGGCTTTCAACGGCGAGCACGCGATCTTCATCGGCGTGCAGGCGACCCCGCAGGGCAATCCCTTGACAATCGTCAGGGGCGTGCGCGCGTTGATGCCGGAGCTGGAACGCAACCTGCCGCCCTCCCTGAAGATGAAGGTGGCCTACGACTCCACCAAGTTCATTCAGTCCTCGATCGACGAGGTGAAGGCGACGCTGATCGAGGCCGTGTTGATCGTCGTGGTCGTGATCTTCCTGTTCCTGGCTTCATTCCGCTCGGTCATTATTCCCGTCGTCACCATTCCGCTGTCGCTGATCGGCGTTTGCACCCTGATGCTGATGGCCGGCTTCAGCTTCAATCTGCTCACGCTGCTCGCAATGGTCCTCGCCATCGGCCTCGTGGTCGACGACGCCATCGTGGTGGTGGAGAACATCCACCGCCATCTCGAAGAGGGTAAATCGCCGGTGCAGGCCTCGCTGCAAGGCGCGCGTGAGATCGTCGGTCCCGTCATCTCGATGACGATCACGCTCGCCGCCGTGTACGCGCCGATCGGCTTCCTCGGCGGCCTCACCGGTTCGCTGTTCCGCGAATTCGCCTTTACGCTGGCCGGGTCGGTGATCGTGTCCGGCGTGATCGCGCTGACGCTGTCGCCGATGATGTGCTCGATCTTCCTCAAGAGCGCGGACGAGGGGCGTTTCGCCAGGCTCGTCAACCGCGTGTTCGGCGCGATCACGCGCTGGTATGGCCGCAAGCTCGACCGCTCGCTCGACTACAAGCCGATCACCCTGTTGTTCGCGGGGACCATCCTGTTCCTCGTCGGCTTCCTCTACATGCATACTTCCAAGGAGCTCGCGCCCGAGGAAGACCAAGGCATCGTGTTCGCGGTGACCAAGGCGCCGAAATACGCCAACATCGACTATCTGGATTTCTACGGCGAGAAGCTCGACAAGGCATTCCAGAAATTCCCCGAGACCGACCTGCGCTTCATTCTCAACGGCATCAACGGCGCGCAGAACGGCATCGCCGGCATGCTGCTGCACGCGTGGGACGAGCGCAAGCGCTCGTCGATCAAGCTGAAGCCGCTGGTGCAGGCGGAGCTTTCCAAGATCGAGGGTGTTCAGGCCTTTGCCTTCAACCTGCCGCCGCTGCCGGGCGGCCCGGGCGGTCTGCCGGTGCAGATGGTGATCAATTCGACCGCGGACTTCCAGGCCGTTTATGAGCAGATGGCAAAATTGAAGGACGCGGCCCGCAAGAGCGGCCTGTTCATCGTTTCGGACAGCGACCTCGACTTCAATCAGCCGACGGTGCGGGTATCCATCGACCGCTCAAAGGCGCAGGATCTCGGCGTCAATATGCAGCAGCTCGGCGGCACGCTCGCGACGCTGCTCGGCGGCAACTACGTCAACCGGTTCAACCTCGAGGGCCGTTCCTATCAGGTGATCCCGCAGGTGCCGCGCATCCAGCGCCTGTCGCCGGAATCGCTCGGCGGCTATTATGTGGGCACCTCGAGCGGCCAGCAGGTGCCGCTCTCGACGCTCGTTTCGATCGAGACCGGGACCGATCCGAACGCGCTGACGCACTATAACCAGCTCAACTCCGCGACCTTCCAGGCCGTGCCGATGCCGGGCGTGACGGTCGGGCAGGCGGTGGACTTCCTGGAGGGAGAGGCCAAGAAGCTGCCGGCCGGCTTCAGCCACGACTACCTCGCCGACAGCAGGCAATATGTTCAGGAAGGCAACCAGCTCGCCATCACCTTCGGCTTCGCGCTGATCATCATCTTCCTGGTGCTGGCGGCGCAGTTCGAGAGCCTGCGCGACCCGCTGGTGATCATGATCTCGGTGCCGATGGCGATCGTCGGCGCGCTGATTCCGCTGTTCTTCGGCGTCGCCACCATGAACATCTACACCCAGGTCGGCCTGCTGACTCTAGTAGGGCTCATCACCAAGCACGGCATTCTGATGGTGGAGTTCGCCAACGAGCTGCAGCTCAATGAGGGACTGGATCGCCGCTCGGCCATCGAGATGTCCGCGCGCATCCGCCTGCGTCCGATCCTGATGACGACCGCGGCCATGGTCACCGGGCTGATCCCGCTGCTGACGGCAACGGGCGCGGGCGCGGCGAGCCGCTTCTCGATCGGGCTGGTGGTGGTCGCGGGAATGTCGATTGGCACGCTGTTCACCCTGTTCGTGCTGCCGGCAGTCTATGTGGTGCTGGCCACCGACCACCGCGCCAGGGCGGGTTCGGAGCGGACGCGGCAGATCGCCGACTATGACATCGGCCCCAAGGTGCTGAAGCCGACATGATTTTGAGCTGGTGGCGGCTTCGGCCGCCGCCGATTTTGATGGCGATATGACAGGGATGGCCGCCATCCCGCACTGCGGCAGAGACAAATAGCGCTGATCTTGCTAGCCTTGCCGGGATGAGCATTTCCTTCCATCCCGACACGCCAGAAGCGCGGACGTCCGGCGTCGATGACGAACTCGGGCCAGCCGTATGACTGCAACCATCCTTTTCGTCGATGACGAGGTCGACCTCGAGGCGCTGGTGCTGCAGAAATTCCGCCGCCAGATCCGCGATGGCGCGGTGAACTTCGTATTCGCGCGTGACGGCCTGGAAGCGCTGCAAAAGCTCGAGGCCAATCCGGACCTGGACATGGTGGTGTCCGACATCAACATGCCGCGGATGGACGGACTGTCGCTGCTGGCGAAGCTGCAGGAAGCCGACGACAAGAAATCCACCATCATCGTTTCCGCCTATGGCGACATGAGCAACATCCGCACCGCCATGAACCGCGGTGCGTTCGACTTTCTGACCAAGCCGATCGATTTCGCCGACCTCGAAGTCACCATCGACAAGACCATTCGCCATGTCGAGATGCTGCGCGAGGCGCGGCGGCGCCAGGCCGAGGCGGAGCGGGCGCACGCCTCGCTGTCGCGCTACTTCTCGCCGCAGCTGGCCAGCCGCCTTGCGATCGGCGGCGACGGCAACGGCATGGAAGTCCATCGCCGCGAGGTCGCGGCGATCTTCACCGACGTCACGAGCTTCACCTCGCTGGTGGAGACGACCGAGCCGGAAGTGCTGAGCATGCTGCTCAACGAATATGTGGGCGGCATGACCGAGATCGTGTTTGCCCATGAGGGCACGGTGGCCAAGGTGATGGGCGACGGCATCCAGATCCTGTTCAATGCGCCGGGCGACCAGCCGGATTTCGCGACGCGCGCGGTTGCCTGCGCGCACGACCTCGATGCCTGGGCCGTGCAATTCCGCGAGCGCTGGCGGGCGAAGGGCGTCAATTTCGGTGCGACGCGCATCGGTGTTCACGCCGGGCCGGTGCTGGTCGGCAATTTCGGCGGCAACCGCTTTTTCGACTACACGGCCTATGGCGACACCATCAACACGGCCTCGCGCCTGGAAGCGGCCAACAAATTCCTGGGAACGCGTATCTGTGTCAGCGCCGCCGTCGCCGATGCCGCCGAAGGTTTCAGGGGCCGGCCGGTCGGCGATCTCGTCCTGCGTGGCCGCAGCGAGCCGCTGCGGGCCTATGAGCCGCTGCTGCCTGCGGCCTTCGCGGGGCCGGCGACAGGGCAATATTCCGAAGCCTTCGCCAAGCTGGAAGCGGGCGATGCCGGCGCCATGCCGGCCTTTGCCGCGCTGGTGGGCGCGCATGCCGAGGATGCGCTCGCCAGTTTCCATCTCAAACGCCTGCTCAATGGCGCCAAGGGCGCCCGCATGCAGCTGGAATAAGAAGAAGCCAAAAAGGGGAGGCAACATGACGAGCGACTTTGCGGCCGGCAACTACCGGTTCATACCGGCCGTCTTTCAATATTCAGCCGGCGCGGCCGCGCTCCCCGGCTACGAGGTCGAGCGGGTTCGCTTCGACAGGATGCCGAGGCTCGCCGACGGCTTTACGAAGATCGCCGAATACATCAAGGCCGCCGGCAGGCCGCTGACGTCGTTCTGCGCCTGCGAGCTGCGTTCGCCCGCCGCCTTCACCGACCAGGGCTTTTTCGAGTTCAACCAGCACTATGTGAAGACGCTTGCCGATTGGGGCATCTATGACGGCAAGTCCAATCCGGTGGCGCGCAGCAATGTCTGCCCCGAGATCGACGCGCCGCCGGAGCCGTCGTTCTATGCGTTCTCCTTCGTGCGGCCCAGCACGAATTCGACGCCGAGCTTTGTGATCGCCGGAAGTGGCGAGGCGATGGAGGGCACCGGTCCTTATTCCGAACGCACCGTGCGCTATCGTGACCTCAGTCCGGACGGCATCAAGGACAAGGTTCGCCATGTCGTAGGCGCCATGGAGAGCCGCATGGGCGCGTTCGGCTTTGGCTGGAAGGATGCCACCGCCGCACAGGTCTACACGATCCGCGACTACCATCACGCGGTCGCCGACGAGCTGGTGAAACGCGGCGCCGCGCGGTCGGGGCTGACCTGGCACTTTGCCCGCCCGCCGGTGATCGATCTCGAATACGAGATGGATTGCCGCCGGGTGACGCGGGAGATCGTGATCTGAATCTATTGGCGCACTGATCTCGACCGAAAACCCGTTCCCACTTTTCGGGATCACGCGCTCAGGTGCGCTCGCGCGGGTCGAGCGCATCGCGCAGGCCGTCGCCGACGAGGTTGAAGGAGAGCACGACGAGGAAGATCGCCAGCCCCGGCCAGATCGCCATCCATGGCGCACTGGTCAGGAAGCGTTGCGCTGAATTGAGCATGCTGCCCCAGGACGGCGCCGGCGGCTGCTGGCCGAGGCCGAGGAAGGAGAGGGCCGCCTCGGCAATGATGGCGGCGGCAATCGACAGCGTCGCCTGCACCAGCAGCGCCGGCAGGATGTTGGGCAGGATATGGAACAGCGCGATCCGCCATGGCGGATTGCCCATGGCGCGCGCGGCTTCGACATAGTCCTCCACCTTCACGCTCATCACCTGGCCGCGCGTGAGACGGATGAAGATCGGCGTCGCCGAGATGCCGATCGCGATCATGGCATTGCCGAGGCTCGGGCCGAGGAAGGCGGCAAGCGCAATGGCGAGAATGAGGAAGGGGCAGGCCAGCATGGCATCAGTGATGCGGCTGATCAGGGCATCGATGAAGCCGCCGCGATAGCCGGCAAGCAGCCCGAACGGCACGCCAATCGCGAGCGCAATGCCGACCGAGATCGCGCCCGCCATCAGCGAAGCCCGCGCGCCAAAGATGACACGGGCCAGGATGTCGCGGCCGAGGTCGTCCGTCCCGAACCAGTGCTGCGCAGAGGGCGCCTTGCGCACCAGCGACCAGCTCGTGGCAATTGGGTCATATGGCGAGACCAGCGGCGCGAACACCGCGATCACGGCAAATGCCGCGATCACCGCGAGCCCCACCACCGCGCCCTTGCGCTTGAACAGCCGCCGCAGCGCGCGCCGCGCCGGACTTTCCAGCTCGTCGGATACTACGGGGAGGGCGCCTGCGGCGGCATCGGTCATGTCATCATCCCCTCAGCCGCGGGTTGACGAGGACATAGGCGATGTCGGCGATCAGGTTGAGCGTGATGTAGATCGTCGCCGTGGTCAGGACCACGCCCTGCACCACGGCGTAGTCGCGATTGAACACGGCATCGACGATGAGCTTGCCGAAACCGGGAATCGAGAAAATCTGCTCGGTCAACACGGCGCCCGACAGCAGCGTGCCGAGTTCCAGTGCGCCCAGCGTGATCACCGGCGTCAGCGCGTTGCGCATCGCATGCTTGAGGATCACCGAGCGCTCGAACAGGCCCTTGGCGCGCGCGGTGCGAACATAGTCGCTCTCGAGCACCTGCAGCATGGCGCTGCGGGTATGGCGCATCAGGATGGCGGCAATGGCGTTGCCGAGCACGAAGGCCGGCATGATGGTGGAAGCGATGCTGGCGCGCCAATCCTCGGTGATAGGCACATAGCCTGAGGCCGGCAGCCAGCCGAGCTTGATCGAGAACAGGAAGATCAGCATGATGCCGAGCCAGAAATTCGGCGTCGAGATGCCCCACAGGGCAAAAATGTTGGCGCCGTAGTCGAGCGCCGTGCCCTTCTTCACCGCCGAGACGATGCCGGCGGGTATGCCGATCAGGAATGCGATCACAATCGCCATTGAGGCGAGCTGGATGGTGACCGGCAGCTTCTGCGCGATCAGTTCGCGCACGGGCACCTTGTTGCGCAGGGACTCGCCGAAGTCGCCAGACAGCACGCCTTTGACCCAATAGACGTATTGGATCGGCACCGGCTGGTCGAGCCGGTATTGCTGGCGGATTTGCGCGATCACGGCCGGATCGCGCTCCTCTCCGGCCATGACAAGCGCGGGATCGCCGGGCAACAGCTGCTGCAGCGAGAAGATCAGCACCGACACGAAGAACAGTGTCGGGATCAGCTGGACGATGCGGCGGGCGAGGAAGTTCAGCATGGCGCGCGTCGCCCAGCTACCGATCCGCTCACTTCAGCTTCAGCCCGATCACGCGCACCAGGCCGTCGGGCATCTGCTTGTAGCCTTCGAGCTTGGTCGTATGCGCGATCAGGATGCGGCGGTGATAGAGGTAGAGCAGGGGATTTTCCTCCAGCACGAGCCT
>DASWVJ010000306.1:0-11882 GCA_036406295.1 Bradyrhizobium sp.
CGGTCGTGCTGATCATCATGATCCGCCATATCCCGCGCGTCGGGATCGTGCGGCCGTTCTAATATCGCGCCCGACGCACGCGTACATAGAGCGCGCCCTCGCCGCCGTGACCGATATGGGCTTCCTCGAAGCCGATCACCAGCGCGCGGAATTCCGGCAGCGCCAGCCATTGCGGCACCTGGCGGCGCAGCACGCCGCGCTCCGATTCGGCGCCGATCTTTCCCTTGCCGGTGATGACGAGCACGAAGGTGAAACCCTCGTGATGCGCCCGCTGCAGGAAGCCGAGCAGCGCGCGGTGCGCACGGGTCTGCGTCATGCCATGCAGGTCGATGCGGGCGTCGATATCCCTCTTGCCGCGCGAAAGCTGCGCTCGCTCGCGACGCCCGATCGGGGCGAGCGGCGGCGCCTGCGGTTTTGGCGGTGCGGATATCTTCACCGGTGAAGATGGACGCAGTGGAACGGCGGGGGCAATGCCCGGCGCCGGCGCCTCCGCCTCGACCGCGGGCGGCCGTGGCAGACGCGCCCTTGCGCGCAGCGGCTTGACCTGTCGAGCCACGCTGTCCCACAGCTTGCGCTCTTCCTCGCTCAGGCTGCGCTTGCGCCGCATGCCTGCCGACAGATCCGGAATTTCGGGAGGCCGGCGCTTCATCGAATGCGCATTTGACGGCGGCGCTTCGCCTCGCGCACGGGAGCTTCTTTCGGACGCGCCGCCGGCAACGGGATCGAGGCCAGCGCTGACGTAGTTTGCGTTACCGGCATCGCCGCCACGGCAGAAGCAGCCTTCGGCTGATCCTTGGGGGCGACCTGCGGAAACAGCTTTGCGATCGTTGCCGACGGCCGTTCATCCGGCACCGGCAGCTTGCGGCCGCGGGCGATCGGATCGAGGCTCTTCGGGACCAGCATGACAAAGCGCGCGTTGCTCTTCAGACGGCCGGCCACCCTGCCCGCCTCCGCGCCGGCGCCGAAATAAAGATCGGCGCGTGCCGGGCCCACGATCGCCGAGCCCGTATCCTGCGCGATCATCAACCGGCGGAACGGCGTCTTCGAGCGTTCCGACTCGATCGGCAAGTCGCCCTCGATGAAGAACGGCGTGCCATAGACGTGCAGCGCCTTGTCCACTGCAATTGAGCGCCCCGCCGTCAGCGGCACGCCCTGGGCGCCAACCGCCTCGTCCTTTTCGGACAGGTTCACCTCGCGGAAGAAGATGTAGGAACGGTTTTGTCGGCGCAGCTCGTTGGCGCCATCGGGATTCTGCTCCATCCATTCCCTGATCTTCTGCATCGACATCTGTTCGCGCGGGATGATGCCGCGCTCGATCAGGATGCGGCCGACCGGCGTATAAGGATAGCCGTTGTGGGCATCGTAATTGATCCGCACCATCGAGCCGTCCGGAAGCTCAATCCGTGCAGAGCCCTGGATCTGGGCGAACAACAGATCGGTCTGGTTCTTCAGATAGGCGATCTCCAGCCCGCGCCCCTCGATCTTGCCGTCCTCGATTTCGGCGCGATCGTAATAAGGCACGAGCTTGCGCCGGCCGATCTTGCGATAGACCGCTCCCTTGTTGGGCAGGCCGGTCGACGCATGGGTCTGCCCCTTCACGAACAGGTTGGATGGGCGGCGGTAGATCGGGACGTTGTAGATTTCGTTTTCCGTTCGCGAACCCTCGAGGATGGGTTCGTAATAGCCCGTGACGAACCCCTCGCCCTCGCCGAGGCGCGAGATGCGCAAGGGCAGGAAATTTTCCTCAAAAAAGGCCTTTGCGTTCGCGCCGTCGGACAGTTCGAGACCCCTGGCGCTGCGGCAGGGATCGCGCAGCGAGGTGCCCAGCGCCTTGGAGTCCAAAGGCGGTCCGCTCTGCGCTGCGATCGGCCGGCAGCTGGTGCGAAACGCCTTGTAGGCGGCGAGGTGATCGTCATCGCTCCAGCCGGCAACCTCGCTCCAGCCAAGCGGTACGTATTGGCTGTTCGGGATTTCCAACGGCAGTTCGAGCGCCGGATAGGGCAGGAGCCGCTTTTTCGGCTGCGGCTCGGCGCGGTGATAGCGGGAATGGACGGCGCGCGAGTCGGCGCTGGCCGGCAGCAGCGCCAGGGCAAACGCAATCAGCCAGTGCGCCGCGGCACGAGTTCGATAGCCGCGTGAGCTAGCCGGCGCTTCCGGTGCCAACCAGTTTCCAGTTCGGGTCGCGTGAGGTGGTGTCGCGGGCGAACGTCCAGACATCGGTGATATCGGCGACCTTGTCGGGATTGCCATCGACGACGGTGCCGTTCTTGTCGCGGGTCACGGAGATCATCTGCGACACGAAGCGAACGGTGAGTTGGGCGGCGCGGTCGCGCGCTTCCGCGGCAACGAGCTCCGCCTTGTCGATCGAGACAAAGCGCGTCTCGGTCTTCTGGTCATGTTTTTCGCGATCGCGGATGACGGTGTCGAAGCTTTCATAGACCTCGCTTGACAGCAAATCGCGCAGCGCGCGGCGGTCGCCATTGGCAAAGGCCAGCACGATCATCTCATAGGCGCTGCGCGCACCGGAGAGGAAATGCCGGGGATCAAAGGAAGAATCCTGCGCGACGATAGCGTCGAGCCCCTGCGCCAGCGGGGTGCCGGGCTCAGCAATCCCCTTCCAGCGGTCAGCCGGCGTCACGTCGGCGGTCGGGGCCAGCGGCGCCTGGTCGATCACGCTGCCCGGCATCGGCACGACGTTATCCGGCGCCCCCTGCGTGACATTGCGCGGCGAGCGCTCGAACGGCGGTCGCTCGTGCCCGGTCCGCTGCCCGAGAACACTGCGCAGGCGCAGGAAAATGAACACGGCCAGCGCCAGGAAGATGATGGTGTAGATATCCACGTCGTGATTCGCTTTCTTCGTCTCACGCCGGCAACGGGTCCGGCGGCAGAGCGTTCCCGTCAAACGGGAACGGCCGAGATTACATCGCCGATCAAGTCCTCAGCATGTAGGCATGAAACTGTGCCCGGCCAATGGCGCGTTTTGGCGCGGTCATTGTAGCGCGTTTTAGGGACAAGGGGAAACCCGCTTCTACCCGGAAATCGCGCATATTCAATAATTTACGGTAATTATGGACGCCGGATCGGTGCCCCTCACGGCTTCCGCAGACATTGCCGGCGCCACCGTCATCCTCCTGCTTGTGGAGGGGCTCGGGCCTATGATAGCCACTCGCGCCGATCCGGGCATTTTCGCACCTCGCGAGCGAATAGTGGCCTGAAACCGGTCCTAAGACCCCGCTCGCTCCAGGAGAGATTTCCATGACCAACGGCAACGGCACCCCCCAGGAGGGATCCCCTCCCCAGCTCAACGTGCTGGCGCAGTACACCAAGGATTTGTCGTTCGAGAACCCGAATGCCCCCGGTTCACTGCAGCAGCAACAACAGCAACCGGCGATCAACATTCAGATCAACGTCAGCGCCAACAATATCGCCCAGAACGAGTTCGAGGTGACGCTGCACATCGACGGCAAGGCCGAGAGCGCTGGCAAGGTGCTGTTTTCCTTCGATCTCGCCTATGGCGGCGTGTTCCGCATTGTCAACGTGCCGCAGGAGAACCTGCATCCGCTGGTCATGATCGAGTGCCCGCGGCTGTTGTTCCCGTTCGCGCGCGAGATTATCGCGACGTCCGTGCGCGACGGCGGCTTCCCGCCCCTGATGCTCGATCCCGTGGATTTCGTCGGGCTCTACCGCCAGAACATGGAGCGGCAGGCCGCGGCCGCCGGTCAGGCGAAACCGAGCTGAACTAGCCGGCCGCCACCGGCAGGGCCGGCAGGAAATCGTTCCAGATGGGCTTGTCGCCGAGCGTGGCGACAAAGGCCCGATGCGCGGCACGATCCTCGTCGCTCAGGCGCGGGCCAAGCGGAACTTCGCGCTGCCGCCGCGGCGTCTCTCCGCCAACGCCAACCCTGATGTCGACGGTTTCGGCCGCCAGGATCAGCTGCGACTGCCGCGCCCCGATCAGGTCGATATAGACCTCGGCGAGCAGCTCGGCGTCGAGCAGCGCGCCGTGCTTGGTGCGGCGTGAATTGTCGATCGCATAACGCGAACAGAGATCGTCGAGCCTGTTGGACACGCCGGGATGCTTGCGCCGCGCCAGCAGCAGCGTATCGACCAGACGATCCTTGCCGATCGCCACGCGCTTGATGCGGTCGAGCTCGGCATTGATGAAGCTGATATCGAAGGACGCGTTGTGGATCACCAGCGGCGCGTCGCCGATGAAGGCGAGGAATTCCTCGACCACTTCCGAGAACAGCGGCTTGCTGGCAAGGAACTCGGTCGACAGGCCGTGCACCGCAAAGGCCTCCGCCGGCATGTCCCGCTCGGGATTCATGTAGCGGTGAAAGGTATGCCCCGTCGGCATGCGGTTGAACAGCTCGATGCAGCCGACCTCGACCAGGCGATCGCCGCGCAGCGGGTCCAGGCCGGTGGTTTCGGTATCGAGAACGATTTCGCGCATGGGCTTAAGGCTCTGAGAGCAGCGAATCAGCTCCGCCGCTTCGGCATCTTAACAACCGCCGCCAGAATGTCCTTGATTTGCGCACGCACAGGGTCGAGCCCGTGCGATGTATCCACGACGAAATCCGCGCGTTTGCGCTTCTCGGCATCAGGTACCTGCCGGGCGATGATGGAATCGAGTTTCGCGGCATCCATTGTCCCGCGCGCCAGAACCCGCTCACGCTGCAGTTCCGGCGAGGTCGTCACCACCACGACCGCATCGACACGCTTCTCGCCGCCAGTTTCATACAGCAGCGGCACGTCCACCACGACAACCGGCACGCCGGCGCGCTCGGCATCCTCGAAGAATTTTTGCCGACCGGCGCCGAGCATGGGGTGTACGATCTGCTCGAGCCGCTTCATGGCCTCGGGATCGTGGACCACGCGCTCGCTGAGCTTTTGCCGGTCCACCCTGCCGTTCGCCGTCGTGCCGGGAAAAGCGCCTTCAAGGGCCGGGACGGCTGCTCCCTCGTACAATTTGTGGACCTCCGCGTCGGCGTCGTAGAGGGGCACACCCGCTTCCACGAACAATTTTCCTGTCGTGGATTTGCCCATCCCGATCGAGCCGGTGAGTCCAAGAACTAGCATTTTTTCCGCCGCATCATTTCAGACACCGAGTAGCCCCTGCTCGCGCAGGAATGCAAGCAAAGGCAATAGCGGCAGGCCGAGAATGGTGAAATGGTCGCCTTCGATACGCTCGAACAGATGCACGCCCAGGCCTTCGAGCTGATAGGCGCCGACGCTGGCCGTGACGCGATCGCCGGCTGTGTCCAGATAAGTCCGTATCTCGTCGCCGCTCAGCTGGCGCATGGTCATGCGGGCAACCGAGACATCGGAAAAGCGCATGTTGCCGCCGTATGCGACGGCAACGGCGGAATGAAGCTGGTGCGTATTCCCGGCCAGGGCGCGCAATTGCTCAGCGGCCTGCGCATGGCCGGCCGGCTTGGAGAACAGGCGCTGGCCCAGCGCCAGCGTCTGATCCGCGCCGATCACGTAGCGATCAGGCATTCTCGCGGAAACAAACAGCGCCTTCTCCCGCGCCAGCAGCGCGGCGATTTCGCCAGGCTCCGACAATCCCGATTTCTGCTGGATCGCGCGCTCGTCGATATCAGCAGGCATCACCTCGAAAGCTAGGCCCGCATTGCCAAGCAGCGTCTGCCGCGCACGGCTTTGCGATGCCAGAACCAGCGGATCTTTGCCGCGCCAGATCGTCATGGACGACAATTCATTCGGCAGGCCGCGCTTTCTGCCGATCGGCATAGAGCTTCATCACGGCGGCCGCCGTTTCCTCGATGGAGCGACGGGTGACATCGAGCTGCACCCAGTCGAACCTGGCGCTGAGCCGCCGCGCGAAGGCAACCTCGTCGGCCACGGCCTGGCGGTCAATGTAATCCTCGTTCGAGGGCGCGGCGCCCATGCTAAGCAGCCGATTCTGGCGCACCTGGATCAATCGTTCCGGCGTCGCATGCAGGCTGACCACCAGAGGCTTCTTCAGCGTCTCGAGCTGGTGCGGCAGCGGAATGCCCGGCACCAACGGCACATTGGCGGTGCGGATGCCGCGGTTGGCAAGATAAATGGAGGTCGGCGTCTTTGAGGTGCGGGACACGCCGACCAGCACGACGTCGGCCTCCTCCAACCCTTCAACGTGCTGACCGTCGTCGTGCATCATGGTGTAGTTCAGCGCATCGATGCGCTTGAAATATTCCGCGTTGAGCACGTGCTGCGCACCGACCCGCCCCGTGGTGGCCGCGCCGAGATAGGCCTCGAACAGCTGCATGACGGGGCCGATGATCGACAGGCTCGGAATGTTCATCTCCTTGCACTTGGCTTCCAGGCGATGAACCAGATCCTTCTCCAGCAGCGTAAACAGCACGATGCCCGGCGCCTCCTCGATCTCGCTCAGCACGCGATCCAGCTGCTTCTGGCTGCGCACCAACGGATAGACATGCTCCACCGCGTTGACATTGACATATTGCGCGGCCACCGCGCGCGCCACCGTGATCAGCGTTTCGCCGGTCGAGTCCGAGACCAGATGAAGGTGAAAATAATTGCCTGAGGTGGGCACCAAAACCCCTGTGTATCCTGTGAGTCCCTGTGGAGGTTATCCGTGATGACGAGGCATCGCGCCCCTGCCCCGGGATATCTCGTCTGTTTCTTCACAGGGCCTCGCGGAAGGACAAGTCCAAGCCCTGATCGTGATGATAGTGAGAATATGTGGATTTGTCTCTGTATATGCTGACGATGGAACGAGCCAAGGCCCTGACTCACAGTGCATTATCCCGATCGATGCAAGCGTGGTCAGGAGTGTTGAAGGATGTGAACAAGCGCTTTGCGATAGCCGAACAGGATTGCGTGAGTCCAATCAACGTCCAAGACTCTTCAAACCTTAAGAATCCTAAAATTATTAGTTTAGAAGAGACCGGCTTTGCGGATATGTATCCGTTCCTCGCTGGCAGGCCTTCTCTTCAATGCGGAGGGAACGCAGAGGTGCCGTAACCTGGCTCGAACCTTCTGCGCCGAAGGGCAAAAAATGAGTGACGACCATGTATGAGTGGATCAAGGCGCTGCACGTGATCGCGGTCATTTCCTGGATGGCCGGCATGCTCTATCTGCCGCGGCTGTTCGTCTATCACTGCGAAGCCGAGCCCGGATCCAAACAATCCGAGACCTTCAAGGTGATGGAGTGGCGTCTGCTGAAAGCGATCATCAATCCCGCGATGATCGTCACCTGGCTCGCCGGTCTTTATCTCGTCTGGGACGGGTCCTGGTACAAATCGCCCTGGTTTCACGCCAAATTCGTACTTGTGCTTATCCTGTCCGGCGTACATGGCGCCTTTTCGCGCTGGGTTAAGGATTTCCGTGCCGACCAGAATACGCGGAGCCAGAAATTCTACCGTATTATCAATGAGGTACCTACCGTCCTGATGATTTTCATCGTCATTTTGGTGATCGTCAAACCGTTTTGACCACAGTCTGCCCTCCCTCGCCTGCTTGCGAAGCACGGATCGTTTTTCTATATTGAGGACATCCCACCCTACGCAGGCGGATGTGGTTGCGTTCCGGTCTCTTTGTCGGACCGGCCGCCGCATCAGGTTTGAAGCCCTCACCGGCGCTTTCCTTAGCTAGACCTGCGACTTTCCCTTGCGCGCCTGCTTTTTCGCAAAGCCCTCTCACCCCTTCTTCCCCGAAATACTCCACAGGACCACCCCGATGCGGGAAATCAAACTTCAAGACCTCAAATCGAAAACGCCGGCCGAGCTGGTCTCGTTCGCGGAAGAGAATGGGGTCGAAAATGCCAGCACCATGCGCAAGCAGGAGCTGTTGTTCGCTATTCTCAAGCAGCTCTCGATTCAGGAAACCGATATTGTCGGTGAAGGCGTCGTTGAGGTTCTCTCCGACGGCTTCGGCTTCCTCCGTTCACCCGATGCAAACTACCTCCCCGGCCCCGACGACATCTACGTCTCGCCGTCGCAGATCCGCCGCTTCGGTCTTCGCACCGGCGATACCATCGAAGGCCACATCCGCAGCCCGAAGGAAGGCGAACGCTACTTCGCGCTGCTGAAGGTCAACACACTCAACTTCGAGGATCCGGAAAAGGCCAAGCACAAGGTCAACTTCGACAACCTCACGCCGCTGTTCCCGAATCAGCGGTTCCGTATGGAAATCGACGACCCCACCCGGAAAGACCTGTCGGCGCGCGTGATCGACATCGTCGCGCCCATCGGCAAGGGCCAGCGGGCGCTGATCGTGGCGCCGCCGCGCACCGGCAAGACCGTGCTGATGCAGAACATCGCCCACTCCATCACCGCCAATCATCCCGAGTGCTATCTGATCGTGCTCTTGATCGATGAGCGTCCGGAAGAAGTTACGGACATGCAGCGTTCGGTGAAGGGCGAAGTGGTGTCGTCGACTTTCGACGAGCCGGCGGTGCGCCACGTCCAGGTCGCGGAGATGGTGATCGAGAAGGCAAAGCGCCTGGTCGAACACGGCCGCGATGTGGTGATCCTGCTCGATTCCATCACGCGTCTCGGCCGTGCCTACAACACCGTGGTGCCCTCCTCCGGCAAGGTGCTGACCGGCGGTGTCGACGCCAACGCGCTGCAGCGGCCGAAGCGATTCTTCGGCGCCGCGCGCAACATCGAGGAAGGCGGCTCGCTCACCATCATCGCTACCGCCCTGGTCGATACCGGCAGCCGCATGGACGAAGTCATCTTCGAAGAGTTCAAGGGCACCGGTAACTCGGAACTGATCCTCGACCGCAAGGTTTCCGACAAGCGCACCTTCCCGGCAATCGACATCTCGCGTTCCGGCACGCGCAAGGAAGAGCTGATCACCGATCCGCAGGTCTTGAAGAAGATGTATGTGCTGCGCCGGATACTCAATCCGATGGGCACGATGGATGCCATCGACTTCCTGCTCGACAAGCTCCGCAACACCAAGAACAACGCGGAATTCTTCGAATCGATGAACACCTGATGCGCTGGGCTCGCGCCGGCATCGTGACGGTCGTAGCCGTCCTGGTGTCGGCTGCCGCGGTCTTCGCGCAAGAGAACTCGCAAGAGAAATTGAAAGTCGTCTACGGGCTGTCGATCCCTGACCGGGTCGGCAGTCTTTTTTATGGACGCACGATCGACTTCGAATCGAAGTCGCCAGGGCTTGGTTACGCGCTTCGTTTTGGCGGCCAGCCGGGCTGGATGGTCGACGTCTATCTCTACGATCTCGGCTTGAAGTCGATTTCAGCGGACGCCGAATCGGATGTGATGAAGAACGAGCTGGCGCGGGCGAGGGGTGACGTGTTCGAGCTCGGCAAGCGCGGCACCTATGCCAATGTCGCCGACAAGGGCAATTTCACGGTCCCGGCCGCGGGCAGGCCGCGCTTCATCTGCTCGAGTTTCAGTTATCGGCGCGGTGAGCGCGTGGATATCGATGTCGAGAGCTATCTCTGCCTTTCTTCGTGGAGCAACAAGTTCGTTAAAGTGCGGATGACCGCCCCGAAGGGGACGTTGTCACGGTCGGATGCGACCGGCTTTGTGCAGGCCTGGATCGAATTGCTGCGTTAGCAGGGCAGGGTGGCGGCCTGCTGCAGTTCGCGCTACGGCATGCCACAGTAAAATGCGGATCTGGCGACGCGCTTATACCAATAAGCCATTGTAATATAACAGATTATTCTGTACGCGAGGCGAGGGGAGTCTGCGCCTGGCTCGACCGGAATTGCTGCTCGCTTTGCTGCAGTAGCCGGGCGGGCGCTCATCGGCTCGGCGATAGCGTTGCTTTTTCAAAGCTGTCGCGACAATTAAGCGATGCATCCCCGGGATCAGACCATTTTTGCGCTCTCCTCTGGCCGCGCCCCAAGCGCGATTGCCATCGTGCGTGTGTCAGGCTCGCAAGCTGGAACCGCGCTCTCGGCCTTGGCTGGAAGGATGCCGACAGCACGGACCGCTACGCGGGCACTTCTGAAGGCTGCCGACGGTCGGCCAATGGACGACGCGGTCGTGCTCTGGTTTCCGGGACCCGCGAGTGCTACCGGCGAGGACGTCGCCGAGTTTCATGTCCATGGTGGGCGTGCCGTGCTCGCCTCACTGTTCGCGGCGTTGTCCGCCTTTGAAAATGTTCGGCCCGCGGAGCCCGGCGAATTCACCCGCCGCGCCTTCGAGCACGGCAAGCTCGATCTCACCGAAGCCGAAGGCCTCGACGATCTCATCCACGCCGACACGGACCGCCAGCGTCGCCAGGCGCTGCGCCAGCTGAAGGGGCTGCTCGGCGACAAGGCGCGGGACTGGCGCGCGCAGATCATTGAAGCCTCGGCCCTGATCGAGGCCGGCATCGATTTCTCCGACGAAGGTGACGTGCCGCAGGAATTGCTTCAGCCGGCGCTCGCGAAGATCAACGCCCTGCTGGCCGAGATCGAGAAAGTCCTGGGCTCGCAGGGCCAGACGGAACGTCTGCGCGACGGTCTCGTGGTTGCGATCGCGGGTCCGCCGAACGTCGGCAAGTCCACGTTGATCAATCAGCTCGCGCGCCGCGAGGTCGCGATCGTCTCACCGCATGCCGGCACCACGCGTGACATCATCGAGGTACAGCTTGATCTCGACGGTTATCCCGTGATCGTTATCGACACCGCAGGCATCCGCGAGAGCGACGATCCCGTGGAGCAGGAAGGCGTGCGCCGTGCGCGGGCGAGGGCAGGGGAAGCGGATCTGGTGTTATGGCTCGCCGACACTGCGGGAGCGCCGGTCGAGTATCAGGGCGCGGCACCGGTTTGGCTGGTGCGCAACAAGATCGATCTCGTCAGGCACGGCACTACTGCGGTCGACGCTCAGGGTCGGCCAATGGCCGAGTTCCGAATTTCTGCCAGGAGCGGCGCCGGCCTCCCCGAGCTGATCGAGGCGCTGGTGGGTTTTGCGCAAAACTACTTTGGCGGAAGCGAGGGGGGCTTGATCGCGCGCGAGCGGCAGCGGATGCTCGTGAAGGACACAGCGGATTCGCTGCGCCGGGCGATCACGCTGGTGGGCGAGGGCGAGGAGCTTGTCGCGGAAGAGCTCCGGGCCGCCGCCTATTCCCTCGGCCGGCTGCTGGGCCGGGTTGATGTCGAAGACATCCTCGACGTCATATTTCGAGAATTCTGTGTTGGAAAGTAATATTCCTTCGTTCAACCGATTAACGGATTGTTTCACGTGAAACGTGTCAGAAGCTCTCGGCCGGGATCCCGCGTTTCACGTGAAACACTCATATACGACACTTACCGCTTCTCGGGTTGACCACTCCGCGATAGAAGTCCGGCCCATGACCGCGCCCTCGGAATCGTTCGACGTCATCGTCATCGGCGGTGGCCACGCCGGCTGTGAAGCCGCAGCAGCTGCTGCCCACATGGGCGCGAGGACCGCTCTGGTCACCCACCGTTTTTCAACCATCGGCGCGATGTCCTGCAACCCCGCCATCGGCGGCCTTGGCAAGGGCCATCTGGTCCGCGAGGTTGATGCCCTGGACGGATTGATGGGCCGGGTGGCTGATGCCGGCGGCATCCAATTCCGAATGCTCAATCGCCGCAAGGGTCCCGCCGTTCGCGGACCACGAGCCCAGGCCGACCGAAAACTTTATGCCGCAGCGATGCAGGCGGCGATCCGCGAGACCGCCAATCTCAGCGTGATCGAAGGCGAGGCCGACGACCTTAACGTGGCAGGCGACCGGGTCACCGGGATCCGCCTAGTGGACGGCCGCGAATTTTCTGCTGGCGCCGTGATCATCACGACCGGGACGTTTCTGCGCGGGCTCATCCACGTCGGCGAGAGGAACTGGCCAGCGGGACGGGTCGGGGAGGCGCCGGCGTTAGGGCTCTCGGCTTCGTTCGAACGCGCCGGGTTTACCCTCGGTCGGCTCAAGACCGGGACGCC
>DASWVJ010000307.1:0-5959 GCA_036406295.1 Bradyrhizobium sp.
GATCTTCAGGCGTGACGGATCGATACGCGACGGATCAACCCGCGACGGATCGATCGCCGCCACGGCCGTGGCACTGATTGAGTCGCCCGACATGTGTTGGTGCCTCGCTCCTCGCGAAACCCCCGCGCGGTCTTACTGAGCGCCCACCCAGCGCTCACGCCTGCCGCACAGTGTGCCGATTATGGTTAATGGCGAGTTAAAAAATGCCGCCTCAGGGCTGAGCTTCATAGTAGCCAGCGGCCTGGTCGATCTCTTCCGCCGTCATCTGGCGACGTGAGCGTTGCGATCGACGAAGCCGATTGTCGGAACATACTTAGCTTGAGTCTATTTGCGATAGACTTTCGTCGGATCGAACTGCTTGTCCGCATCGATCAAGGACAGGCTGATCCTGCCGCCGTCGCCTTCGATCTTCCTGTAGAAGCAGGACTGCCGCCCGGTGTGACAGGCAGCGCCCACCTGCTCGACGCGGATCCAGATCGCGTCCTGGTCGCAGTCCGTGCGCATCTCGACCACGCGCTGGGTGTGGCCGGAACTCTCACCCTTTTTCCAGAGCGCATTGCGCGAACGGCTGAAGTACCAGGCCTCGCCCGTAGCGATCGTTCTGCGCAGCGCCTCGTCGTTCATGTGCGCGACCATCAGCACATCGCCGGTCGCAGCGTCGGTCGCGACGCACGTCACAAGACCAGACGCGTCGAATTTGGGCTGAAAGCTCAGCCCTTCTTCACGCTCTGCATCAGCAGGATTGGACAAGATAGCCTCGCATCTTCAATGCGAGGTCACCGCTGCGGTGCTCGCACCATGGACAGGAAACGCGACTGTTCCGCCGGATTGTCGCGGAACATGCCGGTGAAGCGGCTGGTGAAGGTCATTGCACCATGCTTGGCGACGCCGCGCACCGACATGCAGGTATGTTCGGCCTCGATCATCACCGCAACGCCGCGGGGTTTCAGGATCTCGTCGATCGCGGCTGCGATCTGCGCGGTGAGATGCTCCTGGGTCTGCAGGCGGCGCGCAAAGATGTCGGTCAGCCGCGCCAGTTTCGACAGGCCCACTACCCGCTCGACCGGCGTATAGGCGATGTGCGCCTTGCCGTAGAATGGCATCATGTGATGCTCGCACTGCGAGGTGAACTCTATGTCGCGCACGAGCACGAAATCGTCATAACCCGCAGTTTCGCCGAAGGTGCGATCGAGCACTTCAGCCGGGCACTGGTGATAGCCCTGATAGAGCTCGTCGAAGGCCTCGACCACGCGGCGCGGCGTGTCGAGCAGGCCTTCGCGATCGGGATTTTCACCGACATAGGCTAGCAGCGTGTGCACGGCCTGCTCGGCCTCTGCGCGCGAAGGGCGCGGCTGGTCGGCGCGGACGGCGGCGGCAAGAAATTCGGAAGGATCGAGCTCGGCGGGGCGGGTTTCCGACGCCTTGCGCGGGTTAAGGGATTTGATCAGCGCGTCGACCATGTCTTCTCCGTTCGACCGGCCAAGCGGCCGGATGTGTCACCGGGCAGACGGGGCGGATGGTGCCGCCAGACGCCTGGAGTCCCCTAGTTGATTATCCTAGCACCGCCACAGGGGAATTGCCCTGCAAATCCCGCATGGGGCGCCAAACGGGCGGGCTATATTTCCGCCGTTCCGCTACATATATAGGGCTGTGTACCAGGGCCGCCAAGGGCGCGCCCCCGCTGGGGAACGCGGGACTTCGATCTATGCTGAACGACATCTACAACAAACGGATCATTGAGCTGGCCGGCAATATCCCGCGCCTGGGCCGCCTCGCTGATCCCCATGCCAGCGCCACGGCGCACTCCAAACTGTGCGGCTCGACCGTGAAGGTCGATCTCAAGATGGATGGGCCCGTCGTCACCGACTTCGCCCATGACGTGAAGGCCTGCGCGCTCGGCCAGGCCTCCTCATCCATCATGGCAAGACATGTCGTCGGCTCAAACGCCAGCGAATTGCGGGAGCTGCGCGAGATAGTTCGCAGGATGCTGAAAGAGAACGGCGCGCCGCCGCAAGGCAAGTGGGCCGATATCGCGCTGCTCGAGCCCGTGCGCGATTACAAGGCGCGCCATGCCTCGACCATGCTGACATTCGACGCCGTGGTCGATGCGATCGGACAGATCGAGGCCAAGGCGAAGCAGCCGGCTTGACTCCCCTCTCGTGCCCGCGAATGCGGGCCTTCAGTACGCTGGGACATCTCGCACCTGCTGCGGCGTACTGGATCATCCGCTGACGCGGATGATGACAGCCTTTGGTGCGCGAAAACTACTTCTCCGGCTGCGCCGGCTTCTCCTGATTCTCCGCGGGCGCCACGCCGCCGGTCTGCGCTTCCGCCGTCTTGGTCGACCTCGCGGGCTGAACGTGCGCGTCGCCGTTGACGGGCTTGCTGGCGACACGTTCCTGCGTCTTCGGCTTGGCGTCCGCGACCGGCACCGGATTGTCACGCGGCAGCACGTCGGCAACGGCATCGGTCGTGATGAGATTGGTGAGCCGCAGTTCGGCCGGCGTCAGCCGGTGCAGGTCTTCCCACGGCGGCACGCTCAGCGACAGCGACAGCAGATCGCCGGTGCCGCCCATGTCGAAGGTGTACTTTGCGAGACGACCGATGTCGCGCTCGACGATCATCAGATCCTGCGCGGTGTAGCTTGCCGCCTTCGCATCATCGGCGCGGTCGCCCATCCAGATCTGGTGAACCCGGACACGCGCGGCCTCGGGCACATAGCGCGTCTTGCCTGCAAGCAGGAGGAACACGCACATCGACTCGCAATAGGCCTCCGGCACAACGCTGGCGCGACGCGCCTGGTCGCCGCGCAGGCTGACGCCGACCGTGGTGAACATGCCGAGGCTGCGGAAGCGCCGGCCGAGCGTGATGGAGTCATTCACCGACCCGCCGCTGGAGTCGAGCACGATGGTTGCACCGCCGAGATCGCGGCCGCGGGAAAACTCCTCGAAATCGCGCGGGCTGTCCGCGGTGACGATGCCGACGGCGCTGACCCAGCCCCTGCAATCAGGCCTGCATTCAACCCAGTTGAAGCGCATCGGCAGCTTGCGTTCCTCGAGGGCACCGCCCGCCTTCGCCGAATTGCCTGATGTCGTAACCAAGCCAGGCGATGCGAGGCAGAGAGCCGTCGCACCGATCAGCGCCAAGCCACGAAGCTCAAGCGACTTCAAAGATCTCAATTTGGTTCCTTCCCCAAGCCCCAACATTGCGGCTGCGATGGCCCCCAAACGCGACTTGATTCTGTCATGCCACGTTATCAAAACGGTAACTGTGCTGACGGGCGTCGTCCATAGGACCTTTGCTGCACCGCCGTCAACGGCGTGCGATATTTTGCAACTGTGGCGTAAATACCTGCAGAATAAGGGTTCCGTGATTTGGAACCCCCGCAAGATTACGGCTAGGATCGAGGCAGATCGTCCATGAAGCGTGCATTGCAATGTTGTCCCGACTGCGCCGCCGTGCTGACGCGCCTGCCGCGCAATGCCGGTCGCGGCATGATCTGGATCTATCGCCACACGCTGTCGCCGCTGGTCGGCTACAACTGCCGGCACCTGCCGACCTGCTCGGTCTATGCCGACGAGGCGATCGAGCGTTTCGGCCTATGGGGCGGCGGATGGATGACGCTGGCACGGCTGTTGCGCTGCCATCCCTTCGGCACCTCGGGCATCGACAATGTTGCGGCGACAAAACCGCCGGGCGCGTGCTGGTACCTGCCCTGGCGCTACGGCCGCTGGCGCGGCGTCAACGCACCTCCGCCCTGAACTCGCATGGCAGTCCAGGCGGAACCGAATGTTCCGCGCTCGCGTTGATGTGATGCCCCTCTTCGGGGAGGAAACAACGATGCGCTGGAAAATCAGCCGCCACGGTCATGATCCCCGGCAGATCGACCTGTTCGCGATCATCGTGATCCTGATCGCGATTGGTACCGCTTACGTCTATTTCACCCATCGCGCGGACAAGACGAACAGCGCGGACTTCATCGTGCCGAGCCAAAGCGTGCGCTGGTAGCGAGGTGGAACTAGCGGCCGAACCAGAGGAACCCGCGCGGCGCAGGCGGCGGCTTCGGCTTCTTCGGTCGGGCCGGCGGCGGGGGCGGCTCGGCCGACGAGGTGGTCTCCATCGGAGCTGTGCCGTCGTTCGGCAGTCGCACCGACAGCAGCAGGTTCGACTCATTGGTGCGCCAGCGATAGCCGATGCCGAAATTGATCGGCTCGGCACGCCGGAACAGATCCGCATAGGACTGCTGGAAGCGTCCGGGAAATTCGCCGATTGGTCCGAGATAACGGCCGAACGGGAAGAAGTGCCATTGCCTCTGATTGTAATGGCTTAGCGGAATGCCGGAATCGTCCTGGATGATCGTGGCGCTGTTGGCAAGGATGTAATCGCGCACCGTGGTGAAATTGCCGGAATGCAGCAGATACGACGCGCTCTTGATCAGGCTGTTGCCGGGCGCGAGCGTCGAGCAGAATTTCAGAAAGCCGCTCGACTTGACGCCACCGTTGGAGAGATCGGTCGAGAAGTAATACAACGTCTTCTCGACGCCATCGGGACCCGTGAACAGGATGCGTGCGCCGCGCGGCGCGTTGGGACCGGGGTTATCGCTGCCGGCCTTGACTTGCCCCTCCGCATCCAGCGCGATCGGCGTGACGCTCTTGATGGTCTTGCCGGAACGCGCCAGGAACACGTAGAGGATCGGCAGCGTGCCGCCGATCTGCCCCGCGCGCAGGTCGGTTTTCATCTGCTTTGTGATGAAGAAGCTGAAGCTGAGGACCGAGCCCAGCGAATGCTCGACATTGTAGAGCGCCGCCCCCAAGGCGCCGCGCGGCAGCCTGGTGAGGTCGGGCACCTGCCCCGGCGGCTCCAGCGCGCTCAGCACATAGGTCGTGGCTTTCGGATAGAAGGCGTCGGCGTAGAGGAAGTCCGGGCCGGAGAACATGTAGAACATGGTCGGCTTCGGCGCAGCGAGATGGCTGTCCGACCAGGTGCGGATCTTCGAGAGCTGGCGCTGCTCGAGCTGGCCGAAGGCGTTGTCGAAGAACCTGGCGTGGCGCTGCCAGGACGGATCCTTGGTCAGCGGCATCAGCGGCGAATCGGCCGATGGCTGCATGCCGGCGAGGAACTTGGCCGTATCGTCCGCAGTGACCTCGGCGCGCGCAAGTCCCGTGGCTGCCCAGATCAGGGCGGCGGCGAAGACGGCTGACGTAAAAGACCGAAACAGCTTCATTCGCGACCCGAAGTTGCGGCCGCGGGGCCATTGCCAGATTGCTTGCGGAAAATGGCGTAAATCAGCAGGCCTGAAACCATGATCAATAAACCAAGCAGCGATGGCTTTGGCTGGGTGGTCAGAAGGTAGTACATCATGAAACCGGTCACGAGCAGGAAAACCACCGGCGTCAGCGGGTATCCCCAAGCGCGATAGGGCCGCGGCAGGTTCGGGTGGGTGATGCGCAGCTTGATCACGCCGAGCACCACGAAGAACGAACAGAACAAGAGCGAGAACTGGATGAACTCCAGCACTTTCTCGAAACTGCGGGTGAACAGCATCAGGCTGGCCACGGCCAGCTGGAACAATATGGCATAGGCCGGCGCGCCGCTGGAAGAACGGCGGGCGAAGATTTTCAGCGCGAGGATGTCCTCCCCCATGGTCATCATCACGCGCGGACCAATCCACATCATGGCCGAGATCGAGGAGACCAAGCCTACGCAGATCAAGCCGCCGACGATGCGGCCACCGATCTCACCAAAGATATGGCTGCCGGAAATGCGGGCGACATCGACCTTGCCGACAAGCTCGGAGATCGGCGCGGTGTGCAGGAACACCGCATTCAGCGCCACATAGAGCACCAGCACGATCAGCGTGCCGATCAGCATGGCGCGCGGCACGTTACGCTCCGGCAGCTTCATCTCGCCGATGATGTAGGTCGCCGCGTTCCAGCCGGAGAACGAATACATCACGAAG
>DASWVJ010000308.1:0-8866 GCA_036406295.1 Bradyrhizobium sp.
TCCCATTCCGGCGGGAAATTGTATCGCGTGGCATGATAGTAGCCGCCTTCCGCGTGCTGTCGCGTCACCGCGGCCATCTCGGCATCGCAAAGATGTGCGGCCGACTCGGTCAATGTGGTGAGGACGGTCTCGAGATCGAACGCCGAGCGGCTGATGACCTTGAGCACGTCGGCCGTTGCCGTTTGCTGCTGCAGGGCCTCGCTCAAGTCCTCGGTGCGTGCCTGCACCTCGTTGAACAGCCCGACATTCCTGATCGCGATCACGGCCTGATCGGCGAACATTTGCAGCAGGCGGGTGTGCTGTTCGCCGAACGAGCCCGGTGCGACTCGGGTCACCGTGACGATGCCGACAGCCTCACCGTCGTTCATCAGCGGTGCGAACAGCATGCTGCGGTAGCCGCGGGCGCGCGCGATGTCGCGCGCTGCCGGCTCGAGCTCGGTGTCGGGCAGTTCCGCCGGCGCGCCTTCGAGCGTCAGGTGATAGGGCGGGAACTGTTCCAGCGGGACCGGGAATGAGGATTGCAGCACCGCGTCGCCGTCCGCATCGGTCGGGGTGAAGGCGGCCAGATGGATATTGCCGTCGCCGTAGCGAAACGCGGCAGTTGAAAAGCCGCCGATCAGGCGGTTGGCGCTGTGTACGATGGCGTCGAATACCGGCTGTACGTCGGAAGGCGAGGAGGTGATGACCTTCAGGATGTCGGCAGTTGCCGTCTGCCGCTTCAGCGCTTCCTGCGTTTCGTTGAACAACCGAGCATTCTCGATCGCGATGACGGCCTGGTCGGCGAAGGTCTGCAGCAATTGCACGTGGTGATCGGCGAAGGCGCCGGGTGTCGTGCGGGTGACGCTGATAATGCCCACCGCCGTATCGTGGTTCATCAGGGGTACGAACAGAACGCTGCGGTAGCCGCGCAGCCGCGCGAGGTCGCGGTTCATCGCCGGCACGTTCTCGGCTTCGCTGTCGGGGAACTGGATGGTCGTACCGTGCCGTACCAGGTCGAAGACGGGAAATTCGGCCACGCGCCGCGGAAACGACGCCTGCAGGCCCTGGTCGGCTTCCGGGCTGGTCGGTGTGAACGCAACCAGGTGAAGCTGGTCGCCGCGGAAGTGCAGCACGGTGGCGGAAAAGCCGCCAAGCAGCCGCTTGGCGCTCGCCGCGATGGCCTCGAACACCGGCTGCACATCCGATGGCGAGGAAGCGATGACCCTGAGGATGTCGGCCGTTGCGGTCTGCCGTTCCAGCGACTCCCGCGTTTCGTTGAACAGCCGCGCGTTCTCGATGGCGATGACGGCCTGATCGGCGAAACTCTGCTGGAGCGCCAGTTCCTCATCGGTGAAGGCCGCGAGCCGGTCGCGGTGGATGATCATTGCGCCGATTGCGCCCGCACCGAGTCTGAGCGGCGTGCCTGATACCGTGCGCGAGCCACCGGCGCGCGCTGGCGCCCATCCCGGAAAATCGGCGATCGAAGCGTCGACATGGTCGAGATCGGGAACGTGAATCTGCCGGTTTTCGCGATAGACCAGCCCCGCCACGTTCTTTCCGCGGACCGCGAGTTCGCGTGCGGGAACGGCCGCCATGACCCGTTCCGATCCCCCTCCGACCCGGATGGTGCGAATCCATTCCTTGCCGTCAGTGATGCGGATGGTGACGCTGGAGGCATCGAAGAAGTGTTGGGCGGTCTCGGCGATCTGCTGCAGGGCATGTTCGGCATCGCCGCCCGTATTGGCGATGGTGCGCAGGATTTCGGCGCTGGCATTCTGGCCCTCACGCGCGTGCGCCAGTTCCCGCCGCAGATTCGCGTTCTCGATTTCGAGCTCGACCTGGCGCGCCTTCGCATCGTCCCGCTCGGCGCGGGCGGATTCAAGGCGCGATTCCATCTCGGCGATGGCTGTTTCCAGCTCATCGATCGCGACCGACATATCCTCCGGAAGCGCTTCCATTCCCACGATCCGAGCCCCGAGCGAGGAGGGTTAGCTACTGCGCCACGGGTATGGATTATCCCATCACGGACGCGTTAGAGCCAGCGTCTTGGGGCTCCTCGGAAAGCCTTTTGTGTCGAAAGGTCGAGGAGTTCAGGGCGCCTTCCGGTCGCTTCACGGCGGGCAATCCGGATCGCGATGCGCCGGCTCGCCGCGAGTAGCGTTCATCTTTCGGGGCCATCCACTACTTTAGTTGTTCGACCTCATTTGCATGGCGACCTGCGCGTAGTCGCATTGCTGCGGTTCTGACGGCGGGTGTAGCGTCCGCAAAACTGCTCGATAAGAGGCCAATAATAACAATAAGGAGTGAAACATTATGAAGTTCATGTCCCGATTGCGGTTGATCGCATTGCCGCAGTTGCTCGGAGCAACCGTCGCGTTAGCAACGACGGCTGCAAATCCCGCGATGGCGGCTGACCCCATAAAAATCGGCATCATCGCGGAGGCGCAGGCGATCGCCGGAGCCTCGATCCCGCAGGCTGCGCAAATGGCGGCCGACGAGATCAATGCCAAGGGCGGTGTCGACGGACGCAAGATCGAAATCGTCAGCTACGACAACCACAGTTCTTCGGCGGATTCGGTGCGGGCATTCCAGCGCGCAGTGAACGAAGACAAGGTCAACGCGGTTATCGCCAGCTACATCAGCGAGGTGGTACTGGCGCTCGAGCCCTGGGCCTCGCGCCTGAAGACGCCGTTCGTCACCCCTGGCGCGGCGTCAAATGAAATCAGCAAGAGCGTTCACGCTGACTACGAGAAGAACAAGTATACCTTTCACGGCTATCTGACTTCAGCAGCCCTGGCGCTGTCGGTTTGCGACGCGGCCAAGGATTTGCTGGTGGACCAGAAGCACATGAAGACAGCCGTCATCATGAGCGAGGACGCCGCGTGGACCAAGCCGCTGGATGTCGGTTACGAGGAGTGCTTGCCCAAGGTCGGCTTGAAGGTCCTCGACCATATCCGCTTCTCGCCCGACACGACCGACTTTACGCCGATCTTCAACAAGATCGAGGGCGCCAAGCCCGACGTGATCATCACCGGCATCTCCCATGTCGGAGTGCAGCCGACGGTGCAATGGAAGAATCAGGAGGTGCCGATCCCGATGTTCGGCATCTCCTCGCAGGCGACCAACGAGACGTTCGGCAAGGATACCAACGACGCCGCGGAAGGGGTGCTCTACCAGGGTGTCTCCGGCCCGAACGTCGCGGTGACCCCCAAGTCGGTCCCGTTCGCCGAAAATTTCAAGAAGCGCTATGGCAACTACCCGTCCTATGCGGGCTATACCGCCTATGACGAGGTCTACTACATTGCCGACGCAGTGAAGCGGGCCGGTTCCACCGAAGCCGACAAGCTGGTCACCGCGCTGGAGAAGACCGACTGGGAAGGCACGATCGGCCGCGTCCAGTTCTATGGCAAGGACGATCAGTTCACCCACTCGATCAAGTACGGCAAGGGCCTGATCACCGGACTGATGCTGCAATGGCAGGGCGGGAAGCAGACCGCCGTCTGGCCGAAGGAAGTCGCCAAGAGCGATATCAAGTTCCCCAGCTTCATCAAGATCACCAACTAGCGCGAGCTGGAAATGCTCCCGGACCCTCCCGGGAGCTTTTTTCTTCATTCCGCGTTTCCCAGAACAGGCAGCATTTGCTGCCGCAACCAATTTATCGATGCTCGCGTTCCAGATTCTGATCGATGGCTTCGCCATCAGCGCCCTGTACGCCCTCGGGGCCACCGGCTTCACGCTGATCTTCGGTGTCTCCGGTGTCCTCAACCTCTCTCACGGTGCCATCATGGTGGCTGCGGCGGTGGCAGCCTGGGCCGCAGCCAGTGTGCTGCATATGGACCCATATTCCGGCGCCCTGCTCGGCGTCGCGGTGGCGCTCCTCACCGCGTTTGCGACGTATTTTGTGGTCGTGAGGCCGATCCAGAACTCGCGGCGGATACCGAATGAGGAGAAGGAGATCTTCGTCCTTACCGGCACGCTGCTGTGGGGCATCATGATTCAGGAGCTGATCGCCTACTTCTTCACAAACAACGCCAAGACGGTGCTGCCGATCGTCGAAGGCGTCATCAGTATCCTCGGTGTCCGCACGCCGCGGAACGAAATCTTCACAGCGATCGTCTGCTGCCTCGTCATCGCGCTGCTCTGGTTGCTGGTCAACCGGACGCGGATCGGCAAGGCGGTGCTGGCAGCATCGATGAATCCGCGTGGCGTCACGCTGCTGGGTTTCGAGCTGACGCGCATCTATATCGTGGTCTGGGCTATGTACGGCGTTCTGGCCGGCATCGCCGGCGTGCTGCTCGGCATGTTCCTGGGCGTCAGCTCCTACAGTGTCGGTCCGCTGACCGCGAGCGCCTTCTCGATCGTGGTGCTCGGCGGCCTCGGCAGCGTATCAGGATCGCTGATTGCCGCCATCGTCGTCGGCTATCTCGAAACGGTCACGGCGTATCTGGTCTCGCCCGCCTACCGAACCATCCCGGCGCTGCTGCTGCTGGTCATCGTAATGTACATCCGGCCCCAGGGCCTGCTGGGGAGGCGCTGACATGGCCGGGTTCTTCACATCGCGCCTGTTCTTCATTTCGCTTGCATGCGTAGCCTTTGCCGCGACACTGCCGTTCTATGTGTCGGGCTACATCCTTGGGCTGTTGACGGTCGCTTTCTATTTCGGCGTCTTCGCGATGGCCTGGGATCTGCTGTTCGGCTTTGCCGGTGAGGTCAATTTCGGCCCGACCTTCCTGATCGGCGTCGGCGCCTACACGGCGGGCATCCTCAACAACCAGTTCGGCTGGTCGGTGTACCTGTGCATCGTGCTCGGGGCCTTGGCCTCCGTTGTCGCCGGTCTCGTACTTGCACTGCCGGCGCTGCGGGTGAGAGGACCGTATTTCGGCCTGACCACCCTTGTCGCCGTCCTGATCCTGCAGAATTTCATCGTGGTGTTTGCCGATCTCACCGGTGGCGAAATCGGGCTGACCATTCCCGACGTGATCACCATCAATGCGGGCGCAAACTACTGGATCGCGCTCGGCTTCATGACCATCAGTGCGGCGATCCTGTATGGGCTGGCGCAATCGCCGATCGGCCTCGTGCTGCAGGCCAGCGGGCAGGATCCGGTGCAGGCCGGCGCGCTCGGATTCAACATCGTCAAGCACAAGCTTGCGGCTTTCGTCGTCAGCGCATTCTTCTCCGGGCTCTCCGGCGCGCTGCTGGTGTTCTATTTCGGCACCGCGTCGGTCGGCACCGTGGTCGACGTCGCGGTCGGCGTCAACGTCATCGTCTCGGCGGTGCTCGGCGGACGCCGCACCGTGCTGGGCGCGGCGCTCGGGGCGATCTTCCTGATCGTCGCCGGCGAATTCCTCAGACCGACCGGCGAACTGGCAACATTCATCGTCTCGGCAGTGGCCCTGCTTGTCGTCCTGTTCTTCCCCGGCGGCTTCCTCGGAGCAGCCTTGTCACGCGAGGCGCGCTCGTGACGGATCAGAACGTGACCAATGCTCCTGTCCTCACCGTTCGCGGACTGACCAAGCGTTTCAGCGGCCTGACCGCCGTCAAGAATCTCGCCTTCGATCTGCGCCCTGGTGAAATCCTCGGCCTGATCGGTCCCAACGGCTCCGGCAAATCGACGGCCATGAAAAGCGTCATGGGCATCGAGCGCCCCACCGCCGGCGAAGTCGTTTTCGAAGGCGAGAATGTCGCCGGGCTTCCCGCGCACAAGATCGCGCGGAAAGGCTTTGGCATGGTGTTCCAGCACTCCCGACCGCTCAACCGGCAGACGGTGCTCGAGAACATCATGGTGGCACTGTTGCCCGACAGCCTGTTCATGCTGTTTCCCGACAAGGCGCTGACCGAGCGCGCCAAGTGGATCGCAGAGCGCGTTGGCCTCGGCGCGGTGATGCACCGGCATCCGCCAACCTTGCCCTTCGCCGACCTGCGACGGCTCGAGCTGGCAAAGGCGATTGCGCGCGACCCCAAAGTCGTGCTGGTCGACGAGCCTTTTGCGGGCCTGACGCGTGGAGAGGTCGACATGTTCTCCGGACTCATCCGCAGCTTCCGCGACGAGGGACGGGCGGTGATGCTGGTGGACCACAATGTGAAGAGCGTGGCCGCGCTGGTCGACCGGGTGCTCGCGATGTATCTGGGCGAAGAGATCGTGACCGGCCGGGCCGAGGATGTCATGAAGAACGAGACCGTGCGGCGGGTCTATCTCGGCGGCGCGATCGAGACACACGCGCGGCCGGAGACCAGCTTCAAGGACAAGGTGCCGCTGCTCCAGGTCGAGAACGTCAGCGTGCACTATGGCAAGGCGCAGGCGCTCGAGAACGTCTCCCTGCACGTCCATGAGGGCGAGTTCGTCTCGATCGTCGGGCTCAACGGCGCCGGCAAGACCACGCTGTTCAACACGATCTCCGGCTTCCTTCCCTATACCGGCGAAATCCTGCGCGGCGGCGAGAAGCTGCGCGGCATCGGCCCGGCACGGATTGCGCGCAGCGGCCTCGTGCAGTGCCCGGAATCGCGCGAATTGTTCGGCGAGATGACGGTGCGCGAAAACCTCGATCTCGGCGGTCAGCACCTGCCCAATGATGAGAAGGTAAAACAGCTTGCCTGGCTGTTCGAACTGTTTCCGATCCTGAAGGAGCGGCAGGGGCAGATGGCGCAAACTCTCTCCGGGGGCGAGCAGCAGATGCTCGCGATCGGCCGGGCGCTGATGATGAAGCCGCAGATATTGGTCCTCGACGAGCCCACGCTCGGGCTCGCGCCCGTGATCCTGGAGCTGCTGTCGAAGGCGCTGGAGAAACTGCGTCAGACGACCTCGATCACCGTTCTGCTCGGCGAGCAGAACGTCACCTTTGCGCTTCCGCATGCCGACCGCGTCTACGTGCTCGAGCACGCGCGGATCGTATGGGAGGGCGATCCCGGACGGTTCGCAGCGGAAGCGGGGGCCGGATATCTCTAGTTCTTGAGCATCAAAAACAACAAGGCAAAGAAAAGGGAGCCAAACATGTCACGACATCGCTCTATCCTCGGCGTGAGCAGCCTGTTGCCGCTTGCCTGTGCGTTGACACTGGGCCTCGCGCCCGCCCATGCGCAGTCGAAGGATCCGATCAAGATCGGCGTGATCGCCGAGGTGCAGTCGATCGCGGGTGCCGCAACCCCGGGCGGCGCTCAGATCGCGGCCGACGAGATCAACGCCAAGGGCGGCGTGATGGGCCGCAAGATCGAGATCGTGACCTATGACAACAAGAGCTCGTCGGCCGACTCCGTGCGCGCTTTCCAGCGCGCCGTCAGCGAGGACAAGGTCTCGGCCGTTATCGCCAGCTACATCAGCGAGGTGGTGCTGGCGCTCGAGCCCTGGGCCGCGCGGCTGAAGATGCCCCTGATCACACCCGGCGCCGCATCGAACGAAATCACCAAGGCGGTCCATAACGACTACGAGAAGAACAAGTACACCTTCCATGGTTACCTGACATCGGCCGCGCAGGCGCAGCTTGTTTGCGATGCCGCCAAGGACCTGCTCGTCGACCAGCTCAAATTCAAGACGGCCGCGATCATGAGCGAGGATGCGGCCTGGACCAAGCCGCTCGACGCCGGTTACGAGGCCTGCCTGCCCAAGGCCGGACTAAAGGTCGTCGAGCATGTGCGCTTCTCGCCGGATACCACGGACTTCACGCCGATCTTCAACAATATGGAGAACAAGAAGCCTGACGTGATCGTCACCGGCATCTCGCATGTCGGCGTGCAGCCGACCGTGCAGTGGAAGAACCAGCAGGTGCCGATTCCGATGTTCGGCATCAGCGCACAGGCGCTGAGCCCGACCTTCTGGAAGGACACCAATGGCGCGGCCGAAGGCGTGCCGTCGCTTGCGGTTGCGACGCCCGATGTAGCCGTCACCCCCAAGACAAAACCGTTCGCGCAGGCGTTCAAGGCCAAGTTCGGCACGCCGCCGGCCTACACCGGCTACACCGCCTACGACGAGGTCTACATCATCGCCGAAGCGATCCAGCGCGCCGGCTCGACCGATCCGGACAAGATGGTTGCCGAACTCGAGAAGACCGACTTCGAGGGAACGATCGGCAAGATCCAGTTCTACGGCAAGAACGACGAGTTCACCCACGGCATCAAGTCCGGCCCGGGCGCGGTGACCGGACTTGTCTTCCAGTGGCAGGACGGCAAGCAAGTCACGGTCTGGCCGAAGGCCATCATGGAAGGAAAGCTCAAGTTCCCGAATTTCGTGAAGCTGTCGCAGTGATCGGCCGCCAAATGCCGGGTTGTCTGCCGTTGCAGACAATCCGGCGACCAAAGGCCTCGGCAGCCGTTCGTCGGATGTCACCTTGATCGCGCGAGGAAACGCGTGATTGCACTGCCCAGTCTTGCGCTTTCCAGCGGCTCGGCGAGCGAAGCCCTGGCGGCGGCGACGAGGCTGTCGGGCGCATGGCCCTTGTCGTGCGCCATCTCGCAGCAGGCGAGCGCATAGCCGACCGAGAACTCCGGATGCGGCTGCACCGAGAGCGTGGTGCCGCCGGCATAGAGCAGTCCGGCATGCTCGGCGAAATCCGACGACAGGATGGTCCTGGCGCCGGCGGGTGGCGCGATGACCTGGTCCTGGTGCGAGGCGGCGAGCGCGATGCGCTCCCCTTCGACAATCCCGTTGCCGGGCGTCACGTCATAGACGTGCCGGCCGAGGCCCCAGCCTTTCTCCGACTTGCGCACCACGCCTCCCAGCGCCTGCGCAATCAGCTGGTGCCCGAAGCAGACGCCGACCATCGGCACCTTCTTTTCGTGCGCGGCACGCACGAAATCTTCCAGCGGCGCGATCCAGTCGAAGTTGTCATAGACGCCGGCCGTGGAACCGGTGATGAGGATCGCCTCGAGCCCGTCGACGTCAGGGAGCGCCTCG
>DASWVJ010000309.1:0-9131 GCA_036406295.1 Bradyrhizobium sp.
CCCTTCTTGTTGGGCGCATCGTCATAGACGATGATGGACAAGGGCATGTCGGAGGCGATCACCTTCCAGGTGGCGCGCGAGTTGAGTAGCGCGCGCTTCAGCCAATTGAGCTGGTCGGGGCCGAGAAAATATGCGCCGGGGTCGTATTCCGTCTGCTGGTTTTCGCTGTTCGGTCCGCGATAGCTACGCTCGTCCAGCATGAACACATCGAGATGCGGGCCGTAGTTGATGGTACGGTAGATCCGCCCCGGCTCGCTGAGGCTTTCGCGCATCGGATACATCTCGTGGAACGCCCGCGCCGAACGCGCGGCGAGCAGGTTGACGTCGCGCTCCTTGTAGGCGGCGGGTAACTGCTTCGAGGCCGACCAGTTGTTGACGACTTCATGATCGTCCCACTGCACGAAGATCGGCACCTCCGCATTGAAGGCGCGCAGATTGTCGTCGAGGAAGTTGTATTTGTGCGCGGCCCGGAACTCGTCGAGCGTTTCGGCGACTTTCGTCTTTTCGGGGATCGTGATGTTCTTCCAGACCTTGCCGTCGGCAAGCGCGACCTCCGGCTTGATCGGGCCGTCCGCGTAGATCGTGTCGCCGGAATGCAGGAAGAAATCCGGCCTGTGCTTGCGCATCGTGGCGAAGCTGAGCATGCCGCCGTCATCGGGGTTGATGCCCCAGCCCTGGCCCGCGACGTCGCCGCCCCAGACGAAGCTGACGTCGCGCCGGCTGGCGGGCGCGGTGCGGAAGCGGCCGACCACGGGCTCGCTCAGTATTTCCGGATGCGAGAGGTCGCGGAATTTCACGCGATAGAAGATGTCCTGGCCGGCCGGGAGATTTTCCAAGAGCATTTTTGCGGTGAAGTCGCTCTCCGGCAGTGCGGCGATCGGCGGCAGCGCGCGGAGGTTGGCGAAGGATTCGGTGGTGGAGACCTCGACCAGCATTTGCGAGGGCCGGTCGGCACGCGCCCACACCACACCGCCGTCGGTGCTGACATCGCCGGACTGCACACCCTGCGGGATCTGCGGCCGCTCCGCCGCGCGGCTGAGATAGGGCATCGCGATGCCGCCGAGGGCAGCAGCACTGGCTGTGGAGATGAAGCGGCGGCGGGAGATTTTGATTCGCATGGCAGCCTCACCGATTGATCGTCATTGCGAAGCGATCCAAGCGGATAGGTGGATTGCTTCGGTCGCTTTGCTCCTCGCGATGACGGGAATGGAAGCTATAGGACGAACGTGACGGCGCAATAACGCCAGGGAACGATCACAGCATCCCGGTGACGCGGAGCTGCGCGGTGCGCTGCAAATGCTGCGGCAGGCTGATCAGCAGCGTGCGGCGGTCGGCGACCGCATTGTGGAACTGCTCGAGCGCGATGTTGAAGGCGATCAGCGCGCCTTCCTCGATTCCGCCGTGCTCGAAACATTGCAGCGTGTCGCGCAGGATCACGTCTGCCTCGGCCTGCAACTGGTCGAGTTCCTCGGTGGAATCGCTCTTGCGCGCCAATGCGATCATCTCCAGCAGCCGGTCGCGCAGCGAGGAGTTGTTGCTGCGCTCGTCCTTCTTCAGATAGCTCGCGAACCACGCGCCGGCCGAGCCCATGGCCGAGAGCGCCATCAGGCCCCACCAGATGAAGTCGCTGTAGCGGTCGAGAAAAGTCTTTTCCTCGCCGTCGACAAAGGCCGCCGCGCCCGGATGAGCGGGGATGGTGGCGTCCTTGTCGGTGTCGGGCGTCTCGATCTTGGCGGCGAGCGGGAATTCGTTCTTCAAGGCCTGACGGATCGAGAACAGCTGGCGCGTAAAGGCGGCAACGGTCGATTCCGATAGGCCCCTGCGCGCGACGATGTGATGTGCGAAGCTGATGGTCTTGACCTCGTCCTCCGGCACAGCGCCGAAGGAGCCGGCGGGAATGTTGGAGGCCTCATAGGCCGGATGATTCTGTGCGATCGCGTCGGCCAGGTCGATGGCGAGGATGGTCGGCGTGCCGCCGTCCCGGCTGGAAGCCAGGATCGCATCGGTCGTGATCTTGCTGTTGACGGGGCCTGCGGCGATAAAGGCGTCGGCCTTCTGGTTACGGATCGCCTCCGCCGCCTCGTGGGCGGGGAACTGGATGATCTCGATCTTGCCCGGATCGACGCCGTACTGCGTCAGGATCACCTTTAGCAGATTGACGTTGGCTTGCGTGCGGCCGATCACGCCGACGCGGTGGCCGGCAAGCTGGCCGATCTTGGTGATTTTCGGCGGCGCCTTCTTGCCCCTGGCTTTCGCCGTCGGCGCCACCCAGAGCACGGCGACGTTCTTGCGCAGCGTCGCGACGGCCTGTGCGTTCTTCGGGACCTCGAGGTCGCCGCGGATGATGGCGAGGTCGGCCTTGCCGTCTGCAAGCGCCTGCGCGCTCGCCACCGCCCCGTCGGTCGGCATCGGCCGCAGCTTGATCTGGCTGTTGCGCTGGTTGTTGAAGGCCTGCACCAGCGTCTGCACGACCTTGAGGTCGTCGCTGTTGGCAGGTCCCACCGCGACCTTCAGCGTCACCGGGCGCATCGCGAAATAATAGGCGCCAGCGGCGATGCCGAGCACCGCCATCAGGCCGGCCAGCGAAACGAAGGCAACCCGCCGTTTCGCCGAGCGCGGCCCGGGCGATGGAATTGTCGAATAAGCGAGGTCGGGTCCGCTTGTCATGGATCTCGCAAATAATCGTTTCAAAGGCGATTTCATGAAGCCAACGCGATTACCCGGCGAATCCTAGCAAAATTTTGTTACCGGCGCGCAGGGGCCTGTTCTTCATGGTTACCGCCGCGCCCGCAGAACTGATTGTGGCATGGATCGCAGGCCACTGCCCGGTGTTAGGGTAAAGTTCCCGTGAAAGAAGGAGGCGCACATGGCGGAGCGGCTATCGGCGGAGGCAAGAGGAGCAGCGTTGCAGGAGCTGGCGGGTTGGAAGGAGGCCTCTGGCCGCGACGCGATCGAGCGCACCTTCATCTTCAAGGATTTCAACGAGGCCTTCGGCTTCATGTCGCGGGCCGCGCTGGTCGCCGAGAAGAACGACCATCACCCGGAATGGCGCAATGTCTACAAGACCGTGGAGGTGGTGCTGGCGACCCACGACGCCGGCGGCGTCACCCGGCTCGACATCGAGCTCGCCAAGGCGATGAACGGTATTGCCCGGCAGCTCGGCGTGTTCTGAGCGGGTTGCGGCAGGGGATTGCTGTCCCCAACTAATGTGCGGCAGCGGCAATCGGCCGCGGCGTGCGCATGATCCGGAAAAGTGGATGCCGGTTTTCCGAGAAAGATCGTGCGCCAGACCAAGGCGGGGAAAGCGATGGCAACGAGCGAGCATAGTGTTGGGTTCGAGCCGGCTGACAGGCTGGCGCAGGACCGCGACAGCGTGCGCCGGCGGTTCTGGATCAAGTTCAAGCAGGTGATGGCGAAGCTGCCCTTCGCCGAGGATTTGCTCGCGGCCTATTACTGCGCCTTCGACCGCGAGACGCCGCGGCATGTCCAGGTGGCGCTGCTCGGTGCGCTGGCCTATTTCATCCTGCCGTTCGATTTCATGCCGGACATGCTGCCGATCCTCGGCTTCACCGACGATGCGGCGGTGCTGGCCACCGCGATCCGCATGGTCACCAGCAACATCACGCCCGAACACAGGGAGGCCGCCCGCGCCGCGCTGAAGCGCGGTGTCGAGACGGTCGACCAAACGGACTAGAGCATGATCCCAAAAAGTGGGAACCGGTTTTCGGAAAAGATCATGCTCCAAAAATAGAGCGAAATGAAACAGGCGTGACCGCGCAGCCCGCGATCACGCCTGCAAGACTTGCCCGAAGGCTTTGTGGTTCCTTACTTCGCGCCGGCCGGGCGGACCTGCGCCCGTGCGTTGCGCTCCGCGTCCCACTGCTGGAATTGCTTGAACAGCGCTTCGCGATCGCCGTCGCTCTGCACCCTCGCGGCCGCCGCCGGCGTCTGCTTCAGGAACTCATCGAAGCGGGCGCGGGTCACGGCTTCGACGTTGTGCGTCTTCAGCCATTGCTCGGCGTAGGGCAGGCGCTGCCAGTCGGCGAGCGGCGCCGACAGCGAGACTTCCTTCCACTTCGGATGGAACGGCGGATGCTGGAAGGTCGGGAACTTGGTGAAGAACGCATCCACGAACTGGCTGAGCTTGCGATAGCGCTCGGTGTTGGGCGCCCAGTTGTAGGCCGCCAGCACCGCCGGCACCGCGATGGTGTCCACCGTCTCGCCCTCGGCGATCAGGTTCGGATAGTCCTTGGAGGTCAGCGTCGCCGGCAGATAGTCGGCCTGGAGCGGCTTGGCGTATTCGACGCGGGCGAGGTGGAAGCGGCCGTCGTTCTTGAAGTTGGCCACCGACTTGTACGGCTTGCCGCCACAGACGATCACCGCGTCGAGCTCGCCCTTGAGCAGCTTCTCCATCGCGATGCGCTGCTCGATGTAGTACACCTGCGGCTTGATGCCGAGCCGCTCGAACACCGTGTGAGCGGTGACGAAGGTGCCGCCGTTCGGCAGGTCGACGCTGACTCGCTTGCCGTTGAGGTCCTTGATGCTCGCGATCGACTTCGGCGCGATCATCTGCATCTCTTCATTGTAAAGCTTGGTCACATAGGTGAACTGCTTCTTGATGTCCTTGGCGAACCCCTTGCGCTCGAGATAGTCGAGCGTGTCGGAGCGGACGATGCCGAGATCAACGCCTTGCAGGAACAGGATGTCGGCGACGCTCTGGACCGAACCGCGCCCGACGATTGGAAGTACGCGCAACTTGTTTCCATCGTCGAGCACGGAAGCCAGATCGGCGCCGAACTGCACATAGGTGCCGCCGATCGTTCCCGAGATCAGGGTCACCGTGTTCGCGTTCAGTGCCTGCTTGGTGGCGACCGAACCGAACTGAAAGATTGCCTTGAGACTGTCGCTGACCTTCGCCGGGTCGAGTTCGGTATCATCGGCTGCGCGCGCTATCGGGCTGCACACCACTGTCGTGGCAACGAGTGCCATCGCAAACAAACGTCGCATCTCTCAAGATCCCCTGCTGGTCGGGTTGGTTTCGGGTGATTGCTGGAACGAGACGGTGTCATTCACCCGTCACCTCGCGCCAGGTTTGGTGCGGGCGGAGTTCTTCCGCCCGCGTTTGCGCCTCGTTATTTCCTAATTCTGGGACTGTGAAAGGCGCCGCCTGGCGTCTGCCGAGCCGAGCGCGGCTGCTTTCTGGTACCACTGCCGCGCCATCGCCGGATCGGGCGTGATGCTGCGCATGTCCTGATTGCCGATCACCAGCGGATCGTAAGTGGTGCCCAGCATCAGCGCGGCTTCCGCTTCCTGCGCATCGGCGGCACGTTCGAGCAAGAGGCGCGCGGAGGAGATGTCGCCGATCGCGAGCATGCTCTTGGCGCGCTTGAGCAGGCCCGCCACCTCATCCGGATCCATGCGCCGCGCCGCCGGTGCGGCGGGCTGCGGCGGCACTGGCGCGGCGGGAGCGACTGCCGCCACCTGGCCCTTCACCGCCGACTGATACGCGGCCGAGATTTCCTCGCGAGAGGGCGACGTCGCATAGGCCATTTCCACCGGCTTGCCGCTCGCCGCGGCTGCTGCAACGGGCGCCACGGTGGCCTCTGCCGGCTTGCCGCGATAGACGGCCTGCGCTTCCGGCGCGGCGATCCGCGGTTCGGGTGCTGCAGTCTCGGCGATGCGCGGCGCCGGGGGCGCGGCATCAGGTGGCGCGCCGCCGCCGAGCGAGGGCGCGACGCTGGCGAGCGAAGCCTTGGCGTTGACGAAGACCGAGCGCGTGGCGTCGATGGCGAAGAACCCGACGGCGGCGGCCACTGCGGTCGCGGCAACTACACCGGTCACGATGCGCGACGTGCGCGGCTTGTCGCGCCTGCTGCCGAAAGTGTACTCGGGCGCTTCGTTCTCGTAGCGCTCCTGTTCGTATTGCTGTTCATAGTCCGAGAGGAACAGCGGCACCCGATCCTGCGGCAGCGGCTCCAGCTGTCTCGATTCGGGACGCTCGAATTGATAGGTCGGATAGAGGCCTGGATCGTTAATGGCTTCGTCGAAGCGGTCAAACGGATTACTCGTCCGAACCTGCCTGGAACTCTCCACCATGGTCGTGCTTCCCCGCTACTGATACGCCACCACGGGAACGCAAGGGCATCGATTTTCTTAAAGTATTGTTGCCCCAAGCGCCCGCTATGGGGTCGATGAATCTGCTCCCGATTAGGTTGAAAAAACGACGCTCGTCGGCGCGAATCGGGAAACATTTTGTTTTGATTGAGGCGTATTCGCCTAATTCAATCACAAAAAAATGCGTCGTTAGCGTCGAGTTGATCCGGCGCGATGCGATTAACGCCTATGGAATCCGGGTGTTCGCCGTCGCGCGACATGCGGGCGGCTAACCATTCACTGTGGTTCAATTCTGGCGAAATCCGCGCCGCACCCGGTACACTACGGATACAGGTGGAACTTCGAGCATGATCGCGCAAAGTGGAACCGGTTTGCGGAAACGATCATGCTCAAACGCTTTACGGATGCAGGATCACCTTGCCCATCGCCTGACGTCCGGCGAGCACCTTCAGCGCGTCCGCGGTTTGTGCCAGCGGGAAAGTGCGATCGACATGTGACGAAATTTTTCCTTCCGCCGTCCACTTCACCAGCTTCTCCAGATTGGCGCGGTTCTTCTGCGGATTGACGCGCGTCCACGCGCCCCAGAACACGCCGCGGATATCGCATCCCTTGAGCAGCGCGAGATTGAGCGGCATCTTCGGAATATCGCCCGCGGCAAAGCCGATCACGAGGAAACGGCCTTCCCAGGCGATCGAGCGAAGTGCGGCTTCCGCATAGCTGCCACCGACGGGATCGAAGACGATATCGACGCCCTTGCCGCCTGTCAGCTTGCGCAGGCCTTCCTTCAGATCTTCCCTGGAATAGTTCAGCGTCAGCTCGGCGCCATGCTGTTTTGCAAACTCCAGCTTCTCGTCCGACGAGGCGCAGGCGATCACCTTCAGTCCCATCAGCTTGCCAAGCTCGCAGGCGGCCAGGCCCGTGCCGCCGGCCGCGCCGAGCACCGCCAGCGTCTCGCCCGGCTTGGGGCTCGCGCGGTCTTCCAGCGCATGCAGCGCGGTGCCGTAAGTAATGATGATGCCGGCGGCGCGGTCGTGGTCGAGATTGTCCGGGATTTTTACGATGGAGCTGGCCGGCAGCGCGATCTTTTCGCGCGCGCCGTTATGCCCGCAGGAGGCGACGACGCGGTCGCCGGCCTTCAGGCCCGTCACCCCTGCGCCGACGCTCTCGATGATGCCGGAGACTTCCGCGGCCGGCGAGAACGGGAACGGCGGCTTGATCTGGTACTTGCCCTGGATCATCAGGATATCGAAGAAGTTCAGTGCGGCCGCCTTGATCGCAATCACGGCCTCGCCCGGTCCCGCCACCGGATCGGGCACATCCGCCAGCACGAGATCGTCGGGTTGGCAGTATTGCGAGCAGAGGATGGCTTTCATGGACACACCTGATCTTCTGAAGTGGCGGGGCTCGTCCGCTTCATGCCGGATTTGCAGCCGGGCTACAATCCGCTCCTGGTGCATGACCCTCATGGTGAGGAGGCGCTGACGCGTCTCCTCAGAATGAGGTGGGTCGAGCTTGGAGGGAACAAAACAATGTTTGAAAAGGGCCTGCTCAAGGGAAAGCGCATCCTCATCACCGGCGGCGGCTCGGGGCTGGGCGCGGCGATGGGGCGGCGCTTTGCCGAGCTCGGCGCCGAGCTGATCATCTGCGGCCGCAGGCTGGAATTGCTGCAGCAGACGGCAAGCGCCATGCAGAGCGAATTTGCCGCCAAAGTCGGCGTCGCCAGATGCGACATCCGCGACGGCGGCGCGGTCGATGCCATGATGGATCAGATCTTTGGCGATGCGCCGATCGACGTGCTGGTCAACAATGCCGCCGCCACCTTCATCGCGCAGACCGAGCATCTGTCGTTCCGCGCGGCCGACGCGATCCTTGGCCCCACCTTGCACGGCACGATGTATTGCACGCTTGCCGCCGGAAAACGGTGGATCGAACGCAAGCACAAGGGCGTGGTGCTGAGCATTCTTTCGACGTCGACCATCACCGGCCGCGCCTTCACCGTGCCCTCGGCGATGGCGAAGTCCGCGGTGCTCGCCATGACGAAAAGCCTCGCCGTGGAGTGGGGCCCGAAGGGCATCCGCACGGTGGCGATCGCGCCCGGCGCGTTTCCGACGCCAGGGGCCACCGGCCAGCTCCGCCCCGAGGGCCGCGAGGAGAGCTGGTCCCAGCGCAATCCGCTCGGCCGCCACGGCGACCACGCTGAATTGGCCGATCTTGCGAGCTATTTGATTTCCGACCAGGCCGGCTTCATCAATGGCGAAATGGTAGTGCAGGACGGCGGCGCGCATTTGCGCAGTTCCGGCGCTGAAGACCTGCTGCAATGGACCGAGGCGCAGTGGGAAAAGCAGCGCGCCTCGCGCACGAAGAACTGAGGCGGGCATTTGGCGGCATGGCGTCGCCAACGCCCAAGCGGTTCGTTAACTGCCTTCCCAAGCAAGCGTTTCCCGGTTATCCATCGCGCGTCCGATGATGGCGGGCGCGGGCCATCTTCAGGTCACAATGATGAGGGAACCAGACCCGATCATGGCACGGCAAATTCTCACATCGCTGGCGGCGGGCGCATTCCTGTGCGCGGCGTCAGGCCTTGCGTTGGCGCAAGGCACTCCACCTGCAGCTCCCAAGGCTCCGGCCAAGAAGGACGCCCCCAAGCCGCTCGCCGTCAAACCCGAATCAGCGCCAGCCGCTGCCGCTGCCGCCGGCGGCGCCGAGCCCACCCTGCTCGGCCAATACGGCACCTGGGGCGCCTACACGGCAACGCCAAACGGCAAGCGGGTGTGCTTTGCGCTGGCCAAGCCTGCCTCCTCGAAGACCAATCCGCCGAACCGCCCGCGCGATCCCGCGTATGCCTTCGTCTCCACCCGGCCGGCCGAGAAGGTGGTCAACGAAGTCTCGGTCATGATCGGCTACCAGTTGAAGCCGGGCTCGGAATCCACCCTCGAAGTCGGCGGCGCCAGCTACGCCATGTACACTCAGGGCGACGGACTCTGGATCAAGAACGCCGCCGAGGAGGACCGCATGGT
>DASWVJ010000310.1:0-17893 GCA_036406295.1 Bradyrhizobium sp.
CGCCTCAGGCGCCGGGCGCTCCCGCGTCCGCTGCGGCGCCGGCGGAAAATGCGTCGGCCTCACGACTGTCGATCAGCGTGCCCAGGGAATTGTCGCCGTGGTCGATGTTCATGTCGGCCGACGTGGTCGTGAAGGGCGTGATGATTGGTCTTGCCTTCGCCTCGCTCGTCACCTGGACCATCTTCATTGCGAAATTGATCGAGCTGTCGGTCGTGCAGCAGAAGGTCCGCTCGGCGCTGAAGAAGATTTCGGACGCGCGCTCGCTCGCCGAGGCTCAATTCGCGCTCGGCTCGAAGGAGGGCGTGCTGCCGACGCTGCTGGCGGCCTGCATGCGCGAGGCCAGGCAGTCGGCCGGCATCTCCAGCGACGGCGGCATCAAGGAACGGGCGGCATCGAGCTGCGCCGAGATCGTGCGCGCCGAAGCCCGCCGCATCCGGCTCGGCATGGGCCTGCTCGCCACCATCGGCGCAACCTCGCCCTTTGTCGGCCTGTTCGGCACGGTGTGGGGCATCATGAACTCCTTCATCGGCATCTCGAAGGCGCAGACCACCAACCTTGCCGTGGTGGCGCCGGGTATCGCCGAAGCGTTGCTCGCGACCGCGATCGGCCTCGTCGCCGCGATCCCGGCGGTCATCATCTACAACCACTTCGCACGGGTGACGAAGGGCTATCTCGAACTGGTCAACCGCGCCTCGGGCGCGGCGGCGCGGCTGTTGTCGCGCGATCTCGATCGCACCCATGTCAGCGGCGGCGTGATGCCACGGGCAGCGGCGGAGTAGGACGATGGCCGTCTCGATTGCAGGCAGCGAGTTCGACGACGAGGGCGATTTCGCCGAAACCCACGAGATCAACGTCACGCCGTTCATCGACGTGATGCTCGTGCTCTTGATCATCTTCATGGTGGCGGCGCCGCTCGCCACCGTGGACCTTCCGATCGACCTGCCGACCTCGTCCGCGGTGCCGCAGAAGAAGCCGGACAAGCCGACTTACGTCAGCATCAAGCCGGATCTCACGGTCGCGATCGGCGAGACGGCAGTCAAGCGCGCCGAGCTGGTTTCGACGCTCGACCAGGCCCCCGACAACAGCAAGGACCGCTTCATCTTCCTGCGCGCCGACAAGGCCGTACCTTATGGCGACCTGATGGACGTGCTCGAGCTTTTGCGCGCCGGCGGCTATACCAAGATCAAGCTGGTCGCGCTCGAGGTGCCGGCCGCGGCTGCGCCGGCACAGTCTCAACCTTCGACGCCCTGAGGGGCTGACCTGTGATGTCCGACCTCGAAACCGAGCCAAAGCCGTCGAAGCGGCTGTGGGTGTGCGCGGCGATCGCCGCGCTCGCGCTGCATCTCGGCGGCGTGGCGCTGGCCGTTGCGCATCTGCGTACCGATGAGGACGACGGCACGCTCGGCGCCACCGCGTTCGAGATCGGACTCTTCTCGTCCCCCCATGTCGAGGAGAATGACCTGCCGCCGGGGCCGGACACCGATGCATCCGCAGCCTCGCCGCAGCTCAACGAACAGAAGGCGGAGCTGAAGCAAACCGACCTGCCAAAGGACAAGCCGCAGGAAGCGGAAGATCCCGACCGGATCGTGACGCAGAACGAGTCCAACAAGCCCATTGAGGACGACCCCAAGACCGCCGCAGTCGCCACCGCGGCCTCGACGGAGTCGGTGGCACAGGAGGCGACTTCACGCCAGTCTCTCGACGAGAGCGCGCCCGAGGCGGAGAAGGCGAAGGCGCCGAGCCTCGGCATCGGTAAGGACAAGGGCAAGCTCACCGCCGATTGGGGCAGGCAGATCAGCGCCTATTTCGAGCTGCACAAGCGTTATCCCAAGGTCAAAAAGAACAAGACCGCCACCGTCAGGGTCAACCTGACGCTCAACCGCCTCGGCAACGTGGTGCAGGTCGGTGTGCTGGAATCGTCGGGCGATGCCGCCTTCGACGAAGCGGCGATTGCCATGATCCGCCGCTCCGATCCCGTGCCGCGCCCGCCGGTCGAATTGACCGACGATACCTTCAATTACACGCTGAAGGTGAACTTCAACGAGAAGAAGTGACGGCCACGCCGTTCGTCCCGCCGACGGGATGCGATCACCGCGCTGGAACCGGAGACTCTCCCAATATACTCTGAGCGCCAAACGGCGTATTCACGCCGCATTCCGCCAGTCGAATCTGTCCAGCAATGACGCCAGAAACTCCCCCGGCCATCGCCACGGAAGCGTTCACCGATGCCGGCGCCGCGGTCGGGCGCCTCGAAGAGATCTACGAGCGCAACACGAAATTCCTGCGCGACCGGTTCGAGGCCTACGCCCACGGCGGAGCGCTGACGGCACGGGTGCGCGCCTTCTATCCGTTCGTGCGGGTCACGACCTCGACCTATGCGCGGCTGGATTCGCGCCTCTCTTACGGATTCGTCGCGGGGCCGGGCGTGCACGAGACCAGCGTGACGCGTCCGGACCTGTTCCGCAACTATCTCACAGAACAGATCCGGCTCCTGATCGAGAACCACGGCGTGCCGGTCGAGATCGGCGAGTCGAACGAGCCGATCCCGATTCATTTCGCCTACCGGCGGGACATCAACCTTGAAGCGTCGCTTGGCACCAACGACGACTCGATCGTGATGCGATTGCTGCGCGACGTGTTCGATACGCCCGATCTTGCCACGATGGACGACGCCATCGCCGACGGCACGCTCGAGCTGTTGCCCGGGGATCCCGAGCCGCTCGCCTTGTTTCGGGCGGCGCGCGTCGACTACTCGCTGCGCCGGCTCTATCACTACACCGGCACCGACCCCGAACACTTCCAGAATTTCGTGATCTTCACGAACTATCAGTTCTACGTCGATGCCTTTGCGCAAACGTGCCGGCAACGGCTGGCGTCGGGCGAGGGCGGCGTAGAGGCCTTCGTCGCGCCGGGAAATGTGATGACACGCAGCGCGCGCCTTGGCGGCGGCACGGCCGAGACCGCGCCCGAGCGCATGCCGCAGATGCCGGCGTTCCATCTCGTCGGGCCTCGCGATCGCGGCATCACCCTCATCAACATCGGTACCGGTCCGTCCAACGCGCGCAACATCACCGACCACGTCGCTGTGCTGCGCCCGCACGCCTGGCTGATGGTCGGGCATTGCGCGGGCCTGAGGAACACGCAGCGGCTCGGCGATTACGTCCTCGCCCATGGCTATCTCCGCGAGGATCACGTGCTCGATCGTGAGTTGCCGCTGCTGGTGCCGATACCAGCGCTTGCCGAGATGCAGGTCGCGCTTGAACAGGCAGTCGGCGAGGTCACCGGACTCTCCGGCTTCGAGCTCAAGCGATTGATGCGCACCGGAACGGTCGCGAGCGTCGACAATCGCAATTGGGAAATCAGCGGTCCGGCGATCATCCGGCGGCTGTCGCAGTCGCGCGCGGTCGCGCTCGACATGGAGTCGTCGGCAATTGCCGCCAACGGCTATCGTTTCCGGGTGCCCTATGGCACCTTGCTGTGCGTTTCCGACAAGCCGCTGCACGGCGAAATCAAGCTCGCGGGCATGGCCAGCGAGTTCTACCGGCAGCGTGTCGGCCAGCATCTCGAGATCGGGCTGAAGGCGCTGGAGCGGCTCAAGCTCCAGGAATCGGAGCGGCTGCATTCGCGCAAGCTCCGCAGCTTTGCCGAGGTCGCGTTTCAGTAGTAGCAGGCTGCGTAGCTGCGTAGGGCGGATTAGCCGAGGGCGTAATCGGCCGTATCGTCTCGGAGAAATGGCGGATTACGCTATCGGTAATCCGCCCTGCAAATACACGCTCTACAGCTCTCAGCTCTTCTTCAGCAGCGGGCAGACGCTCTTGTCGAGCGGCAGGAAGGCCTCTTCCGCCGGGATGGTCGCTATCAGCCGGTAATAGTCGAACGGATATTTCGACTCCGAGGGCTTCTTCACCTCGAACAGATAGGCCGGGTGGATCTTGCGCCCGTCGGCGCGGATCGAGCCCTTGCCGAACAGGGGATCATCGGTCGGCATTTCCTTCATCTTGGCCACCACGGCGCGGCCGTCATGCGGATTGCCGCCGAGCGCCTCCAGCGCCTTGAAGTAATGGATCAGCGAGGAATAGACGCCGGCATGCACCATGGTCGGTGGGGTCTTCTTGTAGCGCTCCATGAAGCGCTTCGAGAACGCCCGGGTCTGGTCGTTCATGTCCCAATAGAACGTCTCGGTGAAGTTGAGGCCTTGTGCGACCTTGAGGCCGAGCGCGTGAACGTCGGTCAGGAACATCAGCAGGCCCGCGAGCTTCTGGCCGCCGGCAACGATGCCGAACTCGGCGGCCTGCTTGATCGTATTGGTCGTATCGCCGCCGGCGTTGGCCATGCCGATGATCTTGGCCTTGGAGCTTTGCGCCTGCAGCAGGAAGGAGGAGAAGTCGGCGTTGTTGAGCGGATGCTTGACGCTGCCGATGATCTTGCCGCCGCTGGCCGTCACGGCCGCGGCCGTATCGCGTTCCAGCGCATGGCCAAAGGCGTAATCGACGGTCAGGAAGAACCAGGTATCACCGCCGGCCTTCACCAGCGCCTTGCCGGTGCCGTTGGCGAGCATGTAGGTGTCGTAGACCCAGTGCACCGTGTTCGGCGAGCACTGCGATCCCGTCAGATCCGAAGACGCCGAACCGGAATTCAGGTTGACGACGTTCTTCTCCTTGGCGAGGTTGGCGATCGCAAGTCCCACGCCCGAGCTGGCGAGATCGACGAACACGTCGACCTTCTCGACGTCGATCCATTGCTTGCCAATATTGACGCCGACGTCGGGCTTATTCAGGTGATCGCCGGATATCAGTTCGACCTTCCAACCCTTGGCTTGCAGTCCGGAATCCTCAATCGCCATTTGTGCCGCAATGCTGGAGCCCACTCCGCCGATATCGCCGTAGAGGCCCGATTGGTCGCCAAGGCTTCCGACCTTGACGTTCTTGTCCATGGTCTGCGCAAAGGCGCCGCCGGCGAAGACCAGGCTCGTGGTCATCGCGAGCACGGCAAGGGATCGCTTCATTTTTCCTCCCATAATTTTTTCTGGATTGCAGCTAGAGCGCAACCATTATGGCCGGCACTGCCGTGGCCGGCTAGCCGTTGCCTCGATGCGCCTGCGATCCGAAATTTCGTCGTGCGGACAATCTCGCGATACCAGTGGCGCGGGGCAAAGGCGCAAAGCGCGTCTTCGCGCCAGCTGTCCCTGGCATCCAGGTTTTTCTTTCCCGCGTTGGCCAAAGACGTGGATGGCCGAGCCCGGCCATGACGGGAGGTGGGGCTGACCTACTGCCAGAAGTAGCGGATGCCGACGTAAACCACGACGAGGCAGATGAAGATCAGCGCGACCGGCAGTTTCGGCTTGGCGCCCGGGCTCGTCGGATAGAAGGCAGCCTGCCTGGGCTTGGGCTTTGGAGCCGGGCGGCGGAAGGCGGTGACGTTGTCGGCGGCCGGCTCGCTTTGGCGCGCCGGAATGTCGGGCGGGGCGCCGCCGCCGCCCATCTCCGCATAGTAGCTGCGATACATCAGCGCGATCGTGGCCTCGCTCGCGTCCGCATCCGTCATCTGCTTGAGGAACTTCTGGTAGGCAGCGAGGAAATCCTGCGCCTCCTGCGGCAGCGCCGAGGCTCCGTTCAGCTTCGCCATCATCTTCCAGGTAGCGAAATCGGCACGGGCGCGGGTGTCGGCCCTTCTGGCGATCAACATGTCGGCGGCTTTGGCCACTGCAATCCTCAACCCGGTTCCTGGCGAGCTTACGTGTTGCCCGTCAGGAATAGAACGGCGCCCAGCACGTAGCCGGTCAGCGTTCTCAGTATCGTCGAGATAACATCAAGATTTAGACCGAGTTGAGCACCCAGCAATGGCAGAAGGATGAGCGCCCCGATCAAAATCAGCAGGCCATAGGGTTCGAGTCGGGCCAGCGGGTAGGCGAGGAACCGCGGCAATAGTCCCACCGCGACCCGCCCGCCGTCCAACGGCGGTATCGGCATCATGTTAAAGACCGCCAGCACCGCATTGATGATAAGCGAGTTTTTCAAATTGTCCGCGACCCATTTGGCATAATCCGTGGGCACCAGGGGCATGGCATGGAAGGCGGCCGCCGCAGCCAGCGCCAGCAGGATGTTGGTGGCCGGGCCGGCGAGGGCCACCCAGACCATGTCGAGCCTGGGGTTGTTGAGGTTGCGGAAGTTCACCGGCACCGGCTTGGCGTAGCCAAACAGGAACGGTGAGTGGGCCATCAGCAGCACGGCCGGCAGGATCACCGTACCAAAGGGGTCGACGTGCCTGAGCGGATTGAAACTGACGCGGCCAAGCTGCCAGGCGGTGTTGTCGCCGAGCCGCCAGGCCACGAACCCGTGGGCGGCCTCATGAAAGGTGATGGCGATGAGGAGCGGCAGCACCCACACCGAAACGTCATACAGCGAGATGTTCAAAGGGGATGCCCCGGCTTCACGCGTTGGACGGTCAGGCTAGCATGGATTCTATCCCTGCGCCGGGACGGCAAACTATTGCGGAACCGACTCCTGATATTGCTTCAGGCCGTCGTCGATCCGGACCCAGTCCATCTTCTCGGACAGCCAGATGTGCTCGGTCGGCTGAAAGGCGTTGCGATCGTCAAAGGCGGCCAGCGCCACGCCCACGGCCGTGCCGTTGGTCCTCCGCGAGAACAGCCGCGCACCGCACTTCGTGCAGAAGACGCGCTCCAGCGCTTCGGAGGACGGATAGTGCGCCGTCTCGCCCTCGACCCTGAGCGCGCGCTGGTCGAACAGCGCCCGCGCAAAGAAAGGGGAGCCCATCGCCTTCTGGCAATTGCGGCAATGGCAGATGCGCACATTCAGCGGCTCGCCCTCGGTCGTGAACCGAACCGCGCCGCACAGACATCCGCCTTTCCGGATCATGATTGGCTCCACTGCAAACCCTCACCCTGAGGAGCGCGGAACGCGCGTCTCGAAGGATGTAGGCTCCCGCTGGTGGCCTCGCCCTTCGAGACGGCCGCTCCGCGGCCTCCTCAGGGTGAGGGATAAAATCAATACGTCGCCCGGCCGCCCGAAATATCGAACACCGCACCGGTCGAGAATCCGCAGTCCTCCGACGAAAGCCACGCCACCATCGAGGCCAGCTCCTCGACCAGCACAAAGCGGCCCTTCGGGATCTTCGACAGCATGAAATCGATGTGCTGCTGCGTCAGCTGGTCGAAGATCGCGGTCTTCGCCGCCGCGGGCGTCACGGCGTTGACCAGGATGTCATGCGCGGCCAGCTCCTTGCCGAGCGATTTGGTCAGCGCGATCAGGCCGGCCTTGGAGGCGGAATAGTGCGCGGCGTTCGGATTGCCTTCCTTGCCGGCGATGGAGGCGATGTTGACGATGCGGCCGTATTTCTGTTTCAGCATCGTGGGCACGATCGCCTTGCAGCAGATGAACGGGCCGTCGAGGTTGATGCGCAGCACCTTGCGCCATTCCTCGAGGTCGGTCTCCCACACCGTCTTGTTGACGCCGGCAATGCCGGCATTGTTGACGAGGATGTCGATCTTGCCGAATGCGGCCAGGGTCGTGTCGCGCGCTTTCTCCACCGCGGCCGTATCGGTGACGTCGACCTTGATCGCCGTAACCGCGGGGCCGATCGCCTTCGCCGTCGTTTCCGCCAGCGCATGGTCGTGATCCCAGATCGCGACCCTGGCGCCGGAGGCGACAAACCGCTCGGCGATCGCCTTGCCAAAACCCTGCGCGCCCCCGGTGACAACGGCGGAGCGGTTGTTGAGATCGATCTTGTTCATGGTCGAAACCCCGGTCGTATGAATGTCAAAGCATGTAGCCGCCGTCGACGACGAGGTCGACGCCGGTGGTGAACGCGCTTTCGTCGCTGGCGAGGTACAAGGCCATATCAGCGATTTCCTCCGCGGTGCCCAGCCGGCCCATCTTTTGGCGGGCGATGAACTTTTCGCGTCCGTCCGGGCCGGCCGCGGCGGCACGCTGCAGCATCGAGGGGGTTTCCACCGTCCCGGGGCAGATGCTGTTGCAGCGGATGCCCTGGGTGATGAAGTCGAGTGCAATCGCACGGGTGAGCAGCGAGACCGCGGCCTTGGATGCGCTATAGACATAGCGGTTGGCCGGAGGCCGCAGTGCCGCGCACGAGGAGATGTTGACGATGCTGCCGCCTCCACCCGCCAGCATCGCCGGCAGGAACGCCTTGATGGTCCGGTGCATGGACTTGACGTTGAGATCGAACGAGAAGTCCCAGTCCTCCTCTGAACAATCCAGGATCGTTCCGTGGTGCACGAAGCCCGCCGCGTTGAGCAGGACGTCGATCTTGCCGACGCGTTTGGCGAAGGCGTCGACGTCGGCGGTGCGGCGGACGTCGAGCCGCGCCGTCTCGGCGATGCCTTCCCGGCCGAGGGTAGCGAGGCCCTTTTCATCGATATCGGTGGCAATCACCGTGGCGCCCTCGCGCGCGAATGCAATGGCGCAGGCGCGTCCGATGCCCGCGGCCGCTGCGGTGACAACGGCACGTTTGCCCTTCAGGCGGTCCGACATATCTTCATTTCCTTCCGTTTCTTGCCGTTTCTTGTCGTCATTCCGGGGCGGCTCGCAGAGCCGAACCCGCAATCTCGAGATTCCCCGATGCGCAATTGCGCATCTGTGGTCTGGCCCTTCGGGCCATCCCGGAATGACGGGGCTGGTTGTTTCGCTCGCAGTGACGGCTGTTGCTGCCTCGACGGTCAGTGATTATCCCGCGCGACGCCGACCTTGCCGGCGATGTCGTGGTAGCGCGTGGCGAGTTCCATGCAGGCGCCGGTGGCCTGCTGGCCGACGGTGTTGCGATAGATTTCCTGCCACGGCGTCTGGTTCGGCGGGAAGCGGAAGCCGCCTTGCGCCTTCAACTCGGCATGGCGCTTCTTCACCTCGTCATCGGAGATGAGGATGTTGGCGCTGCCCTTGGTGAGGTCGATGCGGACTTTGTCGCCGGTGCGCAGGATCGCGAGGCCACCATCGGCCGCGGCTTCCGGCGAGGCGTTGAGGATCGAGGGCGAGCCCGACGTGCCGGACTGCCGGCCGTCGCCGATGCAGGGCAGGGAAAGGATGCCGCGTTTGATCAGCGCCGACGGCGGCTGCATGTTCACGACCTCGGCGCCGCCGGGATAGCCGATCGGGCCGGCGCCGCGGATGAACAGCATGCAGTGCTCGTCGATCGCAAGCGAGGGATCGTCGATGCGGTCGTGGTAATCCTCCGGCCCCTCGAACACGATGGCGCGGCCTTCCCACGCGTTCGGCTGCTTGGGATTGCTGAGATAGCGGTCGCGGAACTCCTTTGAGATCACGCTGGTCTTCATGATCGCGGAATCGAAGAGATTGCCGCGCAGCACCACGAAGCCGGCATCCTTCACCAGCGGCTTGTCATAGCTCCAGATCACGTCGCTGTCCGGCGTCGGCGCCTCGCCGCAGTTCTCGCCCATGGTGCGGCCGTTGACCGTGCGGGCATCTTCATGGATGCGCTTGTGTTTCATGAGTTCGCGCACCACCGCCGGCACGCCGCCTGCGCGGTGAAATTCCTCGCCGAGATAGAAGCCGGCCGGCTGCATGTTCACCAGCAGCGGCACGTCAAGGCCGTGCTTCTGCCAGTCGTCGATCGAGAGCTCCACGCCGATATGGCGGGCCAGTGCGTTGATATGGATCGGCGCGTTGGTCGAGCCACCGATCGCGGAATTGACGACGATGCAGTTCTCGAACGCCTTGCGCGTCAGGATGTCCGACGGCTTCAGGTCCTCCCAGACCATCTCGACAATGCGTTTTCCCGTCTCATAGGAAATCTGTCCACGCTCGCGGTAGGGCGCGGGGATCGCGGCGCAGCCGGGCAGGGACATGCCGAGCGCCTCTGCGAGCGAATTCATGGTCGAGGCCGTGCCCATGGTGTTGCAATGGCCGACCGACGGCGCCGAGGACGCCACGATGTTGATGAACTCCTCGTAGTCGATCTCGCCGGCGGCGAGTTGCTCGCGTGCCTTCCAAACCACGGTGCCGGAACCGGCGCGCTCGCCGTTGTACCAGCCGTTCAGCATCGGCCCGCCCGACAGCACGATGGCGGGCAGGTTCACGGTTGCCGCCGCCATCAGGCAGGCCGGTGTGGTCTTGTCGCAGCCGGTGGTCAGCACGACGCCGTCGAGGGGATAGCCGAACAGGACCTCGACCAGGCCGAGATAGGCGAGGTTGCGGTCGAGCGCGGCGGTCGGGCGTTTTCCCGTCTCCTGGATCGGATGGGTCGGGAATTCCATGGCGATTCCGCCGGCGGCGCGGATGCCCTCGCGCACGCGCTGGGCAAGGTCGAGATGGTGGCGGTTGCAGGGGGAGAGGTCGTTGCCGGTCTGGGCGATGCCGATGATCGGCTTGCCGGACTGCAGTTCCTCACGCGTGAGGCCGTAATTGAGGTAGCGCTCCAGGTAGAGCGCGGTCATGCCGGGGTTGTGAGGGTTGTTGAACCATTCGCTGGACCGGAGCTTCCGGCCCTTGCCACCAGCCGATTTGTCGTGACCGTTACCTTGGTTCTTGTTCATTCGTTTCTCTCCCGCAATGCAAACCCGTGACGCGTCGCCTCGAGCCGCAACCTTACCAAGCGCAAAATCATGCGCCTGACAAACAATGCCGCCGGCCGCTGTTCACGCAATCTTGGGATTGGACCTTAGTTCAAGCCATATGATTGCGCTATCATTTTGTCTTATTCGGCGGCGCTTTGCCGTTCGACCGGGGCACGGCCGCCGTGGCCAGGCCGAACCGAGCTCTGCCGCACCATCACGGTGAATCCGAGGTCGACGACCTTCTGTTCCGGGCGCCGTCCCTCGATCGCGTCGATCACCATCGCGGCAGCGGCCCTGCCCATTTCGTAGCGATTGGTGCGCACGCTGGTCAGGGATGGCACTGCGGAAGCCATGAATTCGAGGTCGTTGAAGCCGGAGATCAGCAGCTGCTCGGGAACCGAGATTTGCCGGCGCCGGCATTCGAAGAGCACGCCGAGCGCCAGGTCGTCATTGGCGCAGAACACCGCATCGGTATCCGGCGCCTTCGCCAAGAGGTCGGCAAACAGCGTGCCGCCGAGCGTGACCGAGGTCGGCAGCGGCGTCGTCACGACAAGGCGGGGATCGGTGAGGCCGGCATGCTTCATGGCCTGCTGGTAACCAAGGAAGCGGCGCTGCACGCGCGGGTCCATGCGCGCACCAAGGAAGCCGATCCGGCGGCAGCCCTGTTCGAGCAGGTGCGAAATAGCGGCGTGGCAAGCATCTGCGTGGGAAAAGCCGATCATCATGTCGACCGGATTGTCGCCGATTTCCATCAGTTGCACGATCGGACAGTCGGTCACTTCCATCAGTGAACGCGATTCCGGCGTCTGGTCGATGCCGGTGACGATCAGCCCGGCCGGCTTCTGCGCCAGGAACACGCGGAGCAGCTTTTCTTCCTGCAGGATCGAGTAGCGCGTATTCGCAAGCTGGATGCTGTAGCGGCTGCCGTCCACCGCGTCATAGATGCCGCGCAGCACGTCGGAGAAGACATTGTTGGTGAGTGAGGGGACCAGCACGCCGATCACCTCGGTTCGCTGCGAGGCCAGGGCACGTGCCGCCAGGTTGGGTACATAACCCAGTTCCTTTGCCGCGCTGTCGACACGGACGCGCTTGTTGATGGAGAGCGCCTCGGGCGTGCGGAAGAAGCGCGATGCGGTGATCGGGCTCACGCCGGCAAGCTTTGCCACTTCGGTGAGGCGGATCTTGCCGGGCTTGGTGCGTTTCCGTGCCATGTCGCGCTCATATCACAGGCAACCCTTGGGACAAAGAACTATTGACAGCGCTACCAAGCCGCGGCTAAGCAACCGATTGCCAAAACCGTACAAACTGCGGACAATATCCGTCGAGCCAGAGGCTTTGCGGTCAGCCGCAGAGCCATCAAAGAGCCATAACAAGAAACGATGCGGCGCCGGCAATATCCGGATATCGCCGGGCAATCAGGGAGGGAATTGGATGTCGTCGGTCCAAATTCGCGACGTGCGCAAATCATTCGGCAGTTTCGAGGTACTGCACGGCGTGACGATCCCGATCGAGGACGGCGAGTTCGTCGTTCTGGTCGGCCCCTCCGGCTGCGGCAAGTCGACTCTGCTGCGCATGCTCGCCGGCCTCGAGAACATCACTTCCGGCACCATTTCGATCGGCGAGCGCGTCGTCAACAATGTCCAGCCCAAGGAGCGGGACATTGCGATGGTGTTCCAGAACTACGCGCTCTATCCGCACATGACGGTGTCCGACAACATGGGCTTCTCGCTCAAGCTGCGCGGCGCCAGGCAGGACGAGATCACCAGCCGCGTCAAGCGCGCCGCCGAGATCCTCGCGCTCACCCCGCTCCTGGAACGCTATCCCAGACAATTGTCCGGCGGCCAGCGCCAGCGCGTCGCCATGGGCCGCGCGATCGTGCGCGATCCCCAGGTGTTCCTGTTCGACGAGCCGCTGTCGAACCTCGACGCCAAGCTGCGCGTCGCCATGCGCACCGAGATCAAGGAACTGCACCAGCGGCTGAAGACCACCACCGTCTACGTCACCCACGACCAGATCGAGGCCATGACCATGGCCGACAAGATCGTGGTGATGCATGACGGCATCGTCGAGCAGATGGGTACGCCGCTCCAGCTCTATGACAGGCCCGACAACCAGTTCGTCGCCGGCTTCATCGGCTCGCCCGCGATGAATTTCCTGAAGGGCAAGGTGAAAGTGAACGGCGCGGCCACGTTCGAAGGGCCGAACGGCGTCAAGCTGCCGCTGAAGGCGGCGCCGGCCAATTCCGACGGCAAGCCGGTGGTCTATGGCGTGCGCCCCGAGCACTTCACCATCGCCGACGACGGCGCGGAGGCCGAGATCGTCGTGGTCGAGCCGACCGGCTCGGAAACCCAGGTGTTCGCCAAGCTTGGCGGCGAGCAGGTCGTCGCCGTGTTCCGCGAGCGCCACCAATTCAGTCCGGGCGACAAGGTACGGCTCAAGCCGGATCCCTCGCTCGTGCATCTGTTCGACGAAACGACGGGAAAGCGACTGAATAGCTGAAGCCCGAAACATAATCGGGAATGAAGAAGACGATGGAGAACGATGAATAGCTGAAAATACAAAAAATATCGGGAGGAAGGACCTATGCACGAGTTTACACGTCGCTCGCTTCTTCAGGGTAGCACGGCACTGGCGGCGGCCGGTGCTCTGACTGGACCCGCGCTTCTCCAGTTCGCCAAAGCCTGGGCACAGTCGGCGCCGTGGAAGGCGGAGCCGGGCGCCAAGCTCACCGTGATGCGCTGGAAGCGCTTCGTGCCGGCGGAAGACGACGCCTTCAATGCCATGGTCGCCGCGTTCCAGTCCGCGACCGGCACCCAGATGAATGTGTTCAGCGAGTCCTTTGAGGACGTACAGCCGAAGGCTTCCGTGGCCGCCAACACCGGCTCGGGCCTCGACATGGCCTGGGGCCTGCACACGCTGCCGCAGCTGTTCCCGACCAAGGTCCTGAAGATGAACGACGTTGCCGATTATCTCGGCAAGAAATACGGCGGCTGGACCGACGCCGCGCAAAAGACCTGCATGCAGGGCAACGACTGGCTCGGCATCCCCGTCGCCACCATCGGCGGCTACATGACCTACCGCAAGTCGGCGGCCGACAAGGCCGGCTTCAAGGACTTCCCGAAAGATTTCCCGGGCTTCCTCGAGCTGTGCAAGGCGTTGAAGAAGAACAACACCCCGGCTGGCTTTGCGCTCGGGCACGCCTCCGGTGACGCCAATGCCTGGCTGCACTGGATCCTCTGGGGCCACAACGCCTGGACCGTCGACAAGGACGACAAGGTCATCGTCAACTCGCCGGAGACCGCGAAGGCGCTGGAATATTGCAAGGCGCTTTCCGACACCTTCATCCCCGGCACGGCGTCGTGGAATGACGGCTCGAACAACAAGGCGTTCCTGGCGGGCGAATTGTACTGCACCGCCAACGGCATCTCGATCTACGTTGCCGAGAAGGACGATGCGAAGATGAAGGATCTCGCCGAGGACACCTATCACGCGCTATGGCCGGTGGGCCCGATCGGCAAGCCGACCGAGCTGCAGCTCTGCGTGCCGATCCTGGCGTTCAACTTCACCAAGTTCCCGAACGCGGCAAAGGCCTTCACCGCCTTCATGCTGGAGAAGGAGAACTTCGACAAATGGCTGACCGGCGCGCGGGGCTATCTGACCCATACGCTGAACGCCTACGACAACTCGCCGGTCTGGACCGCCGATCCGAAGAACACCGTGTTCCGCGAGGCTTCCAAGCGCGCGCTGCCGGCCTCCGGTATCGGCAAGGTGGGCGAGAAAGCAGCGACTGCGATTGCCGACTTCATCGTGGTCGACATGTTCGCCAACTACTGCACCGGCGCCAAGGACGCCAAGGGGGCGATGGTGGAAGCCGAGCGGCAGCTCAAGCGCATCTATCGCTAAGATGTGAAAGCGGGCGGCGGCGCGTCCGCCGCCCGTTTTGACTTAAGCTAGGCGGGACATCGCCCGGAGAATTGCCAGGACTGGCCGAAGGAAACTGGCTCATGGCTGACATTGCACTCACGCCGGCGAAAACCAAGTCGCAGCTCCGCGATGCGACGTCGTGGGACCAGCTCAAGCACAACAGGAACTGGCTCGGCCTCTGGTTCATGCTGCCGGCCATGGCGTTCCTGGTGCTGTTCCTGGCCTATCCGCTGGGGCTTGGCATCTGGCTGTCCTTCACCGACCAGAAGATCGGCCGCGTCGGCCAGTTCATCGGCATCGAGAACTATTTGTGGCTGTGGGACGATGCCATCTTCTGGCTCTCGGTCTTCAACACGCTGCTCTACACATTCGTCGCCAGCACCATCAAATTCGCCATCGGCCTTTATCTCGCGCTGCTCCTGAACGAGAACATGCCGTTCAAGGCGATGTTGCGCGCGGCCGTGCTGATCCCCTTCATCGTGCCGACGGTGCTGTCGGCGCTGGCGTTCTGGTGGATCTTCGACGCCCAGTTCTCCATCATCTCCTGGTCGCTGCGGCATCTCGGCCTGATCGATCACAACATCAATTTCCTCGGCGACCCCATGTGGGCGCGGATTTGCGTGATCTTCGCCAATATCTGGCGCGGCGTGCCGTTCGTTGCGATCACGCTGCTCGCGGGGCTGCAGACCGTGTCGCCCTCGCTCTATGAGGCCGCAACACTGGACGGCGCGACGCGCTGGCAGATGTTTCGCCACATCACCTATCCCCTGCTGACGCCGATCATCGCAGTCGTGATGACGTTCTCGGTGCTGTTCACCTTCACCGACTTCCAGCTGATCTGGGCGATGACCCGCGGCGGGCCGGTCAACGCCACGCACCTGATGGCGACCTTGTCCTACCAGCGTGCGATCATCGCGGGGCAGCTCGGCGAGGGCGCTGCGATCTCCAGCGCCATGATCCCGTTCCTGCTCGCGGCCATCATGGTGTCCTGGTTCGGTTTGCAGCGCCGCAGGTGGCAGCAGGGAGAGAACAATGACTGATCTCCCGACCACCCACGTCAACCTCAAGGGCGTGCTGACGTCTTCGGCGCCGACCGCTGCCAAGGCAGACTACTCCGAGGGCATGAGCTATCTGCAGTCGGTGCCGCGCCGGCTGGTGACGCTCTATCTGCCGCTGTCGATCATCGTCTTCATCCTGCTGTTCCCGTTCTACTGGATGGCGCTGACATCGATCAAACCGGACGAGCAACTGATTGACCTCGAGACCTACAGCCCGTTCTGGACCTGGAATCCGACCTTCAAGCATTTCTACAAGCTGCTGTTCGAGAGCCATTATCCGATGTGGCTGTGGAACACGATGTATGTCGCGGTCGGCGCCACCATCCTGTCGATCGCAGCCTCCGTGCTTGCGGCCTATGCCATCGTGCGGCTGCGCTACAAGGGCGCCAACCTCGTCGGCGGTCTGATTTTCCTCGCCTATCTTGTGCCGCCGTCGATCCTGTTCATTCCGCTCGCCACCGTCGTATTCCAGTACGGCCTGTTCGACTCGCCGCTCGCGCTGATCCTGACCTATCCGACCATCCTGATCCCGTTCTCGACCTGGCTGTTGATGGGTTACTTCAAGACCATCCCGTTCGAGCTGGAGGAATGCGCGCTGATCGACGGCGCCAGCCGCTGGCAGATACTGGTCAGGATCGTGCTGCCGCTGGCTATCCCCGGCCTGATCTCGGCCTTCATCTTCTGCTTCACGCTGTGCTGGAACGAGTTCATCTACGCGCTCACCTTCCTGCAATCGACCCAGAACAAGACCGTGCCGGTCGCGATCGTCAACGAGTTCGTCGACGGCGACGTCTACCGCTGGGGCTCGCTGATGGCCGGCGCGCTGGCCGGCTCGCTGCCGCTCGTCATCCTTTACGCCTTCTTCGTCGAGCATTATGTTTCGGCGATGACTGGCGCCGTCAAAGAGTGAGCGCGCAGACTCATCATCAAGATCAAGAAAAACAAGGAGTAAGTCTTGCACGTTCTGATCCTCGGGGCGGCCGGCATGGTCGGCCGCAAACTGGTCGACTGCCTGCTGAAGGACGGCCGCCTCGGCAGCCGCGAAATTTCCGGCATGACGTTGCAGGACGTCGTGGCGCCGGAGAAGCCGGCGAAGGCGCCGATGCCGGCGAAGGTGGTCGCCTCCGACTTCGCCGATCCCGGTGCTGCTGCCGGCCTGCTCGCCGACCGGCCGGAAGTCATCTTCCATCTCGCCGCCATCGTCTCGGGCGAGGCGGAAGCCGAGTTCGACAAGGGCTACCGCATCAATCTCGACGGCACGCGCTATTTGATCGAGGCGATCCGCCATGCCGGCGGCGGCTACAAGCCGCGCCTCGTTTTCACCTCCTCGATCGCCGTGTTCGGCGCGCCGTTCCCGGAGAAGATCGGCGACGAGTTCTTCCATACGCCGCTGACCAGCTACGGCACGCAAAAGCTGATTTGCGAGCTCCTGATCAACGACTACACCCGTAAGGGCATGCTGGAGGGCATCAGCATTCGCCTGCCCACCATCTGCGTGCGGCCGGGCAAGCCCAACAAGGCCGCGTCCGGCTTCTTCTCCAACATCATCCGTGAGCCGCTGGCGGGGCAGGAGGCCGTGCTGCCGGTCTCCGAGAATGTCCGCCACTGGCACGCCACGCCCAAATCGGCCGTCGGCTTCCTCGTCCATGCCGCCACTATGGACCTCGGCACGGTCGGCGCGCGGCGCAATCTCTCCATGCCGGGCCTGTCCGCCACCGTCGGCGAGCAGATCGCAGCGCTCGGGCGCGTTGCCGGCAAGAACGTCGTCTCCCGCATCAAGCGCGTGCCCGATCCCGCCATCATCAGCATCGTCGATGGCTGGCCGCGCAATTTCTCGACCGAACGCGCGCTGAAACTCGGCTTCACCACGGCGGAAAAAACCTTTGACGACATTATCCGCATCCACATAGAGGATGAGCTCGGCGGCAAATTCGCCGCCTAAAGCATGATCCGATCCGGCTTTCGGACCAGGTCATGCGCGAGCAAAAAGCCATGCAGACGTCATGACCAAGGTTGCCTGTATCGGCGAATGCATGATCGAGCTCAGGCAGGCGCCGGGTGGGCTCTACTCACGCGGTTTCGGCGGCGACACGCTCAATACCGCCGTCTATCTGTCGCGCCTCGGCATGTCCGTCGACTACATCACGGCGCTCGGCGATGATCCCCTGAGCGAGGAGATGATCGCCGGCTGGCAGGCCGAGGGCGTCAACACCGCGCGGGTGGCGCGCGTGCCGGGCAAGCTGCCCGGTCTCTACATGATCGAGACCGATGGGAGCGGCGAGCGCCGCTTCTTCCATTGGCGCGAGAGCGCAGCGGCACGCCTGCTGATGGATTTGCCGGAGACCGGCGTCATCCTGAACTCGCT
>DASWVJ010000311.1:0-9105 GCA_036406295.1 Bradyrhizobium sp.
GACGTCTGGATGGCGAACGGGCGCGAATTGGCGGCACGCGGCATCAGCACGGCGATCCCCTATACCGTCGACGAGAACGGCGCCTTCACCGAGCAGGCCCCCGGCTTCACCGGAAAGCGTGTCATCAACGACAAGGGCGAGAAGGGCGACGCCAACGACGCCGTGATCAAGGCGCTGGTGGAAGGCGGCATGCTGCTCGCGCGCGGCCGCCTGAAGCACCAGTATCCGCATTCCTGGCGCTCGAAGAAACCGGTGATCTTCCGCAATACGCCGCAATGGTTCATCGCGATGGACAAGAACATTGCGTCGAACGGCAAGGCGAAGGCGGGCGATACGCTGCGGGCGCGCGCGCTGCATGCGATCTCGGTGACGCAATGGGTGCCGCCGTCGGGGCAGAACCGCATCAACGGCATGATCGAGAGCCGCCCGGACTGGGTGATCTCGCGCCAGCGCGCCTGGGGCGTGCCGATCGCCGTGTTCGTGCGCGAGCAGGGTGACGGCTCCGCCGAAATCCTGCAGGACGAAACCGTCAACCAGCGCATCGTCGAGGCCTTCATGGAGGAAGGCGCGGACGCCTGGTACCGCGATGGCGCGCGCGAGCGCTTCCTGGGTCCGCGCGCCAGGGAAGACTGGAAGAAGATCGACGACATCCTCGACGTCTGGTTCGATTCCGGCTCGACGCATGCCTTCGTACTGGAGGACCGCCAGAACTTTCCGCAGCTCGGCAACATCGTCCGCAAGGTCGACGGCGGCCAGGATACCGTGATGTATCTCGAAGGCAGCGATCAGCACCGCGGCTGGTTCCATTCCTCGCTGCTGGAGAGCTGCGGCACCCGCGGCCGCGCGCCTTACGACGTCGTGCTGACTCACGGCTTCACCCAGGACGAGCACGGCCGCAAAATGTCGAAATCGCTCGGCAACACCATCGAGCCGCAAAAGGTCATCAAGGAGTCCGGCGCGGACATCCTGCGCCTGTGGGTGGCGGCCTGCGACTACACCGACGACCAGCGCATCGGCCCGGAGATCCTCAAGAACACGGTGGAGACCTACCGCAAGCTGCGCAACACCATCCGCTGGATGCTCGGCACGCTGCATCATTTCAGGCGCGGCGATGCCGTCGCGCATGCGGACATGCCGGAGCTGGAGCGGCTGATGCTGCACCAGCTCGCGCTGCAGGCCGGCGACATCCGCAAGGCCTATGCCGAGTTCGACTACAAGACCGTGGTGGCGAGCCTCGCCAGCTTCATGAACAGCGAGCTGTCGGCGTTCTATTTCGACATCCGCAAGGACACGCTGTATTGCGACCCGCCGTCGTCCGTGACGCGCAAGGCGGCGCTGACCGCGATCGACATCATCTGCGACTCCGTCCTGAAATGGCTGGCGCCGGTGTTGAGCTTCACGTGCGAGGAAGCCTGGCGGATGTACCGCCGGGACGCCGAGCCGTCCGTGCACCTGACTCTGTTCCCGAATGACTTCGCCTCGTTCCGCGACGACGCGCTGGCCAAGAAATGGGAGACGATCCGCGACGTCCGCCGCGTCGTCACCGGCGCGCTCGAGCTGCAACGCGCCGCGAAAAAAATCGGCTCCTCACTGGAGGCCTCGCCGGTCATTTACGTCTCGGACAGGGCGATGCTTGCGACGCTCTTTGATGTTGATCTTGCCGAAGTGTGCATCACCTCGAACTACGAAATCCGCGAAGGTGAGGCGCCCGCCGGCGCGTTCACGCTGCCCGACGTCAAGGGTGTCGCGGTCGTGGTCGAGCAGGCCACCGGCACCAAATGCGCGCGGTCGTGGAAGATCCTGCCGACCGTCGGCGAGGATCCGGAATACCCAGACGTCTCGCCGCGTGACGCGATTGCGCTGCGCGAATGGAAGGCGCTGGGGGTAACGGTGTGAGCCGCCCCCTGCGCGCCGGCATCGCCGCGGCGCTGGTCGCGCTCATGCTCGACCAGGCGAGCAAGCTGTGGCTGCTCTACGTGTTTGAACTCGGCCGCCGCGGCGCGGTGCAGGTGACCCCGTTCTTCGACCTCGTGCTGGCCTGGAATGTCGGCATCAGCTTCGGCTGGTTCCAGAACGACAGCTGGATCGCGCAGGCGATCCTGACCGCGGTGAAGGCCGCTGCCGTGATTGCGCTCGCCGTCTGGATGGCCTGGTCGCGGACGATGCTGGCGAGCATCGCGCTTGGCCTCATCATCGGCGGTGCGATCGGCAATGCCATCGATCGCTTCGCCTATGGCGCGGTGGTCGATTTCGCCCTGTTTCACGTCGAGATCGCCGGAAAGACCTTCAATTGGTACGTGTTCAATGTGGCCGATGTGACCATTGTTGCCGGGGTAGCAGCCCTGTTGTATGATTCCCTGTTGGGGGTACCCGCCGCAAAAGCGCCCTGATCCCGGCCGATACGAACCCTCCAAATGCGCTCGTCCTGAGGGGTGGGCAGAGTTGAAATTTGTGAGCAGGAACAGCGCGATGCGCAAGATCGAAGCGAGCGGATGGATGGTGCGGGCAAGGCTTGTACGGGCAGCCTGGTTCACCGCTGCCGCCCTCTTCATCGGCCTTGTCATGGCTGCCGGCCCCGTGCGCGCGGCCGATGACGAAGACGAGGACGACAAGACCTTCGAGGAAAAGGTCATCGAGGGCATCATGCGCGGCCTCGGCGGCACCAACATGGAAAACCGCGGCATCGACTATCGCGAGCGCTCGCCGCTCGTCGTGCCGCCCAAGCTCGACCTCCCCCCGCCCGGCCAGGTGGCCGTCGAATCCAAGGTGCCGAACTGGCCGAAGGATCCCGACGAGCAGCGCCGCAAGGCGGCGGTTGCGGCCCGCAAGAAGGCCAACAAGGATCCGATGGAGGCCTCCCGCATCCTGACGCCGAGCGAACTGGCGCAGAAAGGCGGCGGCAAGGCTTCGGGCGACAGCGTCACCGATCAGCCCGGCGGCAATCCCGGCCTCAATGCAATCCTCTCGCCGTCACAGCTCGGCTATAGTGGCGGCTTCAGCGGTTTGTTCGGCGGCAACAAGGCGGAGACTGCGCCATTCAAGGGCGAGCCGACGCGCGATTCGCTGACCCAGCCGCCATCCGGCTATCAGACGCCATCGCCGAACTTCGCCTACGGCACCGGGCCGAAGGAATCGCTCAACAAGGAATACAATCCGGCCGCCGGCAAATATGGCGAATAGTTAAGCTTGTCTCTCGGCTTCGTGAGGCTGGCCGGCGCCCGCGCCGTGTATACGGCGGTTAACTCCGGATGATTTTGTCCGGGCTGTCCAGACAGGTCCTGATGTCTTCAAAACGTTTAGCTGTTTCGCTCTTTGCTGCCCTACTGCCCGCTATTGCCGGCAGCGCCATGGCCCAGTCCAGCGGCAAGCCGCAGCCGCCCGCGAGCTTCACGCTGCAAAACGGCATGCAGGTCGTGGTGATCCCCGATCACCGCACGCCCGTGGTTACGCAGATGATCTGGTACAAGGTCGGCTCCGCCGACGAGACGCCGGGCAAGTCGGGACTGGCGCATTTCCTCGAGCATTTGATGTTCAAGGGCACGGCGAAGCACCCGGCCGGCGAATTCTCCAAGACCGTACTGCAGGTCGGCGGCAACGAGAACGCTTTCACCTCCACCGACTACACCGGCTATTACCAGCGCGTGCCGCGCGACCAGCTCGCGCGCATGATCGAATTCGAGGCGGACCGCATGACGGGCCTCATTCTCCAGGACGAGAACGTGCTGCCTGAGCGCGACGTGGTGCTGGAAGAGTTCAACATGCGCGTCGCCAATAATCCGGATGCACGGCTGACCGAGCAGATCATGGCCGCGCTCTATCTCAACCATCCCTACGGCCGCCCGGTGATTGGCTGGCGCCAGGAGATCGAGAAGCTCGATCGCGAAGACGCGCTCGCCTTCTACAAGCGCTTCTACGCGCCGAACAATGCGATCCTGATCATTGCCGGCGATGTCGAGGCCAATGAAGTGCGCCCGCTGGTGGAGAAATCCTACGGGCCCATTCCGGCGCAGCCCTCGATCTCCGCGCGGCGCGTCCGCCCGCAGGAGCCGGTGCCGGCCGCCCCGCGTACCGTGACGCTGTCGGATCCGCGCGTCGAGCAGACCAACATCCGCCGCTACTACCTCGTGCCGTCGTCGACGACCGCGGCGGCTGGAGAAAGCGCTGCGCTGGACGTGCTCGCACAATTGATGGGAAATGGGGCCAACTCCTACCTCTACCGCGCGCTCGTCATCGACAAGCCGCTCGCGATCAGCGCCGGCGCCGGATATTCGGGCACCTCGCTTGATCCGACCCAGTTCCAGATTTCGGTGTCGCCAAGACCCGGCGTGGAATTCTCGCAGGTCGAGCAGGCGATTGATGCGGTGATTGCCGATCTTGCGCAAAATCCGCCGCGCGCCGAAGACCTCGAGCGGGTCAAGACGCAGTTGATCGCGGAAGCCGTCTACGCCCAGGACAACCAGGCAACCATGGCGCGCTGGTATGGCGGCGCGCTGACCTCGGGCCTCAGCATCGAGGACATCAGGAGCTGGCCCGATCGGATTCGCGCCGTCACCGGCGAGCAGGTGCGCGACGCCGCACAGAAATGGCTGGACAAGAAGCGATCGGTTACCGGCTATCTCATCAAGGACCATGCGCCCAAGCGCGAGGAGAAACGTTCGTGAGCTTCCTGATCACCCGCCGCGCCGCCCTGATCGGCGGCGCCGCCGCGCTTGCGCTGACTTCGCTCGCCTCCTCGCCTTCGCGGGCCGCCACCAAGATCCAGCGGCTCGTCTCGCCCGGCGGCATCGAGGCCTGGTTCGTGCAGGATGCCACCGTGCCGCTGATCGCGATGGAGTATGCCTTCGGCGGCGGCGCCTCGCAGGATCCGGCGGCCAAGCCCGGCGTCGGCAACATGGTCGCAAACCTGCTCGACGAGGGCTCCGGTGATCTCGATTCCAAGACCTACCACGAGCGGCTCGACCGCCGCGCCATCGAGCTCAGCTTCTCCTCCTCGCGCGATACCTTCCGCGGCAGCTTGCGCATGCTGAAGGAGAACAAGGACGAGGCCTTCGATCTGTTGCGCTCCGCGCTGACCGCACCGCGCTTCGACAGTACCGACGTCGAGCGCATCCGCAACCAAGTGCTGTCCAGCCTGCGCCGCGAATCCACCAACCCAACGTCGCTGGCGGGCCGCAAATTCCTCGAAGTCGCCTACGGCGATCATCCTTACGGCCGTTCCGCCAACGGAACGCTGGAAAGCGTGCCGGCCATCACGGTCGCCGACCTGCGCGACTACGTCGCGCGCGTGATCGCCAGGGATACGCTGCGCATCGCCGTGGTCGGCGACGTGGATCCGGATACGCTCGGCAAGCTGCTCGACAAGACCTTCGGCGGCCTGCAGGCCAAGTCCAAGCTCGCGCCGGTTGCCGACATCACCGCGGCCAAGCCGCCGCAGCGCGCCTTCGTCCCGCTCGACGTGCCGCAGACGGTCGTCACCTTCGGCGGCCCGGGCATCATGCGGCACGATCCGGATTTCATGGCGGCCTATGTCGTCAACCACATTCTCGGCGGCGGCGGGCTGTCATCGCGGCTCTATCGCGAGGTGCGAGAGAAACGCGGCCTTGCCTACTCGGTCTATGAATCGCTGTCGTGGATGGAGCATTCCGCGCTGTTCATCGGCAATACCGGCACCCGCGCCGACCGCGCCGGTGAGACCGTCGACGCCGTCGAGCAGGAAATCCGCCGCATCGCCGAGGACGGTCCGACCCAGAAGGAGCTGGATGACGCCAAGTCCTACCTGAAGGGCTCGCAGATGCTGGCGCTCGACACTTCCTCCAAGCTGGCGCAGGCCCTGCTGCAGTATCAGCTCGACAAGCTGCCGATCGACTACATCGAGAAGCGCAACGCGCTGGTCGATGCGGTCACGCTGGAGGATGCCAGGCGCGCCTCCAAGCGGCTGTGGGGCCAGGGCCTGCTCACCGTGATCGTCGGACGGGCTCCGCAGGCAGCGGCGCAGCCTGCCGCGGCCCCCGCGCTCAAGGCGAACTGAACCTTTTTCTACAACTCACACTTCCGTCGCGGCTTACCGGGCTCCGACAGCGGACGTGGCGGACACGGCATCAACGCCGGCAAGCACAGCCGGCGCAAACCGGCTATGTTGCGCCCGCTGATTCCTCTGTCCCGGTAACGTCATGCTGCGGGTCTCCCATAGCGTTGCGATCGACGAAGACGACATCGACATCGCGTTCGTCCGCGCCTCCGGCCCGGGCGGACAGAATGTCAACAAGCTCGCGACCGCAGCGCAGTTGCGCTTCGACACGAACAAGGCTGCGCTGCCCGATGATGCCCGCGCGCGGCTGGTCCGCCTTGCCGGCCAGCGCATGACCAAGGAAGGCGTGATCGTGATCCACGCCCAGCGCTTCCGCACCCAGGAGCGCAATCGCGCGGACGCCGTCGAACGCCTGTTGGAACTGCTCAGGGAGTCCCTGGTGCGCCCGACACCGCGCCGGCCAACCAGGCCGACGCTGGGCTCCAAGCAGCGCCGCCTCGAAGGCAAGAAGCGCCGCAGCGACATCAAGGCCCGCCGCGGCTCTCGCGGGTTCGACGACTAAATTAGCGTTTGCCTGTCTGGCGCGCGAAGAAAAAGCTCCGGCCGCACTGCGGCCGGAGCTCGGTGTCAGGAAACTGTCCAGCGAAGCGGCCGTCTCCGCTAGCGCTGCTTGCTTCCGGTTGCGGAGGTGCCGACTGAGCCGTCGGTGTGGCCCTTGGTGGTCGCGCGCCCGGAGGCACCCACCGTACCCTTCGCCTTCGTGCTGGTGCCGCCCTTCTCGGCGGCCGCACCCGCCTGGGCATCGAACTCCTCGTCGCCGCTGCCCGACATGGTGCCGCGCAGCTGGCTCTTGCCCTGCGCGCCGCCGCGCATCTGCGGGTCGGGCGAGGCGCCTTGCGCCAGCACGGGGCCGGCAAGCATGGCCGACATGGCAAGCGCGATCGCCGAAGCCTTGATCAACTTCATCCACTTCTCCCAGGTTTGATTGGCGATAAATGGCCCGACAAATGGCTGCGCCGTTCGCCGTTGCCTGGCCGCTCCATCGCCGGAACTGGTTGTCGTTGCGAACGGCGCAGTGCGCGATGCAAACCGGGCGATGTGGTCATCGTGCAGGGATTTCAAGGTCATTTCGCGAAACCTTGGCCACGCGCTATCCCAATTTGCGGCAGGAAGCCATCGCACGCGGCACGCTCCACGAAAATTCCGCGAAAATACCCTTTGACAGCTTGGCGCGAGCAGCGAGATCAGGTCGATGGCGGCATACGGCCGGCCCGGTAGGTTCTTACGATAGAACATGAAATCCGTTCTGGCGTTGGCGAGAACCCTTCGTTTCCGTCCCGATAGGGCTATAAGGATTCGCACTCTCACCAGCTTTTTTCAGCCCGGGGTTCGCGCTTTCCGGCGCGACCGACTACATTGCCGGCCATGCCCGTCCGCCAGCTTCCCGAACAGGTCGTCAACCGCATTGCCGCCGGCGAGGTGGTCGAGCGCCCCGCGAGCGTGGTGAAGGAGCTGGTCGAGAACGCCATCGACGCCGGCGCCAGCCGCATCGACGTTTTCACCGACGGCGGCGGCAGGCGTCGCATCGGCATCACCGATGACGGCGGCGGCATGACGCATGGCGATCTCGCGCTGGCGGTGGAACGCCACGCCACGTCCAAGCTTGACGATGAGGACTTGCTGCGCATCCGCACGCTGGGCTTCCGTGGTGAGGCGCTGCCCTCGATCGGCGCGGTTGCCAGGCTCGGCATCACCACGCGTCATGCCAGCGAGCCGCATGCGTGGTCGCTCACGGTCGAGGGCGGCGTGAAATCTGGCATCATGCCGGCCGCTCTCGGTCACGGCACCCGTGTCGAGGTCAGCGATCTCTTTTATGCAACGCCGGCGCGTCTGAAATTCCTGAAGACCGACCGCACCGAAGCGGAAGCGATCCGCGAAGTGGTACGGCGGCTCGCGATGGCGCGGCCCGACATTGCTTTCACGCTCGCCGGCGAAGAACGCGCGCCGGTGACCTGGGCCGCGGCGCTGCCAGGCGCGCCCGGCCGTCTCACACGATTGGGCGATATCCTCGGCGGCGACTTTCGCGCGAGCGCCATCGAAGTGCGCGCCGAGCGTGACGGCGTCGTGGTCGAAGGCTTCGCCGCCGCGCCCTCGCTGACCCGCGCCAATGCGCTCGGGCAATATCTCTTCGTCAACGGCCGGCCGGTGCGCGACAAGCTGATCCTCGGCGCGGTGCGCGCCGCCTATGCCGATTATCTGCCGCGCGACCGCCATCCGGTGGTGGCGCTGTTCGTCACGCTCGACGTCCAGGAGGTCGACGCCAATGTGCATCCGGCGAAGACCGAGGTGCGCTTCCGCAATGCCGGCCTCGTCCGCGCACTGATCGTGCACGCGCTGAAGGAGGGGCTTGCGCGCGAAGGCAGGCGCACTGCGGCCAATACCGATGGCGCCGCAATCTCCGCCTTCCGTCCCTCGTTTGCGCCGAAGCCCGGCAATTGGGACTGGCGGAGCTCTCCTTCTTATCCAGTTTCACCGCTGACGAGTTTTGAAGGTTCGACCGCGCCGGCATTCGCAGAACGCGAGCAGACTTCCTTCGATGTTGGCGCCCCCACAGCCGACGTGCGCTTCCAGGAAGCGCCATCAGCCGATCTGCTCGACCGCCCACTGGGTGCCGCCCGCACGCAAATCCACGAGACCTATATCGTCGCGCAGACCCGCGACGGGCTGATCGTGGTGGACCAGCACGCCGCCCATGAGCGTATCGTCTATGAGAAACTGAAGGCGTCGCTGGCGAAGAACGGCGTGCAGCGGCAAATCCTGTTGATTCCGGAAATCGTCGAGCTCGATGAAGCCACCGTGGAGAAACTGCTCGATCGCGCCGAAGAGCTGGCGTCTTTCGGGCTTGCCATCGAATCCTTCGGCCCGGGCGCGATCGCCGTGCGCGAGACGCCCTCGCTGCTCGGCAAGACCAATGCCGCCGGACTGTTGCGTGATCTCGCCGATCACATGGCCGAATGGGACGAGGCGCTGCCGCTGGAGCGCCGCCTGATGCACGTCGCCGCCACCATGGCCTGCCA
>DASWVJ010000312.1:0-2563 GCA_036406295.1 Bradyrhizobium sp.
TCTTTCGCCACGAGTTCCTCGCAGAACAGGCGTGCTTCCTCGCGGGCGGATTCCGTCGCAAATCGGCGCAGCAGGATCAACAGCGGCTCGGCCGAGCGGCCGTCGGTCTCGCAACGCGTCAGCACGCGCTCGACCATGCGCCGGCGCAGCCGTGCGGCAGCGCCATCGCTGTCGGCATAGCCGATCTCGTGGCCGACATCGATCGCCACCTGGAAGGCGGCAAAGGTCGATTCCGGCAGGCCCGCCTTGATCAGCAGCGCCTGCAGGCTGGCGCGGCCGCGGTCGTGCAGGAGAGCGCTGACACGGGCGAGCGGCATGCCCGAAAGCTCGGCGAGCGCGCAGTGGAACAGATCGAGATTGCCCGACAGCAGCGTGCGCAGAATGAGACCGGCGGTGAGATGGCCGGTGGCGCGCAGATGCCGCACCAGACCTTCCATGTCCGCACCGCCCGCGCAGGCCGCGATGTGCACGGTGGAGCGGTCGCGCGCTTCGCTGGTGATGCGCTCTGCCCGATCGGCGGCCAGCCAGTTGCGGGCGACGACGAACTGCGCCAGCGTATCCGAAAGCTTGGTCACCAGCGCATAGCGCGTCGCCGCTGGCAGGCCGTCCAGCACGAGCATGGCTTCGCGGATGGCGGCAAGATGACCGTGGCGCTCGACGATACGGTCCCAGGAGAACGGCGCGAGCTCGGCATATGGATTTTCGATCAGTTCCAGCGCCGCCGAGGCGGTGCCGACTTCGGCGATGGCCGCGCAGACCGAGGCCGGCAGGCTGATACGGCGCGCGATCGCGCATTGCGTCTCTTCGTTGCCGGTGGCGACGAGGTCGACAAGGTCGGCGTCGATCAGAAGCGGCGAATGTTCGAGGATGGGCAGCGACACCGAGGGCTGGTCGAGCGCGAGCGCCTGCACGATGGCGGCCGGTGCGTCGACGCTGCGGGAAAATACGTCGGCCATGGCCCGGCGTACGAGGGGCGATGGATCGTCGAGCAGCATCAACAGCGCGCCTTCGGCGGCGGTGCGGTCGTCGTCGCAGAGGTCTGAAATCAACCAGGCTCGCGCCAAAGCTCGCGTGGCTTCCGCCCGCTCACCGGCGGATGCGTTCCTGACCCAACTGATAAACTGCCGAACGATCATGGTCTTTCCGGCTTACGCAACTTGCGACGACACCGTGACGCGATGCCACTGTCACGAAAAATAAACCATGGGGCTTAACAAAGGGTTCACCATAACTGTTTGGGTTTATTGACGTTTCGTTAAGACCGCCTTGGTGCCCGACCCTCCCGGCCCTCATCCTGACGAGCCGCGCGTAGCGCAGCGTCTCGAAGGATGGCCCGATGCGATATTGTGGCCTCATGGTTCTCCCGGCGATGCGAAGCATCGTCCGGAGACGGCGCGAAGGCGCGCCTCATCATCATGAGGGTCGATGAGGCCGCGGTAGAAATTCCTGCTAGCTAGCTGAACGTACCGTCGCGGTCGCTGAAGAGATCGAGCCGGCCGGGCGCGCGCACTTCCGGCGTCGTACTTGCAGCCGAGGCCATGTCCACCCGAGTTGATGAATTGCCCCACAATTCCTGCACCGCCGGCGAGATGGGCTGAGCGCGGTCGCCGGCCTGGAACAGGGTACGGAAGATCGGCTCCTGCTGCGGCAAGGAGGCGGTCGTCAATTCCGTACCCGTCGTCGCCTTGACCGGCGTCACTGCGCGCGAGTCCGGAATGATCGAAAGAAAGCTGGCGCTTTCCATGGTCGCCGCGCGCGACGGCGAGGTGGCGCTGGCAACTGCGGTCGGCCGCGGCGTGCCGCCGAGCGCGGCGAACGCCGTGCGCGTATCCCTGGCATTGGCGGCGGCGGAATAGCGCGTGGTCAGGACCGAATAGACCTCGGAGACCGTGCGGGCGCGGCCGGTGCCCTTTTCGTAGAAGATCGACCGGTTGGCCGCAGCGGCATTCGGAAACAACCGCGCGGCGGAGGCGTTCGGATTGTCCTCGGCATTGGCGATCAGCTTGGCGGCGCCGCCCACCCCCATGAAGTGCGCCATATAGAGTTCGTTGTCGGTCGGACGCCGGCCGATCCTGCCGGTGAGCTTGAAGCTGTTGGACTGTGTCAGCACCGCGGCCATCGAAGAGGCAGCTTCGGGGTCGTCGCGCAGCTTCATGATGGAAGAACGCATCGAGGGATCGTTGATGTAATAGGCGCCCGACTGCGACTTCGAAATCGCATCGGCATATTTGCCGTAGCCGAGCTGGGAGCCCGCCTCCTTCACCGTGCCGAGCCAGGTCTGGTCGATGAACTGGTATAGCCCGCGCGCCGACGAGGTGGTCGCCGCCGCCTTCGGGTTGAAGTTGGATTCCATCTTGGCGGTGGCAAGCAGGTATTCGAAGCTGACGCCGGTTGTGCCGGCGGCCTGCTTGATGGAAGTGGCGATCTTCAGGCGTGACGGATCGATACGCGACGGATCAACCCGCGACGGATCGATCGCCGCCACGGCCGTGGCACTGATTGAGTCGCCCGACATGTGTTGGTGCCTCGCTCCTCGCGAAACCCCCGCGCGGTCTTACTGAGC
>DASWVJ010000313.1:0-11269 GCA_036406295.1 Bradyrhizobium sp.
AGCGCTGCGGTGACGTCTTCGGTGAGCCCTAACGCCTTGCCGACGTCGCGGATGGCGCTACGCGGACGATAATGGATGACGGTTGCGATGATCGCGGCGCGGTGGCGGCCGTAGCGGCGGTAGACATATTGCATCACCTCCTCGCGCCGCGAATGCTCAAAATCGACGTCGATGTCGGGCGGCTCCAGCCGCTCCTTGGAGATGAAGCGTTCGAACAGCAGATCGACCTTGGTCGGATCGACTGAGGTGATGCCAAGCACGTAGCAGACAGCGGAATTCGCCGCCGATCCCCTGCCCTGGCACAAGATGCCATGGCTGCGGGCATAGTGCACGATGTCATGCACGGTGAGGAAGTAGTGCGCGTATTTCAGCTCGGCGATCAGCGCGAGTTCTTTCTTCAGCGTTGCGCGCAGCGTGCCGTCGATCACGCCGCCGAAATATTTGTCGACGCCGGCCCAGGTTAGGTCTTCGAGATGCTGCTGCGCGGTTTTCCCCGGCGGCACCGGCTCGTCCGGATACTGGTATTTGAGCTGGTCGAGCGAGAAGGAGATGCGGGAAGCAAAACGCATGGTTTCCGCTATGGCTTGCGGGAGATCGCGGAACAGCCGCGCCATTTCATGAGGGGGTTTCAGATATCGCTCGGCATTGGCCTCGAGCTTCTTGCCGATGGCTTCGATGGTGGCCTTCTCGCGGATGCAGGTCAGCACATCCTGCAACGGACGCCGCGCGGGATGGTGATAGAGCACTTCGTTGGTGGCGAGCAGCGGCACCTTTGCCGACGCCGCGAGACGATGCAGCCGTGCCAGACGGCGCTTGTCGTCGCCGCGGTAGAGCAGGCTTGCCGCCAGCCACACACCATCGGCGCGGCTGTCGCGCAGCCGCTCCAGAATCCTGTGCGCCTGCGCAGCATCGAAGCGGTGCGGCAGCGCGAGGATGAGGAGCTGGCCTTCGGCGAAGTCAATGAGATCAGCGAGCCTCAGGTGACATTCGCCCTTCTCGATCCGCTCGATATCGCTGCCGCGCTTGCCGCGGGTGAGCAGCTGGCAGAGCCGGCCGTAGGCGGCGCGGTCGCGCGGATAGACCAGGATGTCCGGCGTGCCGTCGATGAAGACGATGCGCGAGCCGATCAAGAGCTTTGGCTTGAACTCGACCGCAGGATTGTCGAGCTCGCTATGGGCGCGCACCACCCCGGCCAGCGTATTATGATCGGCAATCCCGATGACGGGGATCTGCAGGCGGCTTGCTTCATGCACATAGGCGCGCGGATCCGAGCCGCCGCGCAGGAACGAGAAATTGGTGGTGATGCCGATCTCGGCATAGGCTGATGTCGTCATGCGAACAGCCCGTGCAGGTACCAGTTGGCAGGAACGGGCTTGCCGTCCTCTCCGGCAAGCTCGCGCTCGTACAATCCGTCGCGAAAAATCCAGAAGCGCCTGCCCTCCTCGTCCTCGATACGGAAATAATCGCGGGTCAGGGCGCGGCCTTCCTGCTTCCACCACTCCATGGCGATGCGCTCGGGGCCTTCGACGCGCACTACCGCATGGGTGACGCGCCGCCATGTGAAGTGATGCGGCGGGCCGTCGGGAACGGTTGCAAACGGCACCTTGATAGGCTCGGGCTTTTCGAACAGCCGGAGCGGCCGCAGCGGCGGCTCGCCTGCCGCGCGCACGGGCCAGGCAGCCTGCGCGCTGGCGGCGAGATGATGCTGAGCGGGCGCGGCCAGCACCGCACATTCAGGGATATGCGTATCCTGCGGCAGATGCACGACCACGCGCTTGCCGCCGATGCGCGCGGCGATGCGGTCGATCAGCGCTGACAGCTCGTCATTGTCGTGCACGGTGGCGTCGAGATCGCGCTGTTCCTGCACCACGATCTCGGTGCGACCGGCCGACAGGCGGATGAGGTCAAAACCGAAACCGGGATCGAGGGGATCGCTCAAGGCGTCCAGCCGCTCGCGGAACAGGCGGTCGACCGCCTCAGAGCGCGTCACCGGCCGCCCCGTGTCGACCGCGATCACCCGCACCGCGCCGTCGGTGCGGAAGAACGCCGCTTCCAGCCGCCGCGCGCCCTTGCCCTGCTTGTCCATGGCGGACACCAGCATGGCGGCGAGGCTCGACAGCGTGATCGCGATGGTGCTTGCGGTCGCGATCGGTTCGGCAAAACGCTTTTCGACGATATAATCCGGCGGCAGCTTTCGCGGGCTGATCGGCGCATCGCCCTCGCCCAGCGCATGCGCGAGCAACGTGGTGAAGCGCGCGCCGAACCGCGCGGAGATTTCGTGACGGCCGCGCGCGGCGACATCGCCGATGGTTTTCAGGCCGGCGCGGCGCAAGCCTTTGGTGATAGCCTCGTCGGCGCCAAGCGCGGCCACCGGCAAGGGACCAACGGCATCGATCTCCTCGCCATCGGCAACGATCTTGCCGGGGACGCAGCGCGTCAGCGTGCGCGCACAGATCGACGTGGCGGCAATCGCCGCGCTGACGTCAAAACCTTGCCGCCCCAGTGCGGACGTGAGCGTACGCAGCAGCGCCGCTTCGCCGCCAAACAGATGGGCGCAGCCGGTAATGTCGAGGAAAAGCCCATGCCGGGGATCGAGCGCCACCAACGGCGTGAAGCGGTCGCACCAGTCGGCGATGTCCTCCAGCGTCTTGCGATCGGCGGCTTCGTCGGCGTCGTACACCGTGAGCTCGGGACAGATGGCGCGGGCATTGGCGAGCGGCAAGCCAATCGAAAGACCGGCGCGGGCCGCGGTCTCGTCGATGGCATAGAGCAGCAGCGCATTGTGCTCCTTGGCGACGACGACTTGCGGGAATTCAACTTGCGCGCCGCTGCTGGATAATTGCCGGCGGATGCGATCGATGGGCAGGTGCGGCAGCCACAGGCTGAGGATACGACGACGGTTCGCTGAATTGGCACTCATCACATTTCCATTCCATGATCCACCGCCCGACCGGGCCATGACGGTTGCGAACGAGATTGGCGTCGAACACCGGCGCGCCCCACGCACTCCAGGCGGCTACCGGCGGCGAATGCGCCGCGCGCACGATCCAGCGCGTCTCCGCGGTGGAAGGTGCCGGGTTCGCCCCCACCCGCAGCAGCAGCGCGGTGACGCCGGAGGATTGCGCGGCCAGCGTCAGCTTGCGGCTGGCGACGAGGTCGAACTGGCGCGCTTCGCCAAAGGTCTCCAGCACCACCGCGCCCAGCGCATCGCAGGCGAGCGCATCGGCGGTGGCGCGCAATGCGGCCTCGATATCGGCGGCGCGTACGGTGACGAGCAAGCGCGGATCGAGGCCGAGCTCGGCAAGCCCGCCCGGCGACAGCGCGCCGGATTCAATTTCGGCAAAATCCTGTCGCACCCAGACCAGCGGTTTTCGCCGCGCAAGCCTGCCCGCGATGCCCGCGATAAAACCGGTCGCCGCCGCGCCCTGGTGTCCTTCGGCAAACACCTCATGCACGGCGGCAAGCGCCAGCCCGCCGCGCAGCATGACATCGGCGCCCCTGTGGCCAAGCGCGATCCTGTTCAGCCCGTGCACATCGCCAGGCGCCTCGATGCGCTCGATGCTGCCGCGCAGGGACGCAAGCGTGCTCATGCGTGCGGTGGCGCATGATCCGCCAAAGTGTGTGCGGTTTGGCGACAAGATCATGCGCCTTTCCAAAAAAGGGAGCGCGCGATCGGACGCAAAACCGCGCACACTTTTGCTGATCGCGCGCGCATGCGTCGCCGCTCCTTAGAAAGTGGGGCCAGTCGGCGTCTCAGGAGAGAACCAAAATCTGGCTCATTTGTTCATGATATGTTCTAATATAAAGCTAACAGGGCCCAGGGAGTCAATCGGGATTACGACACCGCAGATTCATGAAGGGAATCAAGGAGATTCAGGCAGCGTACGGGGTTTGCCGACATGCACCTCATCACCCTCGATCATGAAACCGATTTCGATGGCTGGCGCCGGGTGGCGCGAGCGCTGATGCTGAGCGGCGTGCAGCCGTCAGAGGTGGCATGGCGGGTGCGCGCGGCGGGCGAGCAGCAGGCTGCCGCGACCGCGCCGGAGATGTCACACGGCACATTCAGCGTGCCGGCAAAATTTGTCGAATTGGCAAAGCACGCGATCCTGCACCGCGACCCCGCGCGCTTCGCCCTGCTCTATCGCCTGCTGTGGCAGCTCTGCGGCGACCATGACCTGCTGATGGCAACCGGCGATCCCGATGTCGCGGAAGTTTTGGCAATGGCTAAGGCCGTGCAGCGCGACATCAGGAGAATGCAGGCTGAGCTGCGCTTTCGTGAAATCGGCCGCGAGCAGAAGGCGCGCTTCATCGCCGCCTTCAAGCCGGAACATCACATCATGGCGGCGGCTGCGCCCTTCTTCGCGAGCCGTTATGCCGACATGCCATGGTCCATCCTCACGCCTGAGGACTGCGCACATTGGGACGGTTATGCAGTGACGATCACGCCGGGTATCGCTGAAATGCCTGATGCCAGCCGGATTGAAGAAACCTGGCAACGCTACTGCGCGACTATCTTCAATCCGGCGCGGCTGACGACATCGCCAGGACAGACGGCGCAGATATATTCAGGGAACCCACCGCATGCGCCGACGGTTGAACATCGGGAGCCGCCCATGACCCGCAAAACCGCAGCCGCCGAAAGCCTCACCACCTTGCGCGCGGAAGCCGCCGACTGCCGCGATTGCCCGCTCTGGAAGGACGCCACCCAAACCGTATTCGGCGAAGGCCCGAGCCGTGCACGGCTGATGCTGGTCGGCGAGCAACCCGGCGACAAGGAAGACTTGGCCGGCAAACCCTTTGTGGGGCCGGCTGGCAACATGCTCGACCGCGCGCTCGAGGAAGCCGGCATCGAACGCGAAAAAGTCTATGTCACCAACGCGGTGAAGCATTTCAAATACGTAGCCCGCGGCAAGATACGCTTGCATCAGAAGCCATCGACGCCCGAGATCAGGGCATGCCGGCAATGGTATGAGCGCGAGCTTGCAGCAGTTAAGCCGGACCTCGTGGTAGCGATGGGCGCCACTGCCGCGCAGTCCGTGTTCGGCAAGATCACGCCCATCAACAAGAATCGTGGCAAACTGATCAAGCTCGATCACACCACGCAGGCGCTGGTGACCGTACATCCCTCCTATCTGCTGCGGTTGCCTGACGAGGAGGCGAAGGCGCGCGAATATGCGCGCTTTGTCGATGATCTCAGGCTCGCGGCAAGATTGCTGAAAAGTTCCGCACACGCAGCCTGACGAGTTCCACCGAAACGGTGCGCAAAATCCTGTGATCAGACGGAAAATTTCCACAATTCGGGGTACAACCTTTAATTGACGAATGCTATCATCGCATTCCTGAGCACCAGTGGGTCGTCCCGACGCCTGGACGTCCCCCTTGAGGTCGGCGCACCGTGCGGCTCCATCCAGCCCCGGGGATGCGAGGTGCGCCGACCACTTTTCGCGCGCGTCTTCCCCTAAACACCGGCCGTCTGCGTCATCTAACCTTCAAGTCCGTCGGCAAAACTGGACTCGAGAGGTATTCTGGCGGACGTCCGGCCGCGATCATGCTGTCGGCCAGCCTGTACGTCCTGTTCTCGAATTTGTTCTCGAGTACCGCGTCGCCTCAAAACAAAAAGGGCCCGCGTCGGTCGTGCGGACCCTTTGTTTTTGCATCGTCATTGCGATGAGGGGAATGCCTTACGATGCCGCCAGCGAATTCTCCACCAGTCGGATCCAGTAGGACGTGCCGTAGACGATCGCATCGTCGTTGAAATTATAAGCCGGATGGTGAAGGCCGGCGCTGTTGCCGTTGCCGCAGAAGATGAAGGCGCCGGGGCGTGCTTCCAGCATGTAGGCGAAGTCTTCCGCGCCCATCATCGGATCGGTTTCGCCGACGGCAGCATCGCCGCCGACCTCCCGCGCCACGCGCCGCGCCATGTCGGTTTGTGTGGCATGGTTCACCGTCACGGGATAGCCGCGCTCATAAACAAGATCGATCTTCGCGCCGGTCATTTGCGCCACGCCCGCCACCACCTCGCGCACGCGCTTCTCGACGAGGCCGCGCACCTCCTCGGTCAAGGTACGGATCGTGCCGCGAAGCTCCGCGGTCTGCGGAATCACGTTGCGGGCATTGCCGGCGTGGAATTCGCAGATCGAGATCACGGCCGAATCCAGCGGATCGACGGTGCGTGAGACGATCGATTGCAGGCCGCTGACCAGTTGCGCGCCGACCAGCACGGAGTCGACGCATTTGTGCGGCCGCGCCGCGTGGCCGCCGAGCCCCTCGATCTTGATGTCGATCGAGTCGGTGGCCGCCATGATCGGACCGGTGCGGATCGCGAACTGGCCGACCGGAATGCCGGGGCCATTGTGCATGCCATAAACCTGCTCGATGCCGAAACGATCCATCAGCCCGTCCTTGATCATCGCGGCTGCGCCCGCACCGCCCTCTTCGGCCGGCTGGAAGATGACGACCGCGGTGCCGGCGAAATTGCGCGTCTCGGCGAGATAGCGCGCCGCACCCAGCAGCATGGCCGTGTGGCCGTCATGGCCGCAGGCGTGCATCTTGCCTGTCGTCTTCGAGGCATAGGGAAGATTGGTCTCTTCCTCGATCGGCAGCGCATCCATATCGGCGCGCAAGCCGATCACCTTGAGGCCGCCATTGGCGGGCTTGCTGCCCTTGATTACGCCGACCACACCGGTCTTGCCGATGCCCGTGACGACCTCGTCGCAGCCGAATTCCCGCAGACGGTCGGCCACGAATGCCGCAGTGCGGTGCACGTCGTAGAGCAGTTCGGGATGCTGGTGGATATCCCGGCGCCAGGCTTGAATGTCGGGCTGCAGGTCGGCGACGCGGTTGACGATGGGCATGACAGTTTCGGTTCCGTTTTGGTTGTTTTGTCATGTCTAGCACGTCGGACGTTGTCCGCCCAACATCCCTAACGGCGCGCTGCAATGCCGAAATCACGCCAAATGCCGTCATGAGCGGGCTTGTCCAGGCCATCCACGTCTGAGTAATAGGCAAGAAAGACGTGGATGCGCCCGGCACAGGGCCGGGCATGACGAAAAGACGGGCAGGAAGCATGAAGCGGCTTGAGGGCGATTTCGATTATATCGTGGTCGGTGCGGGCACCGCCGGCTGCATCATGGCCAACCGCCTGTCGGCCGATCCGGGCAAGCGCGTGCTGGTGCTGGAAGCCGGCGGCAACGACAACTGGATCTGGTTTCACATCCCGGTCGGCTATCTCTTCGCCATCGGCAATCCCCGCTCCGACTGGATGTTCCGCACCGAGGCCGAGCCGGGCCTCAACGGCCGCTCGCTCGCCTACCCCCGCGGCAAGGTGATCGGCGGCTGCTCCGCCATCAACGCCATGATCTCGATGCGCGGACAGGCCGCCGACTACGACCACTGGCGGCAGCTTGGCCTGACGGGCTGGGGCTATGACGACGTATTGCCGGCGTTTCGGCGGCTGGAGGACCATTTCCTCGGCGAAAGCGAGCACCACGGCACTGGCGGCGGCTGGCGCATCGAGGCGCCGCGGCTGTCCTGGACCATTCTCGACGCCGTCGGCGACGCCGCCGAGCAGATGGGCATCCGCAGGATCCCCGACTTCAACACCGGCGACAACGAAGGCATCAGCTATTTCCACGTCAACCAGAAGCGAGGCCTGCGCTGGTCGGCGGCGCGCGGCTTCCTCAAGCCGGCGCTGGCGCGGCAAAACTTGCGGCTGGAAAAGAATGTCCTAGTCGACCGCCTCGTCATCGAACAGGGTCGCGCGGTCGGCGTGCGCTTCCAGCAAGGCGGAGAAATGGTCGAGGCGCGCGCAAAGGGCGAAGTGATCCTGACCGCCGGTTCGATCGGATCGATACAGGTGCTGCACCGCTCCGGCATCGGGCCATCGGAATGGCTGTCGCCGCTCGGCATCGACACCGTGCTGGACAAGCCGGGCGTTGGCCGCAATCTGCAGGACCATCTGCAGCAGCGCGCGATCTACAAGGTCACGGGCGTACGCACGCTGAACGAGACCTACTGGTCGCTGTTGCGCCGTGGCCTGATGGGCCTCGACTACGCCTTGCGCCGCCGCGGACCACTCACCATGGCGCCGTCGCAACTCGGCATTTTCACGCGCTCCGATCCTACCCGCGAGCGCGCCAACATCCAGTTCCACGTGCAGCCGCTGTCGCTCGACAAGTTCGGCGATCCCCTGCACCGCTTCCCCGCCATCACGGTGAGCGCCTGCAACCTGCGGCCGACCTCGCGCGGCACCGTGCGCCTCCGCTCGGGTAAGCTCGATGAGGCACCGAAGATCGCGCCGAACTACCTCGCAACCGACGAGGACCGCCGTGTTGCAGCGGACGCGATCCGCACCACGCGAAAACTGATGCAGCAGCCGGTGCTGCAGAAATACAGCCCCAGCGAATATCTCCCCGGCCCGTCCGTGGGCGACGATGATGCCTCGCTGGCAAAAGCCGCCGGCGACATCGGCACCACCATCTTCCATCCCGTCGGCACCGCGAAGATGGGGATCGCAAGCGATCCTGCGGCAGTAGTTGACGAGCGGCTCCGTTTCTTCGGCATCGGAGCCTTGCGCATCGCGGACGCCTCCGTGATGCCGACCATCACCTCCGGCAATACCAACACGCCGACCGCGATGATCGCGGAAAAGGCGGCGGCGATGATTTTGGAAGATTCCCGCCGGTAAGCCATGGTTCATCAGCAACGCTTCTCGATCGGCTCTGCCGAGGACCGCATTGCACTGGTGCAATGGGGTGACCCAGGCAAGCCGCCCGCGCTCTTGCTGCACGGCACCGGGTTTTGCGCCGATGTCTGGGACGAACTCGCGGGCAATCTTGTCTCGGATTACAGGGTGATTGCACTCGACCGCCGCGGCCATGGCGAGAGCCACAAGCCGGCGGCAGACCAATATCACTTTATCGACTACGCCGAAGACGTCTGCCGGGTGATCGGTGCGCTCGACCTGCACGGCATCTATGGCATCGGACACAGCGCCGGCGCCACCGACCTGCTTCTGGCGGCCAAGCTCCTGCCACAGCGCCTCACGCGCCTGTTCGCAATGGAGCCGACCGTGATGGACCCACGAGTGGCGCGCGATGCCGAATTGAGCGAAGGGGGCCGGTACTCCGTCGAAGGTGTGCTGCGCCGGCAGGCCGAGTTCGACAGTTTCGACGCCGCCTTCGCACGTTTTCGCGCAGCGCCGGCGTTTGCGAACTGGACCGAGATATCGCTGCGGACGTTCATCCGGCGCGGCTTCATGTCGGTCGAGAACGGCCGAGTGCGGCTGCGCTGCACGCCTGAGGTCGAGTCGGCGGTGCTGCGGCCGATCATTGAGGCGATGGAACAAATCTACAAGGGAGACATGCGCGGCAACCCATTCATGTGGCTCGCCGAGATCGATTGCCCTGTTCGCATCACCACCTCGGAAAAGTCCTGGGGTATCTATAAGGATATGTCGTCACGGGCGGTTTCCCTCATCCCCGATGTCAGCGAATTCACATTTGACGGATTTGACCACTGCGTCGTGCAGGAAGCGCCGCAATTGGTGCTAAAGGCATTGCGGGAATTCGACCTGCGGCCGGCATAGGCCGCCGCGTTGCTCGATCACCTTTCCCGTCCCAAGGTGAAGAGAAATGACAGTTCATCGTCTCGCGCCTGCCGCTACCCGCTTCGCCGGAGCAGCTCTTTCGGCGCTCTATGCATCTCAACCCGCACCCGGAGCCGCGCAAGCAACGGACAGGGTTTCGCTCGCGTACTCCACTATCACGTGGAGCACCGTGAAATACGCGACCACTGCCGAGAATGGATTCGTCGACGGTTCGCTCGACACCAAAACCATCGTCGATCGCACATTCAAGACTTACGTGCTGGAGAACCGCTATCTGAAGGTGACGCTGCTGCCTGAATTCGGCGGGCGCATCCTCTCCATCATCTACAAGCCGACCGGCCACGAGCAGCTCTACCGGGCGGAAGTCGGTGTGCCCTACGGAATGAAGGCCGGCAACTTCTATTACGACTGGATGATGGTCTATGGCGGCATCTTCCCGACCTTGCCGGACGCCGAGCACGGCAAGACCTGGTCAAAATCCTGGGATTTTCGGGTGGTGAAACAGACCGCCGACGAAGTGACGGTCGCGATGTCGATCAAGGATGACTTCGCCTTTTCCGCGCCGCCACCGAGATTCAGGCCCGGCTCGACGGGCATCGAGGCGGCCTATCATATCACGCTGAAGGCCGGCCGCGCCGCGCTCGACGCGCGCGTGGTGCTGAGGAACACGCGAGGTGAAGCCATTGATTACGAGTACTGGACCTGCACGACGCTGGCGCCGGGATCGGACCCGCAACACCCCAAGGCCACCGGCGGCGCCGAGATCATCGCGCCGATTGCGGCCTACACCACGCCGCGCTGGTCGGCCAATATCGCCAGCGGCGACGAGAGCGCCGGCGCAGGCAGGAGCCGCTTCGAGAATCTGCGCTTCTTCAGGAACTGGCCGACCATGGGCATCGCCTATGCGGCGCCCGACATGCAGGGTGGAAATTTCTGGGGCGTCATCAACCATGACAACGAGGAAGGCATCATCCGCATCGCGGACAACAACGTCACGCCGGGCCTGAAAATGTGGACATGGGGATACCAGTCATCCGCGAACACGACCGACGCGCGCAAGGACCCGCGCCCGGACCAGCCCTTTGTCGAGATGTGGGCCGGGGTCTCGGATCAGTTCTTTCATCCGGCCCGCTTTCCCGCTGCAGGCGAAGTCTCGGTGGCTGAGACCTACAGCCCGACCGTCGGCATGAGCAACGTCACGCATGCGAACGACAGGATCCTGATCAACTTCACTGCGGAGCCGTCGGCGGCGCAGCTGCAGCTATTCAGCATCGAACCGTCCATACCGATCCGCATCACCTTAAAGCGCGGCGAGACGATCCTGTTCGACGGTGGCGTGACACCCGACCCGATCAACGGCAACCGCATTTCCGCTGTCATTGCCGACGGCAAGAGCGGCGAGCAGGTCCAGCTGACCGTCAGGACCGAGGGCGGCAAGGAGCTGATCGCTGCCGAGACAAAGATAAAATAGTTTGGACGAGCGTGTCGCGGCGTCGATCAACCGCGCTTGGCGCGCGCAAGGTATCGGCCCAGCGACCAGTTGCCGGGCCCGCAGCAGGCCAGCACGATAAATCCGCCTGACATCGCCAGGTCCTTCTGGAAATGCAATAGCTGATTATGATCGGCAAACTGCCAGTGGAACAGAACGGCGGTCAGCAT
>DASWVJ010000314.1:0-11426 GCA_036406295.1 Bradyrhizobium sp.
CGAGCCGGCCCCCGAGTCTGGGGCCGAACCGGCCCCTGAGGCCGTCGCCGACCTAGCCCCCGAGGCCGAGCCGCCATCAGCCGAGCAGCCAGTCTCCCGGCCGGTTTCGCCCTGGGCGATCGCGCCGATCTCCGGGGCCGTCGCGGCTGCGCTGGTGATCGGTGTCGGCTGGGTTCTGGGCTGGCCGGCCGTGCAGGCGCCCGCGCCCGCGCCGCAACTCAATGCCGCTGCCATCGACAATCTCACCGCCCGCATCGCCGGCCTCGAGTCGAAAACGAGCAAGCCGGCCCCGCCGGTCGCCGACCCCGCTGCCGCGGCCCGGATGGAGCAAATCGAAAAATCCGTCGCGGCGCTACGCGGTGAACTCGCTGCGGCGCGTACGCAGGCCGACAGGCTCGCCTCCACCGTCAACGAGATCAAGGCGCAGCCGCGCGACGGCTCGGCGCCCGCAGCAACGCCGGTTGATCTCTCTCCGCTCAACGAGCGCATCGGGCAGATCGAGCGCGCGGCAAAGGCGCAGGAGACCGAGATTTCCGCGCTCAAGGCGGCCGAAGCAAAGCCGGTCGACACGAAGCCTGCGGATGACGTTGCGCTCCGCCGCTTGGTCGCGGCCTCGTTGCTCGACGTCTCCGTGCGCCATGGCGATCCCTTCGCCGCACAGCTGCCGACGGCAAAACCGCTCGCCGCAAATGCCGATGCCCTGAAGCCGCTGGAGACGTTTGCGGCTTCCGGCGTCCCCAGCGCACCCGCGCTGTGCCGCGAACTCGTCACCATCGTGCCGAAGCTCGCGCCATCGGCGCCTGAAGCGGAGACTACCGGCAGCAGCGGCATCGTCGATCGTCTGCAGGCGGGCGCCGCAAAGCTCGTGCGCATCCAGCGCGTGGATGCGACCGGCACCGATCGTGCCAGCGTCGTGGCGCGCGTCACTGCGGCCGCTCTGCGCAACGATCTCAATGAGGCGCGGCGCGAGCTGATGACGCTGGCCCCCGCCGATCGTGCGGCTGCGCAAGCCTGGCTCGACAGAGCCGATGCACGCGATGCGGCGCTCGCCGCCTCGCGCAAATTCGCCTCCGACGCCATGACCGCGCTCGCGACAGCCAGGTAGGAAGTTCATGATCCGCATTATTCTGTTCCTGGCTCTGATCGCAGCGCTGGCGGCGGGCGCGGCATGGGTTGCGGACCAGCCCGGCGACGTCGTGCTGTCCTGGGGCGGCTGGCAGGCCGAGATGGCGCTGCCGGTATTCGTGCTGGGGCTCGGTATCGCCGTCACGGCGGGCGTCATCCTGTGGTCGATCCTGCACGGGCTGTGGCGCGCGCCGCAGCGCATGCGCCGCAGGCGGCACGAGCGCCGCCAGGCGCGTGGCCGTCACGCCATCACGCAAGGCCTGCTCGCCATCGGCCATGGCGACGCGTCGCTGGCGCACCGGCATGCGGACGTTGCGCGCCGCCACGCCGGTCACGACCCGCTGGCACTGTTGCTCACGGCGCAGTCGGCGCAACTCGAGGGCGATCGCGAGGGCGCGCAGCGCGCCTTCCGCGCCATGGCCGAACGCGAGGACACGCGGCTTCTTGGCTTGCGCGGCCTGTTCATCGAAGCGCAGCGCGCTGACGATCCGGTGTCCGCAGTGATGATCGCGGATGAAGCGCTGAAGATATCGCCGTCTTCGACCTGGGCCTCGCATGCCGTGCTCGGCTTCCGCTGTGCCAAGGGCGACTGGAACGGAGCGTTGTCGATCCTTGACAACAATCTCTCGTCCGGTCTGATCGACAAGGCAACCTACCGCCGCCAGCGCGGTGTGCTGCTGACGGCGCGCGCGCTGGAACTGGAAAAGGTCGACCGCGATCTTTCGCGTGAAAGCGCGATGGAGGCGGTAAAGCTCGCGCCGACGCTGGTGCCGGCTGCGGTGCTCGCCGCCAAATTTGAGAGCGAGGCGCATCAGGTGCGCCGCGCGATGCGGATCGTGGAGGCGGCGTGGCTGGCGGGGCCGCATCCCGATCTTGCCGATGCCTATTCGCATGTGAAGCTCGGCGATTCCGCACGCCAGCGTCTGGTGCGCATGGAGACGCTGGCGGCGAAGATGCCCGGCCATATCGAGGGCGCGCTGGCGGTGGCGCGCGCCGCGATCGATGCGTCCGAGTTCTCGCGTGCGCGCGAGGCGCTGGCGCCGTTCCTCGACAAGCCGACGCAGCGCGTCGCGGTGCTGATGGCGGAGATCGAGCGTACCGAACACGGCGATAGCGGCCGCGCGCGGATGTGGGCCATGCGCGCGGTGCGCGCGCTGCACGATCCCGCCTGGACCGCGGACGGCTATGTCAGCGACCGCTGGCGTCCGGTCTCTCCGGTGTCAGGCAGGCTCGACGCGTTCCAGTGGCAGACGCCGGTCGCGAGCCTGCCCTCGGACAAGGGCGCCGCGATCGAGTCTTCGCCATTCGAGGATGCGATGCTGGCAGCCCCTCCGCCGAAGCGCATCGAGGCCGAGAGCAAGGATCTGGCCGAACCGCCGCATGAAGTCGTTGTGCCGCTGACGCCGGCCGCGCAGGACAATGCGCCACCTGAACCTGAACCTGCACCGGCACCTGCCGCATCCGCCGAGCCGGCGCCGCCTCCGGCAGCCGACGCGGCGCCGGCACCGGCAAAAGCCGAATCGGCCCCGGCCCAGCCGGCGCCCCTGTTCCGCACCCGCCGGGACATTCCGAAGACCGTTCCCCAGATCGTTCCGATCGTCCGCGCCCCCGACGACCCCGGCGTTGACGAGGAGGCCCCGAGCGACGAATTTTCCGAGCAAATCGGCGCGCCAAAAGCGCAAGTTGGCGGTTGGCGCGGTTTCCTGTCCCGCTGGGGCAGTTGAAGCGGCCTTCAATTTGACGCGTTTTCTTCACGCGAACCGGCGCCGCTTCGCCTGAAAACGCTATGGGAAAGGCTGCTTTTCCTTGCCAATCGGGGCCGTGCCCGATATCAGGTGCGCACGCGTTTCCGGCCGCGTTCGAGCGCGTTTTGCATCGGTTCGCCGCAATAGCTCAGTTGGTAGAGCACGTCATTCGTAATGACGGGGTCGGGGGTTCGAGTCCCTCTTGCGGCACCAGCAATAGCAGGATTTTCATCTCTCCATTCTGAGCCGGGGTAGGAGCGGGGATGGTCGCCGCGAAGGCGGGGAGACGATCCGCCCGTCATCGTGGCTTCCACCCGCAGCGCGTCACTGCGACGGGCTGGTCCGCGCCGCAGGGGTGTTTGATCGCCGGTCGTCATGCCAATGCGACGAACAGGAAAGCCGTGGCCAAGATGGCGCACCAGATCACCGACGCGATGAAGAAAAGACGGTCCCGGGACATCGGAAAATCATAGTGCGACGGACCGCGCGTAGTACCCTGTACCAAAGTTCATTTTGCGCGTGACCAAGTGTCGCTTTCTGCTTCGTTGAAAAGGCAGCGCGCGTTTCCAAAAGGCGAATGCGCGTTTTTAAAAATAGCGGCCGATTTCGGCCCTCTTTATTGAAAATAGCTAAGTCTTCAGTTGCAGTACATCACAAGTCCGCCTCCGCACTGCTCGCCTACCAGCTTGGTAAGCTGCAAGTCGCGGCGAACGGGGCAACACGCGTCGGCCAGGTGATGAGGCTCATAGATTTGGGACGACAAAAACGTTCACTCTCACGGTCATGGTAGTGCGCTTGCCAGTGCCATCTTCGAAGAAGAGACGCGTTTGAAAATGATCCTGGCCGAGAAAACCTGAATTGGGTCGATATGCGGCCGTAGTCTCATTGGCGGAGCCGTAGAGCCCATTTTGAGGTCGCACGAGAATTTCCTGTCCCGCAAACGGTCCCATGGATTTCAGATTTAGAGGGCAGACCCCATTCTGCGGGACTCGCATCTTGATGGTGATGCTGCAACCTTGGCAGATGTTGAATCGCGGACGCCGACAATTGGCCATTGCATTGAGCCCCGGCCTTCTCTTGTGGCTCATCATTTCGGGATGCATTTTGTCGGCGAAAACGGGCTCAGCACTCAATGACGCCAGCGCAATGGCCGACAGCGCCACGATTCCCAAACTGCGCATCGAAATGAACTCCCCAGCTCCGAGGGGCAGCAAAGCGCAACCGACGGGCGAATGCAACGGCGTACCTTTGTCGCCAAGCCAATCGCTTGGCGTGACGACTTAGAACCGGATTGCAAAATATATTTCAAGGAAGCGATCCAGCGCGGACAGCGCCGGACGAATGCATCGCCTCATTGTTTTCCTCTTCGACCTAGCGGCGCACGTCGGTGACGATGCGCGCGTACTCGCCACGGCATTTGATGTTGGCGAAGTAGTCGAATGCGCTTGCGGCCAGTCCTGCATATGCCTGGCGTGCCGCGCCCGTTAACCACGAAACAAATCTGAAGAAGAAAAATACGAAGATTTAAGATAAATTAACTCAATCCGTCGGCGGGCGGTTGTGGTTGTGAATCAACTCTACCGGCGCGCGGAGAATCATCATGAAGCGGCTTTTGTCGGCTGCCATCGTTGCGATGGCGGCGAGCGGCTCCGCATGGGCTCAATCATCGACGACAGGGACAGGTACGGGCGTCGGCGTTGCCAGATCGCTGTCGAGCTCGCAGGCGATCTCGGGGCAGGGCGGCTCGGCGACGATCATCAGCAACAGCACCGTGCCGGCCGATCAGACGGTCAGGAACGTGCCGAGCGTTTTCGCACCGGGCTTGTCCGCGGCCGGGCTCGAAACCTGCCTCGGATCGGTTTCCGGCGGCGGCGCGTTTGTCGGGACCGGCTTCAGCTTCGGCACCTCGATTCCTGATCCCGGCTGTGCGGCGCGGCTCGATGCGCGGACGCTGTGGAGCATGGGCCTGAAGAAGGCTGCGGTGGCGCGGCTTTGTCTCAACCCCGAGATCCACCGCGCGATGCCGGAGGTTTGCCGCATCTACCTGCCGCAGCCAGCGCCGGGCTACCCCGCTCCGCTACTGGTCCCCACCCGCTACGCGCAGGCGGAAGCCTCTGACGAGCGCCCCTCCACCATCGGCGACATTTGGCTCGTGCAAAAGGGGACCAGCAAGAACCGTCTTTGCAACGACTACGATGTGACCCAGCAGCGCTGCCGTGTCTGGGCTCACACCGTCCACCATTCGGCACCGAAGAAGAAGGCGATGGCGAGTGGTGAAAACTCTCACACGGCGGCATCACCCGCCCCGGCACCCGCCGTGGCGGAAACCGAAAAGAAGGAGAAGTCACAATGAAGAAGCTGTTGATGAGTGCTACGTTCATCGCACTGGTGGGAAGCATTGTGCCGGCTGACGCCGCCTCGACGCTCGCCATCGGAGGAGGCTTCAACCTCGGTCACGTCCAGACTGGGACGGGGGCGGCCTCGACGGGTACGGCGGCGGCGGGTTCGCTCGCCAACGGGACCACCACCAACATCGGTGCTGGTTTTGCGGCGTCAACCCCGGTCGGCGGCATCTCGACCGGCCTCGGAGCGTCTGTCGGTCAGAGCAACGCCGTGAGCGGCGCGGCCTCGATCGGCAACGGCGCGGCCATCTCCAGCGGCGTCTCCAACAACATCGGTCTCGGTGTTGGCGGAGGCTTCACCAACGTGCTGCCGTAACGTAGACGACAGCAGCATGGTGCGAATCTTCGTCACCATGCTGCTGTCGGGCAGGGTTCGATTTCAAACAAACATGCCTTTTCCTGAAATTTTTTCCCGCCCAGCAGGGTGGCGGTAACGTCCCTGCGCCGGCGATTGTCACGGCGATCATCACAGGTCGATCGCGATTCGCTGAGGCAGGCACCGGGCGTTGAACATATCGCCAAGCTTGCTCGACCTATCCATTGTCCGTGATCTAACTCACATTCCGATCTGGCCGTGCCGCCTAGTGTGAGGTGTTGTCGAAGGGAAGAAACCCATGCGCATATTGCCGTTGATTGCCGCGTCCGCATTCATGTTCGTCTCCGCTGCCGCGCACGCCGAACCCCGCAGCCTTTCGCTATCGGGCGTTGACCAGAAATTGCCCGGCGCGCTTGGCAAGGCTGCCGAAACGCCGAGGCTCGCGGAGGCACCAAAGCCGCCGGATCCGCCTAAGCCGCCGAACGCTGTCGAGGCGCCGCCTGCCGCTGCGCCTGCGCAGGCCGTTGAAGCGCCGAAGGAGACGCCAGCCTTTGTGGAGCGGCCGTCCGTCGCCGGCACCAAGCCGGCCGAAAGCAAGGAAGGCCAGGTGACCTTCGACGAACGCAAGCCTGCGCCGCCGGCAGCGACGACCACCGAGAAGCCGAAGCAGGCGAAAGCCGATAAACCCCGGCGCAAGCGCCAGCATTGGGATGAAGCGCGCATCATGCGCGAGATCTATCGCTATAGCGGCTATGCCGGCATGCTCTACTGGTGAGCCGGCCGGAAAAACAAAACGCCCCGGATTATCTCCGGGGCGTTTTTTCTTTGCGCAAATTCCAGCGACTAATCCGTCACGGTCTGCACCACGGTGCTGACCGGGCGGCTCGAGATCTGCGGCAGCCTCTGGTCCTTCACCATCATCGCGTCGTACTCAGGCAGCGTGTCGAAGGACGTCTTCGCCTTGATGTGCACGACCTTGTAGCCGCCGGCCTTGAGGCGGGCCAGCAGCGTGGGCAGCGCTTCGCCGGTCGCCTTCTGGAAGTCGTGCATCAGGATGATGCCCTTGCCGAGCTTGTCCACCTTGGTCATGACGGTGGTGACGATCTGATCGGCATTCTTCGAGCGGAAATCGAAGGAGTCGAGATCCGTCGAGAACATCGCGACATTGCGCGTGCCGAGATAGGCCATGGCAGCCGGATTGTGCTGCAGCTGCGGAAAGCGGAAGAACGGCGCGGGCGGCTGGCCGAGCGCAGCCTTCACCGCGCTAAAGCCTTTTTCCAGCTCGTCGCGGACCTGCTGCTCGGTCATCTTCTTGCTGTTGAGATTGGCGTGCGAGAAGGTGTGCGTGCCCACGGTGTGCCCGGCGGCCAGAACCTGCTTGAGGATTTCCGGGTGATAGGTCGCGTGCTTGCCGACCGAGAAGAACAGGCCCTTGGTGCATTCGTCGGCGAGCGCCTTCAGCACGGCGGCCGTGTTATTCGGCCACGGGCCGTCGTCGAAGGTCAGTACCACTTCCTTGTCCGTGAGGAAGTCGAACTGCTTGAAATGCTCGAAGCCGAAGCCGGGGCCGCCGGTGGTGTCGATGACGACGGTGCGGGCGACGCCGAGCGCGTTGGGATTGGCGCAAGCCGGTTTTTGCTGCACGGGCGTGGCCGGTGCGCGCGTCAGCGCAGGCGCGGCCGCCGCGATCGGCCTGGAGAGCGAGGCCGTGACCTGAACGTCATCCTTCGCGGTAGACTTTGCCGCTGCTGATGACAGCGGCTCGGCTTTCCTGGCGGCGATCGTTTGAGGGGCGGCCACGTCAGCGCGCGGCGAGGAAGTCCAGAACCACAATCCGGCGATCACCACTGCCGCAACAACAGAGGCCAGCATCAGGCCCAACGCATTACGCATCGTTACAATTCCTACTCGTTCCGTAACGGCGCATTAATGCCAATGAGGTCTTAACACCCCACCAATGAACGGCCTGGGGCAGCAAAGAAATTTGGCCTCGCCTCCGTCGCAGTTGGTGCGGCCGGTGTAGCTCGCTAAGAATACTTAGCTATTTCATTGTCTTGCGTGTGTGATGTGGAGTGTGACGGGTATCACGGTGTCTGGAACTTGGTCGGGGCATTCTGACACCAACAGTCATCGGGCCCCATGGAGGGGCCGACAGGAGCCGACCATGACCGCCACTTTCCCCAAGACCCTTCGCAAGGCGATTCTGGCCCTGACCATCGCGACCACGCTCGGCGCGATGACCTCGACCCAGACCTTTGCCTACAGCGCCGAAGCCCAGCAGCAGTGCACAGGCGACGCCTTCCGCCTTTGCAGCAGCGAGATCCCGAACATTCCGAAGATCACCGCCTGCATGTTCAAGCACCGCGCCGAGCTTTCGCCGGGCTGCCGCGCCGTGATGGACCGCGACCTCGCAGCCCAGAAGACGCGCACGATTTCCGCGGCCAACTGATTTTCCCGGCAAGGTCGGCTTCGATGCGGCGCAGTCTGCCTGCGCCGCATCGGCGCGTTTGTTCCTGCGAAAGCACGAGATATTTGCGTTGCCGCGCGCTTCAGCGGGTTCTAGAACGCCTCTATCGCACGCTACGAAGGCGTAACGTCATGACCAGATTTCTCTTTACGATTGCGTTTGTTTTGATCGCCGCCTCCAGCGCTTCGGCGCAGCAGCGGCCGGGCCAGGATGCCTGCGGCCGGGATGCCTCGCGCTTCTGCCGCGCCCACCTCAATGACGGCGACCAGGTGGTGCTCGCCTGCCTGCAGCAGCACCGCGCGAAGCTCAGCAAGGCATGTCAGGCAACGCTCGCGGCCAACGGAAGGTAATTCATCTACTGTCGTTCCGGGGCATGCGCAGCATGAACCCGGAACCTCGAGATTTCGGGTTCGATGCTGACGCATCGCCCCGGAATGACGGCAAGCTCCTTACGTGCTGCTCCCGGCCGCCTGCGCGACCACCGGCAGCACTTCCTCGGCGGCGCGATCGGGCGTCTCTTCCTTCCAGCGCACTGAGCCGAAAGGCCGCTCCAGCATGCGGCGCACCCGCACCGGCTCCGGGCCGAGATGGAAGTCGATCGCCCGCTGATGCAGCTCGCGCTCGGCCTGCGTGGGGCGGTTGCGCTGACGCAAATAGTCGAGCCAGGTCGGACAGTGATAGCGCTCGGTCCACAATTCGGGATCGGCGATGTCGCGCGCGATCGACCAGCCATAGGCGCCGTTGCGCTGGCGGCTGAGCTGCACCTCCTGCATCACGTTGTGAAAGGCGCGCGCGTTCTCCATCGAAACGCGGTACTCGATCTCGACCACCAGCGGACCTGAACGTGCGGTTAGCGATAGCTTTACTTCGGGATCGGCGAGCAGGTCCGCGGCCGGCTCGTTGCGCGCGCCGATCGGCGGCATGCGCAGCCAGAACCCAAGCAGCGGCGAGGCGAACATCAGGCTGGCCGAAGTGAGCAGCGCAATCTCGACGCCGGCTTGGTCGGTGAGATGACCCCAGCCCCAGCTGCCGATCGCGATGCCGCCGGCAATCGCCGCCTGGAATGCCGCAAGCGAACGGCCTGCGACCCAGCGCGGCGCGGAGAGCTGCACGCCGATATTGAATAGCGCGACCGCCAGCATCCACGCCGCGCCCGCCACCACCAGCGCCGCTGCAGTCAGCACCGGCTGCTTGCTCAGCGCCACCGCCGTGATCGCGCCGGCCATCGACAGCGTACAGGCGCGGATCGCGGCTTCGCCGTTCAGCCGCTTGCGGACCTCGCCAATATTGAGCGCGCCGATCACCGCGCCCATGCCGAACGCGCCCAGCATGATGCCGTACATCTGCGCGCCGCCATGCAGGAGATCGCGCACGATCAGCGGCATCAGCGCCGAGACCGAGCCGCCGATGATGCCGGTGACGAGCGTGCGCGTCAGCACGATCTTGATCGACGGCGAATTGGTGATGTAGCGCACGCCCGAGACCATGGCGCGGTTGAGCCGCTCTCGCGGCAGCCGCGACGGCTCGCTGACGCGTTCCCACAGGAACAGCACGATCAAAAGCGGCACATACATGATGGCGTTCACCGCAAAGGCCGCCACCGCGCCGGCGGTCGCGACGATCACGCCGCCGATCGCCGGACCAAAGCTGCGCGCGATGTTGAAGCTGATGCCGTTGAGCGCCACGGCCGCCGGCAGCGCTTCCGGCGGAACCTGCTCGCTCACCGACGACTGCCAGGCCGGGCCCATCAGCGCCATGCCGGTGCCGACGACGAAGCAGAACGCCAGCAGGACATTGGGCGTGATCAGGCCGAGCCATGCGAGGACGGTCAGCGCGGTGGCGCCGACCAGCGAAATCGACAACGCAACCATGGTGACGATGCGGCGGTCGTGCATGTCGGCGATGGCGCCGGCCGGCATTGAGATCAGCATGATCGGCATCATCAGCGCGGTCTGCACCAGCGCGACCTTGTCGGCCGACGACGCCATCTGCGTCATCGCCCACGCCGCGCCGACGCCCTGGATCAACAGGCCCAGATTGGAGAGCAGGCTGGCGAGCCAGATGCGACGGAACACGGAGAATTTGAGCGGCGCCGTAATGCTGTGATCGATCGTGCGTTGCGGCGATTCAGTCATATCCTGTTCCGTTGGCTTGCTGTGCCTCGCACCGAGGGCGCCGGCGGCGCCAGTGATGCCTGCGAAAGCGCGGTCCTGTCCAGTGCCTTGCGGCTTCCCACCGGCGAGGCCGGGCGGCCGGTGGTGGCCATCTCCAACCGGGAGCGAATTGTGGCGGAGGCTTGGCCGGCCCCCGGAAAACCGGATTGTGATGGCGGAGCTGACCTACCAGGCTTTGCCCTGCCGCCGGCGCCTTTGCAGTACCGTTTGGCGCACATAGATTGGGCTGAGGCCAAGCCCCCGCGAGGCCAAAGCGAGCCAACATGAGCATTGCCGAAGTCGCCGGTCCGCCGCTCACCCGCCGGCCGCTGATTCCGCCCACTCCGCCGCGCGCGCCCGACAACATGACGGCGCTCGGCCGCATGCGAACCATGCGGGTCAACCCGATCCAGACCTGGGGCAATCGCGCCTACGAAGAGGACATCATCCAGGGTCGCTTTGTCGGCCGCAGCAGCTTCATCCTCAACACGCCGGATGCGATCAAGCATGTGCTGGTCGACAATTACGAGAACTATACCCGCACGCCCGCCAGCATCCGCGTGCTGCGGCCGGTGCTCGGCCAGGGCGTCCTGATCGCGGAGGGGCGCGCCTGGAAACACCAGCGGCGCACGCTGGCGCCGGCGTTCACGCCGCGCGCGGTGAATACGCTGATCCCGCATATGGCCGGCGTGATCGATGAGACAGTTGCCAAACTGAAAGCCGCGAGCAACGCGCCGGTGGATCTGCGCCAGATGATGCAGCACATGACCCTGGAGATCGCCGGCCGCACTATGTTCTCTTTCGGCATGGACAGGCACGGCACGGCTTTGCGCGATTTCGTCACGGAGTATGGCGAGCGGCTGGCACGGCCGCATTTCCTCGATCTGCTGTTGCCGCTGAATTGGCCGAGTCCGCAGGATTTCTCGCGCGCCCGCTTCCGCAAGCGCTGGACGCAATTCGTGGCCATGCTGATGGTCGAACGCCGTTCGGCCGGCAAGAAGGACGGCGCGCCGCCGCGCGACCTGTTCGACCTGATGGGCGAAGCGCGCGACCCCGAGACCGGACAGGCGTTCAACAACGAGCAACTCGGCGACGAGGTCGCGACCATGATCCTCGCCGGTCATGAGACGACCGCGACCGCCCTGTTCTGGTCGCTCTATCTGCTCGCACTCGACCCCGTCACGCAGGAACAGGTGGCGGCGGAAGCGCGCGAAGCCT
>DASWVJ010000315.1:0-17073 GCA_036406295.1 Bradyrhizobium sp.
TGCGCGTCACGCAAGACGGCAAACAGTGGATCGCCAACCTCTACGCGCACGTGTTCTCAGAAGAGCATCGTGGTGCACTCGGGGCATAGCGAGACGCCGCCCTGAGAAAGACACCCTGAAGAAGGGAGATATTATAAACAAAAAGCCCCGGACAACACCGGGGCCAAGTTCAGGGAGGAAATCACCACCGGGGAATGACCGCGCCGCTGCAGCAGTGGCCATTCCTATGTGGCATTCCACTATTTCACGGGAGGGGGACCCGTGTAACCGATCATCATCCCCGTGGGATTGATCGATGAAGTTGAGGTCGCCTCCGTGTTCGCCAAGTGACACACGGATTATCATCGCGCATTGCTTCAGGACGTTGCCGTCGCCACGCAAAAATGATGTCGCCGCAAAGTTCGTTGGTTTCGCCAATACGACGACGACGAAATATATCCAAAATGCCAGGCCCTGGATTTCATTGGAACCCACGGACGAAGCAGCCTCACCAATCCGTGAGATTGACGCAGTTGCTCCCTGGAGCGCCATATTCGCCTTTACCGGCGATGGGAGCCATTGGCGGGGCTACCTCAGCTTGTTCAGTAGCCCCATCAGCACCTCGCGCTCCCTCGCGTCGAGCGGCGCCAGCGTCTCGCGCGAAATCGCCAGCGCATTCGGCGCGGACTTTTCGGCGAGTTGCTGCCCTGCCCTTGTCAGGCTCACCAGCAACCGCCTGCCGTCTTCAGGATCGGGCGAGGTCTCCGTGAGCCCACGCGCGGTGAGGCGGTCGATTACGCCCTTGATGGTGGCGACATCCATCGCGGTGAGCCGGCCGAGCTGGTTCTGCGAGCACGGCCCCGTCTCCTGCAGCTTGGCCAGCGCCGCCCACTGCGTCGGCGTCAGGTGGATGCCGATATCGCGGGCGAAGATCATGGCGTGACGCTGCCAGACCTGGCGCAGGATGAAACCAATCTGCTCGTCGAGCACATAGGCAGGCTTCGGCGGCTTCACGCTTCGCTTCGTCGCAACGGTTCTGCCCATGCCCCGTCTCCCCCTTACAGCGACAGATGCGCGTCGCGGATGTCCGGCCGCGCATCGAGCTCGGCCATGGTGCCGCCGAAGCAGATGCGGCCGCGCTCGATGATGTAGGCGCGATCGGAAATCAGCCGCGCGAAATGCAGGTTCTGCTCGGAGACGACGATGCTGACGCCCTCCTTCTTCATCGCAAGGATCGCATCGACCATCTGCTCGACGATCTTCGGCGACAGTCCTTCGGAAGGCTCGTCCAGCAGCACCAGCGAAGGATTGCCCATCAGCGTGCGCGCAATGGTCAGCATCTGTTGTTCGCCGCCGCTCATGCGCCCGCCGGGGCGGCTCTTCATCTCGCCGAGATTGGGAAACAACGCAAACAGCTTTTCCCGCGTCCAGTGCGGCGCGTTCGCCCGCTTCGGCTGCCGGCCAACCTCGAGGTTCTCCTCCACCGTCAGGTCGGTGAAGATGCGCCGTTCCTCCGGCACGTAGCCGAGCCCGCCGCGCACGATCGCATGCGTCGGCTCGCGCGAGACGTCCCTGCCCTCGAACATGATCCGCCCTGAACGTTGCGCGACGAGGCCGACGATGGAGCGGAAGGTCGTCGACTTGCCGGCGCCGTTGCGCCCGAGCAGCGCCACCACCTCGCCCTCGTCGACCTCCAGCGCGATATCGAACAGGATATGCGCCGGGCCGTAAAAACTGTTGAGGTCGGTGACCTCCAACTTCATCAATGCGCTCCCTCGCGATGTCGCGCGTCGTAGACCAGGCCCTCGCCGAGATAGACCGCGCGCACCTCACGATTGGCGCGAACCTGTTCGGGCGTGCCCTCCGCAATCAGGCTGCCGCGATTGAGCACGAGGATGCGGTCGGCATGCTCGAACACCACATCCATATCGTGTTCGGTGAACAGCACGCCGATCGACTGTTCCCGCGCGATCCCGGCAGTGAGCCGCATCAGCTCGACGCGCTCGCGCGGCGCCATCCCCGCGGTCGGCTCGTCCATCAGCAGCAGTTTCGGCCGGTTGGCGAGCGCAACCGCCAATTCCAGCCGCTTGAGGTCGCCATAGGCGAGTTCGCCGCAGGGCCGCTCGGCATAACCGTCCATGCCGACGAGGTCGAGCAGCCGCCCCGCCTCATCGCGCGCGAATTGCGGCGTCGAGGCCCAGAAATTGAACAGCGCCCGGCCATACGACACCAGTGCGACCTGCACGTTCTCGCGCACGGTCATGGTCGGGAACGTCGCGGTGATCTGGAAGGTGCGCCCTACTCCAAGCCGCCAGATCTCGCGCGGCTTGCGGCCGATCGTGTCCTCTCCCAGCAGCGTGACGCGACCGGAATCGGGAATGTTCTGGCCGTTGAGCATGTCGAAGCACGTGCTCTTGCCCGCGCCATTCGGCCCGATCAGCGCCAGAATTTCACCGGCCTTGAGCTCGAACGACACCCCGCGCACGGCATGCACGCCACCGTAGGATTTGGTCAGTCCCTCGACCGACAACAATGTGCGCGGCTCGCTCATTCAGCCACCTCGACACTGGCAAGCCGGGATTTCGACGAGGACGAACCGGAGCGCCTGCGTCCGATGAGCGCCTCGAGCGTCCCGACGATCCCCTTGGGGAACGCGACGACGATGAGAACGATGAATGCGCCAAGCACGAGCTTCGACCAGTCGGTCTGGCTGACCACCCAGATACTCAGCGCCTTGTACACGATGGCGCCGATGACAGCCCCCGAGACGGTCTCGACGCCGCCGAGCAGCACCATGACCAGCGCATCGACCGAAAGCGAAATGCCGAGGCTGTCGGGAAACACGCTGCCCTTGAGATATGCAAACAGCGCGCCGCCGACGCCCGCCACCGTGCCTGAAATGACGAAGGCCGTCCACTGCATGCGCTTGCCGTTGATGCCGATGGCTTCGCTGCGCAGCGGCGAGTCCCGCGTCGCCCGCAGTGCATAACCGAACGGCGAGAACACGATGAGACGGAGCACCACGACGCAAAGCGCCGATATCGCCAGCGACAGCCAGTAGAAGCTCGCCGGCCCGGCCGCCCATTTCTCCGGCCAGACGCCCAGAATGCCGTTGTCGCCGCCGGTCACCGCGACCCACTGGAAGGCGATCGACCAGACGATCTGCGCAAAGGCGAGCGTCAGCATCGCAAAGTAGACACCTGAGAGTTGCACACAGAAGAAGCCGAACACCGCAGCTCCAAGACAGCCGAGCAGCGGACCGAGCAGCAGCGAAACGATCATCGGCAGTCCCGCCATCTTGGCGAGGAAGGCGACGCCGTAGGCGCCGAGGCCGAAATAGGCGGCATGACCGAACGAGGCAAGGCCGCCGACCGACATCAGGAAATGCAGGCTGGCGGCAAAGATGACGAAGATCGCAATCTCCGAACCGACCGTCATCGCATAGTTGCCGCCGACAAACGGCAACGCTGCGGCGGCCACCAGCGCGGCCAGCGCGCCGATGCGCTCGCCCGCCGTGAGCGGCCGCCACGGATTGACGGTAAGGCCCGGCGTGCGCCGCGCCGGCGCCTCCGGTTTGCCGAACAGGCCCCACGGCCGGACGATCAGCACCGCCGCCATGACGAGGAAGACGAGGATGATGGAAATCTTCGGAAAGATCAGGATGCCGAACGCATTGAGCTCCGAGACCAGCACCGCCGCGACGAAGGCGCCGACGATGCTGCCGAGGCCGCCGATCACCACGACGACGAAGACTTCCACGATGATGCGCAGGTCCATCGCATGATGCACGGCATCGCGCGGAATCTGCAGCGCCCCGCCGAGCGCGGCGAGGAAGACGCCGGCGGCAAACACGGAGGTGAACAGCCACTTCTGGTTCACGCCGAGCGCGGCCACCATGTCGCGGTCCTGCGTCGCCGCGCGAACGAGAATGCCCCAGCGCGTGCGCTGGAACAGCAGCCAGAGGACGCCGAGCACGACCGGGCCGAGCACGATCAGGAACAGGTCATAGCTCGGGATATTCTGGCCGAAGAAATCGACCGCGCCCTTGAAGCCGGGCGCGCGGCGGCCGAGCAGGTCGTCCGGGCCCCAGATCAGCACCACGAGGTCCTCGACCATCAGCGTCAGGCCGAAAGTCGCCAGCAACTGGAAGAGCTCCGGCGAATGATAGATCCTTCGCAGCAGCACAATCTCGACGATCACGCCGACGACGGCGACCACCAGCGCGGCGGCGACGATGCCGCCCCAGAAGCCGAGCGCGCCAGAAAAGCGCTCGGTCAGCGTGAACGCGAAATACGCGCCCAGCATGTAGAACGCGCCGTGGGCGAAGTTCACGATCCGCGTTACGCCAAAGATGATCGACAGGCCCGAGGCGACCAGGAACAGCGACGCAGCGCTGGCAAGACCGGTCAGGAACTGGACGACGTAAAAGGCCATTGGCGGACCGCGTTGGCGTGGCTCAGTGCGCGTGGCTCATCCTTCGAGACGGCGCTCTCGCGCCTCCTCAGCATGAGGCCTGAGACCCTCATGGCGAGGAGCGCGGCATGCACCCGAGCACGCCGAGCGCAGCTCGGCCGTCAGCGAACGGTGCAATCAAAAGTGCCGCGCGTCTCGAACCATGAAGCCCCATATTGTCTGCATCAATCCTTCGGACGCAGCTTCTCGACTTCGGCATCGCTCGGCAGGAAGTCCGAGCCCTTCTTGTAGGCGGTGTCCACCATGATGCCCTTGCCGTCCTTCAGTGCAGTCTTGCCGACAAAGGCGCCGAGGGTCGACTGATGGTCGATCTTGCGGAAGGTGATCTCGCCGAAGGGCGAGCTCATCGACAGGCCTTCGGTCGCCGCGATCATCTTCTCCGGATCGGTGGAGTTCGCCTTGGTGAGGATCGCAGCCGCCGCCTTGATGGTCTGGTAGCCGACGATCGAGCCGAGCCGCGGATAGTCGTTGTACTTGGCCTGATACGCCTTGAGGAACGCCTCATGCTCCGGCGTCTTGATCGAGTACCAGGGATAGCCCGTGACGATCCAGCCCTCCGGCGTCTCGTCCTTTAGCGGATCGAGATATTCCGGCTCGCCGGTGAGGAAGCTCACGACTGCGCGCCCCTTGAACAGGCCGCGGGTGTTGCCCTCGCGAACGAGCTTGACGAGGTCGGCGCCGAACGTGACGTTGAGGATCGCCTCGGGATTGGCCGCGGCAACCGCCTGCACCACCGGACCCGCGTCGATCTTACCCTGCGGCGGCCACTGCTCGTCAACCCACTGAATATCAGGACGCTTCTCCGACATCAGCTTCTTGAACACGGCAACGGCCGACTGGCCGTACTCATAGTTCGGCGCGATCGTCGCCCATTTCTTGGCGGGCAGTTTGGCCGCCTGCTCCACCAGCATCGCCGCCTGCATGTAGTTGGAGGGACGCAGGCGGAAGGTGTAGCGGTTGCCCTTCGCCCAGGTGACGGCATCCGTCAGCGGCTCTGCGGCGAGGAAGAACACCTTCTTCTGGTTGGCGAAGTCGCTCACTGCAAGACCGATGTTGGACAGGAACGTGCCGCAGAGCATCGCGACATTCTCGCTCGAGACCAGCTCGTTGGCGGCGGTCTGTGCATCGGCCGGCTTGCCGCCGTCGTCCTTGGAGATCACGACCAGCTTCTTGCCATTGATGCCGCCGGCGGCATTGACCTCTTCGAGCGCAAGCTGCCAACCCTTGCGGTAGGGCTCGGTGAAGGCAGGCAATAGCGAGTAGCTGTTGATCTCGCCGATCTTGATTTCGCCCTGCGCCATGGCGCTACCGGACAAGCCGGCAACGACGACTGCAAATCCAGCCCCCAGCAAATGTCTGCGTCGCATCCCTTCACCTCCACCGTTTTGAAATGTACTTACCGTAACCCGTCTTCACCCTTGATTTCGGCAACCGTCAAGCCGCCGACGCGCGGCAACGGCCGGCCGGAATCGGTGACGGCGACCGCCACCATGATCTCATTGGCGCGCGGCGCATCGTTGATCTGGACCTCCATGCCGTCGAAATGGCTGCGCACGAAAGCCGCATCCTTGTGCCCCAGCGGGATGTCGAGCGTCGTGCCCGGTCCGCTGCGCTTCTTTGACGACGGGATCAGCGCCGCGCCCTTGGATAGCACTTTGCGCACCGGCGCGCCCATCTTGGGATGAAGGATTGCGGCGGCATGTTCCAGCTCACCGTTCTCGCCCACAGCGGCTGCCTTGCCGTAGGAGTGCGCCTTGGCGCCGTCGATGCCGAGGGCCGCCACCGCGCGCTTCGACAGGAGTTCGCCGAGTTCCTCCCCGATCGCGATCAGCGGCGAGAGATCCTCGACATAACGGCCGGCAAAGGGATTTTCGATCACCGCGATCGCTGCCGCCCGCCGCGTCGGCGGGGCGATGGCCTTGCCCATTTCGATGTGGGTTTCCTCGACCACCGTGACGATCTTTCTGATTACCGCGCTCATCTCAAGCCTTCCCGGTCAGGCATGCCGTAAATTTCGTACCGAATGTTCGTGTACGGCGTGGGGGACTTCGATCCCTCTTGCGCCCACCACTACCGTTTCGCCAAGGAGACGCAATGCCGCGCCTTCGACAAGCCCGGCCGCAAGCAATTGCTGCGCGCGACGGCGCCCGGCCGCCAGCGCCTCTTCGATCTCATTTTCCGTCAATGCGCCGACATCTCGGGTGACGGGCCGTCCGCCAAGGTCGCTGTCAGCCTGCAACGCATTCGCCGGTACGCGGAGGACGGCAGGGTGGCCAGGCAGATCGACCGCATTGGCGATAACGGTCGCAGCGGCGTCGGCTTGTGAAGCGGTCTTGGCCAGGACGGTGACCGCATCGGCAATGCCGAGCGAGAAGCTGCGGCCATGGCGGCCGCTGGTGGCGATGCCGCGAACGGAATCCCCGGCATCGATGGTCATGGTGCGCATCACGCCCTGCGCATCCGGCCGATCCATCAGGCCCACGGTGAATTGCTCGCGTCCAGCGAGATGCAGAGCAATGTCGCCGCCATTGTTGACATAGGCGCGATCGAGCGACGTGGCAGCCAGCATCGCGCCAAGGATTTCCTCCGCCACGCTGCCGGCGACCGCGGCCATCGGCGTGATGAAGCAATCCGCGGCAAAAGGCGCGACGGCAGCGTGCATGCGGCGCGCGACAGGCCCTCTCAGCGCGGTTTGCGCGGGATCAGCCGCCTTGCGCAATTCCATCAGCTCCGCGCAGAGTTCGTCGAGCAATCCGGTGAAGCGGCGTGCTGCAGCGTCATAGGCGGCGCGCACATCCGTCTGGCGCCCGCTCGCCTCCAGGATCAAATCCATCGGACCGTCCTGCAAATGCAGCCGCTTGCCGTCAGCGAGAAGCGCGCTTTGCGGACGACGCCTCATGCGCGTTGCCCCGGGATATGCGGCATCGGCCGGACCTCCGAGATGTCCTTCAGCGACGACAACGGACGGACATAATCCATATGACCGCCCAGCGCCGCATAGTCGGAAAGCTTCAGCGTAAATTCGATCGGCGCGACCAGCGCCGGCGTCGGGACATAACCGAAGGCGCCGGCCGGCATCAATGTGACGTCGACCATGTAGGTGATACCGCCGCCGGGCCACACATAGACCGGTGCGCCACCGCTGGTGACCCGCGTCAGCGCGTCCTTCACCGAGCGCGTCAGGCGCACGGGATTGTCGGTCACGCCGGCGCGCAGCGAACCGCCGGCGCCCGCCATGAACAGCACGGTGCACAGCGCAGGCTCGCAATTCTCCTGGATGCGCTCGACCGAGAGCCGCAGGTCGCGCGGCATCTCGGCTTCGATCGGCCGCAGCACCTCGTCGAGCACGTAGTAGCCGGAATGCTCGCCGGTGGTCGACACCATGAGCATGGTCAGCCCCGGCCGCGCCTCCTTGGCGTTGAACGGCCCGAGCACCGAAAGCGGATCGGAAATATTGGTGCCGCCCCAGCCCGTGCCCGGCTCGGCGACCTGGAAGTAACGTCCCGGCGTCGAGCGCCGACCCTTCATCTTGATCCCGGTATCAGGAATATCCAGCAGCTTGCCGGCCTGATGCTCCGACAGCACGCCGGTGATGTGATCATCGACGACGACGACTTCGTCGACCTTGCCGTGCCATTGCTTGGCGAACATGCCGATGGTTGCAGAGCCGCAGCCGACGCGCATGCGCTCCTCAGTGACCCCGTTCACGACCGGCGGACGGCCGGCTTGCACGATCACGGTCGCGCCGCCATCGATGGTCAGTTCCACCGGCTTGCAGTTGGACAGGTCCATCAGCGTGTCGCAGGTGACGCGGCCCTCCTTCTTGGAACCGCCGGTGAGATGATGGACGCCGCCGAGCGACAACATCTGCGAGCCGTATTCGCCTGTGGTGACGTGGCCGACCGCCTCGCCCTGCGCGCGCACGGCGGCGGCCTCCGGGCCGAGATGGCGATCGGTGTCGATCTTCACCTTGACGCCGCAATAGCTGAAGATGCCCTCCGTCACGACAGTGACCATGTCGACGCCGTCGACTTCGGACGACACGATGAACGGCGCCGGCTTGTAGTCGGGATAGGTGGTGCCGGCGCCGATCGCAGTGACGAATACGTCAGGCTGGTTGACGATCTTGCCGTCCCAATCGCCGCCGGTCTGGAACGGCACCACGCGTCCGCCATGCTCGACCGTTCGCTGCAGCACGATGTGTGGATCGACGCGCACGAGCTGTCCGTCGTGATTGGCGTAGCGGTCGCAGGCGCCCGCCGCGCCCGGCTTGATGTAGCACATCACCGGGCACGCATCGCAGCGGATCTTGTCGCCAGACGTGGCGGTCACTTCCATCGCCATCAGCACGCCTGCCCGTTGGAGCTTTCGCGGCGGCATCGCCGCCACGTTCGTTCGTATACGAATGATCCTGCGCGTGAGGTGGAAACCTGTCAAGCGGCCGGCGGTACGAAAACGCCCGCTGCCGCACAATAACTCAGTTGCCTCCTGCCTTTGTCCACAAACCGGGCACGCCGCTGCGGCGCGGCATGATCGGCTTGCACGTTTGTATACAAACGGTAGTCTTTCCCCAGCTTTCGAAACGCGCCAACGGAGCACCAGCACGATGCGCCTGACCGTGAACGGCAGGGATCACGACGTCGACGCCGCGCCGGACACTGCCCTGCTCTACGTGCTGCGCAACGACCTCGAGCTCAACGGACCGAAATACGGCTGCGGGCTTGGCGAGTGCGGGTCCTGCACGGTGCTGATCGACGGTGTAGCCGCCCGCTCCTGCGTGATCCCGATCGAAGGCTGCGCCGGCCGCGACATCGTGACGCTGGAAGGTCTTGGCTCGCGCGAACGACCCGATGCGGTGCAGCAGGCCTTCATCGAGGAGCAGGCCGCGCAATGCGGCTACTGCCTCAACGGCATGATCATGAGCACGAAGGCGCTGCTCGCGACCAATCCGCGTCCGTCGGAAGCGGAGATAGTGCAAGCGCTGCGTTACAATCTCTGCCGTTGCGGCGCGCATGTCGAAATCGTCCGCGCTGCGATGCGCGCGGCCGGGCACGTTCTGGAGGCGCGCGACTGATGGCCGCGCCGTCTTCTTCCGGAAAGCAGGGATCGCTGTCGGTCGTTCGCCCCGCGGAGAGCGGTGGAGAAGGCACGTTCGAGACCTTCATCAAGGTCTGCGCCGACGGCTCCGTCACCGCCTTCAACGGCCACGTCGATCTCGGCACCGGCATTCGCACGGCACTTGGTCAGATCGTCGCGGAAGAACTGGACGTGTCCTTTGCACGCGTCGTCGTCGTGCTCGGCGACACCACGTACACGCCGAACCAGGGCGCGACGATCGCCAGCGAAACCATCCAGATCACCGCGGTCCCCTTGCGAAAGGCGGCGGCGCAGGCGCGCCACTTTCTTGTCGAGCGCGCGGCGGAGCAACTTGAACTGGCGGCAGAAGAACTCACGATTGAGGATGGCCTCGTCCGCGGCAAGGACAATCGCAGCGTCAGCTTTGGCGAACTGATTGCCGGCGAGACCATTCGACTTGAACTCGCCGACGATGTTCCGCTGAAAGCGTCGAGCGCCTACAGCATCGTCGGCCAATCGGTGCCGCGTGTCGACCTGCCGGCCAAGGCGACCGGCGAACTTGTCTATGTCCACGACGTGCGCGTACCCGGCATGCTGCACGGGCGCGTGGTGCGACCACCTTATGCCGGCGTCGACGCCGGTCCGTTCGTTGGCACCAGCCTCATTTCCGTCGATGAATCCTCGGTGCGCGACATTCCGGGTCTCATCAAAGTCGTGCGGGTCGGCGACTTCGTCGGCGTTGTCGCCGAGCGCGAGGAGAATGCGATCAAGGCGGCGGCGCAGCTCAAAGTGAGCTGGAAGCCAGTGCCCGTGCTACCCGACCTTGAACAGCTCGAAAAGGCGCTGCGCGCCAATCCGGCTGAACCTCGTGTCCTGATCGACAAGGGCAATGTCGAAGAGGCGATTGCAGCGGCTGCCAAGCCGATGCGGCGGATGTATTCGTGGCCCTATCAGATGCACGGCTCGATCGGGCCATCCTGTGCGGTCGCCGATTATCGCGAGGGCGCCGTTCGCGTCTGGTCGGGTACGCAAAACCCGCACATCCTGCGCGGCGATCTCGCCATGCTGATTGAGCGGCCGGACACCGACATCGAGGTAATCAGGCTGGAGGCCGCCGGCTGCTATGGCCGAAACTGCGCCGATGACGTCACCGCCGACGCGCTCTTGCTCTCGCGCGCGGTCGGCCGTCCCGTGCGCGTGCAGCTTACCCGCGAGCAGGAACATGTGTGGGAGCCCAAGGGCACTGCGCAGCTGATGGATGTTAATGGCGGTCTCAATGCCGATGGCAGTACCGCGGGCTATGACTTCGCGACACGCTATCCCTCCAACGGCGCGCCGACGCTGGCACTGCTGCTCACCGGCAAGGTCGAGCCCAAGCCGGCCGTATTCGAGATGGGCGACCGCACGGCGATCCCGCCCTATGATTACGACCACATGCGAGTCGTCGCGAACGACATGCCGCCGATCGTGCGCGCCTCCTGGCTTCGCGGCGTCTCGGCGCTACCCAACACATTCGCGCATGAAAGCTACATCGACGAACTCGCCACCGAAGCCGGCGTCGATCCCATCGAATACCGGCTGCGCTATCTGAAAGACCAGCGCGCCATCGACCTCGTCAATGCAGTCGCCGAGCGCGCCGGCTGGAAACCGCGGCCGGTTCGGCAGGAGAAGGAAGGCGACGTTTTGCATGGGCGCGGCGTTGCATATGCGCTGTATGTACACAGCAAGTTTCCCGGCTATGGCGCGGCGTGGTCGGCCTGGATTGCGGACGTAGCGGTCAACAAGGCCACCGGCGATGTCAGCGTGACGCGTGTCGTTGCCGGGCAGGATTCCGGCCTGATGATCAACCCGGAGGGCGTGCGGCACCAGGTCGAAGGCAACGTCATCCAATCCACCAGCCGCGCGCTGATGGAGGAAATCCCTTTCGAGCGCACGACCGTGGCGGCGCGCGAATGGGGCGCCTATCCCATCATCAAATTTCCCGATGTGCCCAAGATCGACGTGCTGATGCTGCCCCGGCCGGATCAGCCGCCGCTCGGCGTCGGCGAGTCCGCTTCCGTGCCGAGCGCTGCCGCGATTGCCAATGCGATCTTCGACGCGACCGGCGTGCGCTTTCGCGATCCGCCGTTCACGCCGGAGCGCATCCTGCGCGGATTGCGCGGCGAAGTGCCGGGTACCCCGGAGGTGCTGCCTGCGCCGGCACCCACCGCTCCCGCGAACAAGTGGAAGAATCCCTTCGTCGCGCGGCCCGGCATGTTCGCCGGCCTCGCCGCGGTTTGCGCAACGGCGATCGCCATCGGCACCGCTGCGCTGCCATGGCGGGCGATGGCGCCGATCGCCCGGCCCGATCCGTCGGTGTTTTCCGCCGCGACCATCGCCCGCGGCCAGCAGCTGGCGGCGCTCGGCGATTGCATGGTCTGCCACACGGCAGCAGACGGTGTGGTCAATGCCGGCGGGCGCGCGCTGCAGACACCGTTCGGCACCATCTACAGCACCAACATCACGCCCGATATCGAGACCGGGATCGGCAACTGGTCCTATCCCGCCTTCGAGCGAGCCATGCGCGAGGGCGTCCATCGCGATGGCAAGCATCTCTACCCGGCCTTCCCCTACACGCACTATACCAAGGCGACCGATGCCGACCTGCAGGCGCTTTATGCGTACCTGATGGCGCAGGAGCCGGTGCGCGCCGAAGCGCCGAACAACAAGCTCGCCTTCCCGTTCGATCAGCGCCCGCTGCTGGCCGGCTGGAATGCGCTGTTCCACTCTTCGCAAGTCTTCCGGCCCGATCCGTCAAGATCGGAGGCGTGGAACCGCGGCGCCTATCTCGTCGAAGGCCTCGGCCATTGCGGCGCGTGTCACTCGCCGCGCAATGAGCTCGGCGCGGAGATCGCGAGCCGCTATCTCGCTGGCGGATTTGCCGAGGGCTGGGAAGCCCCTGCCCTGACCTCGCTGTCGCGCGCGCCGATCCCGTGGAGCGAGGATGAGCTGTATGCATATCTGCGCACCGGCGAATCCCGATTCCATGGCGTGGCCGCCGGACCGATGGCGCCGGTCGTGAAGCAATTGAAGGCGCTGCCCGACCAGGACATCCGCGCCATGGCCACGTACCTCGCCTCGTTCAACGAGGGCGCTCCGGACAGGAGGGCCGCGGATGCGCTTGCCGCCAGGCTGGAAAGCGCGACGCTCTCCGTTACATCAGCCTCGCCCGGCGCGCGGATCTATCAGGGCGCCTGCGCGGTGTGCCATGAGGTCGGCGGCCCGGCGCTGTTCGGCAGTCGCCCGTCACTGTCGCTGAACAGCAACGTCCACAGCGATGTACCCGACAATCTCATCCAGGTGATCCTGCACGGCATCGCAGCACCCGTATCGCCCGAGCTCGGCTACATGCCGGCCTTCAGGGACAGCCTGACCGACCGGCAGCTCGCCGAGCTCGTCGGCTATATCAGGCGGCAATTTGCACCCGGCAAGCCTGCCTGGAAGGGCAAAGATGCCGCAATTGCAAGGTTAAAATCCGCCCCTATTCATTAAAAAGCAGACCAGTTCCGCCGATCCGGACACTGGTTGCGGGTTCCCCGACGGGCTAAGGTTCCGCCCCATGACCGCTGTAACCGATATCGCAACGCGTACCTACAACCACGGCTGGCGCCTCGACCCGATCGTGCGCAGCCTGCTGGATACCGATTTCTACAAGCTGCTGATGCTGCAGATGATCCGGGAATTCTATCCGGACCAGCAGGTGACGTTTTCGGTCATCAACCGCTCAAAGCAGGTGCGGCTGGCCGAGGTGATCGATGAAGCCGAGTTGCGCGCGCAGCTCGATCACGCCCGCTCCATCCGCTTCGCCAAGAAGGAGCTGATCTGGCTCGCCGGTAACACGTTTTACGGCAAGACCCAGATGTTCTCGCCGGACTTCATCAACTGGCTCGCCAATTTCCGCCTGCCCGAATACGAGCTCCGCAAGGTCGACGGGCAGTACGAGCTGCATTTCCACGGCCACTGGACCCACACCACGATGTGGGAGATCCCGGCACTCGCCATCCTCAACGAGTTGCGCTCTCGCCAGATGATGAAGGGCAAGGGTCGCTTCGAACTCGACGTGCTCTACGCCCGCGCCAAGGCCAAGCTGTGGGCCAAGGTCGAACGGCTGCGCAAGCTCGACGGCCTGCGGCTGTCCGACTTCGGCACGCGCCGCCGCCACGGATTCCTGTGGCAGCGCTGGTGCGTCGAGGCGGTCAAGGAAGGGCTTGGCCCGTGCTTCACCGGCACCTCGAACGTGCTGCTCGCGATGGATAACGATCTCGAAGCCATCGGCACCAATGCGCACGAGCTGCCGATGGTGGCGGCCGCACTCGCCAATGACGACACCGAACTTCGCTGGGCGCCGTATCGCATCCTCGACCAGTGGCGGCACACCTATGGCGGCAATCTGCTCGTCGCGCTGCCCGACGCGTTCGGCACAAAGCCGTTCTTGCGCGATGCGCCGGAATGGGTCGCCGACTGGACCGGCTTTCGCCCGGACTCCGCACCACCGATCTCGGCCGGCGAAGAGATCATCAAATGGTGGAAGCAGAAGGGCCGAGATCCCAAGGAAAAACTGCTCGTGTTCTCCGACGGCATGGACGTCGATTCCATCGAGGAGAGTTTCCATCACTTCAAGGGCCGCGTCCGCATCAGCTTCGGCTGGGGCACCAACCTCACCAATGATTTCATCGGCTGCGCACCGGACGGCTCGGCCGATCTCGATCCGATCTCGATCGTCTGCAAGGTGACTTCGGTGGACGGCCGGCCGGCCGTAAAGCTGTCGGACAATCCGGAGAAGGCCACCGGCATTCCGTCAGAGGTCGAGCGCTATCTGCGCGTGTTCGGCGACGTCGGCCGGGTTCGCACGGCGGTGCATGTTTGATCGTTCCTGAACGTTTGCCGGCATTTCCCTGCTCAGCTTCCGCAAGATCTGGATGCCCGGCAACCAAGCCGGGCATGACGGGGTGAAATAGCAATACACGTTACGGCATGCTCAGCTCGTGCCGGCCGACCACCATCCAGTGCACCTCATCCGGACCGTCGGCGAAGCGCAGGTGGCGCACGTCCTGGTACATTTCGGCGAGCGGCGTCCATTGCGAGATGCCGGTGGCGCCGTGCATCTGGATGGCCTGGTCGATCACCTTGCAGGCGCGCTCGGGGATCATGGCCTTGACCATGCTGACCCAGACGCGGGCCTCCTTGTTACCGAGCACATCCATCGCCTTCGCGGCTTTCAGCACCATCAACCGCATCGCCTCGATCTCGCAGCGCGCCTGCGCGATGATCTGCAGGTTGCCGCCGAGATGCGCAATCTTCTTGCCGAAGGCTTCGCGGGTCAGTCCGCGCTGCACCATCATGTCGAGCGCCTTCTCGGCCTTGCCGATGGTGCGCATGCAGTGATGGATGCGGCCCGGGCCGAGGCGAACCTGCGAGATCTCGAAGCCGCGGCCCTCGCCGAGCAGCATGTTCTCCTTCGGCACCCGCACATTGTTGAAGCGCAGGTGCATGTGGCCGCGCGGCGCGTGGTCGTGGCCGAACACATGCATGGGCCCGAGGATCTCCACGCCGGGCGTGTCCTTGGGCACCAGGATCTGCGATTGCTGCTTGCTGGGCGGTGCGTCGGGATTGGTCTTCACCATCACGATCATGATCTTGCAGCGGGGATCGCCGAGGCCGGAGATGTAATACTTCTCGCCGTTGATCACCCACTCATCGCCGACGAGCTTGGCCGTGGTCGAGATGTTCTTGGCGTCGGAGGAAGCGACGTTCGGCTCGGTCATGGCATAGGCGGAGCGGATTTCGCCATTGAGCAGCGGTTTCAGCCACTTCTCCTTCTGCTCCTTGGTGCCGACGCGCTCCAACACTTCCATGTTGCCGGTGTCGGGCGCCGAGCAGTTCATGGTTTCCGAGGCCAGCGGATTCTTGCCGAGCTCGGCGGCGATGTAGGCGTAGTCGAGATTCTTCAGGCCCTCGCCGGTCTCGGCGTCGGGCAGGAAAAAGTTCCACAACCCCTCTTCCTTCGCCTTGTCCTTGGCCTTCTGCAGCACTGCGAGCTGGTCATCGGTGAAGCTCCAGCGATCGGTCTTCTTCTCGCCGTGCCGGTAAAACTCCACCGACATCGGCTCCACGGTCTCGCGGATGAACTTTTTCACATGCTCGTAGAGCGGACGGACCTGGTCCGACATGCGCAGATCATTGAGGTCGTCGCCGGGATTGAGGCTGTAACTGGTCGTCCGCGGCACGTAAGCGTGTTTCATTATTTCCTCCCATCGCGCGAGGCCGCTTTCGGCCTTTCCACTACGCGGTTGGCGGGCAATCTAGACCCCTGCCCCGCTCCCGCCAAGCAAGCGATGCAGTCATTTTCAGGTGCTTATTCCGCTGCACGGATGAACCGCTCAGTGCCGCCTGAGCGCATCGAGTAGCGAGCGGAACGCGCGCGCGTAGTTTGCGCCGATCGTCTCGATATCGCTGCGGCCGGCGCAGGCGATGGCCGCCTCGCTGATCGCGCCGAGCAACAGTCGCGCCAGCGGCTCGACCGGCTGACGCGCAATGATGCCCGCGTCCATCGCGAGCTGGAGCGCGCGGGGAATCTTGCCGCCAAAATGTTTTTCGTCGATCTCGCGCCAGCGCTGCCAGCCGAGCACCGCCGGGCCGTCGCGCAGGATGATCTGGCCCATCGGCCCCTTCGCGCATTTGGAGAAATAGAGCCGTGTGCCGGACGCAAGCGCGGCGAGCGTATCCTTTTCGCTCCGCACCGCGCCGTCGATCTCCTTCACGAGATCGCCGGAGGCTTGCTCGAACACGGCCTCGAACAGGTCGTTCTTGGTCTTGAAGTAATGATAGATCGCCCCTTTGGCGACGCGCGAGGCGGCGGCGATGTCGTCGACCGACGTCGCGGCAAAGCCGCGCTCGCCGAACAGCCGCCGCGCGGCCTTCATCACCGCGGCCTGCGTGCCGGCGCGTCTCTCCGCATGGGTTGCCATGAGAGTTCCTTAGCGCATTCGTGAAGTCGGCGCCATTGACTTCCGACCGACGGTCGACAAATATCGACCACCAGTCGAAATATGGAGTAGCCCGATGCCCGACCGTCATGTCGTCGAAGCCTTCGCTGCCGCCGTCGAATCCAACGACCATGTCGGTGCCATCGAGCGTTTCTATGCGCCCGATGCCTCGACCCGCGAGAACCAGGATCCGCCGCGGCACGGCCGCGATACGCTGGCCGCCCGCGAGCGCACGGTACTCGCCTCCTTCGCCAAGGTGGAAACAAAACGGCTGAGCCCGATCTTCATCGCGGGCGACCACTCCGCGATCCACTGGCGTTTCGAATTCACGCCGGCGAACGGTCCCTCCAAGACGATGGAGGAGATCGCCGTGCAGACTTGGCGCGGCAACGAACTGATCGAGGAGCGCTTCTTCTACGATCCCCGGCAGATGAAGGGGTAAGGGCGACCAAAAGTTCGCGTAGCGCCGAAACCTTCGACACATTTCCCGCGTTAGCTTTGCCCCATGGCCATCTGCGAC
>DASWVJ010000316.1:0-3194 GCA_036406295.1 Bradyrhizobium sp.
TTTTGCCCCATAGGGGCTGTTCCAAGATTGACTTTGGCCATTTCGACCCTATGTTCCGGCTCAACGCGGCCCTCGGTCGAAATACGATTCCCTGGGTTAGCCGCTCGTCTGCGTAAGTCAGAGCCCCTGAGCTTCATCAAAGCACGCCGTTTCCGGGGTTGAACGCGACAGCCTTTTTACCTTCGATTCCAAACGGCGGGTCGAACAGAGGCTCAATGTCTTTTTCCAATCTCGGTTTGTCCGAAAAGGTGCTCGCCGCAGTTGCGGCCACCGGTTACACCAAGCCTACCCCCATCCAGGAACAGGCGATCCCCCACGTCCTCGCCCGCCGTGATGTCCTCGGCATCGCCCAGACCGGCACCGGCAAGACCGCTGCCTTCGTCCTGCCGATGCTCACCATCCTCGAAAAGGGCCGCGCCCGGGCGCGCATGCCGCGCACCCTGATCCTCGAGCCGACCCGCGAGCTTGCCGCCCAGGTCAAGGAACAGTTCGACAAATACGGCGCCGGCCAGAAACTCAACGTCGCGCTCCTGATCGGCGGCGTCTCCTTCGGCGACCAGGACTCCAAGCTGATGCGCGGCGTCGACGTCCTGATCGCAACCCCGGGCCGCCTGCTCGACCATACCGAACGCGGCGGCTTGCTTCTCACCGGCGTCGAACTGCTGGTGATCGACGAAGCCGACCGCATGCTGGACATGGGCTTCATCCCCGATATCGAACGCATCTGCAAGCTCGTTCCCTTCACGCGGCAGACGCTGTTCTTCACAGCGACGATGCCGCCGGAAATCAGCCGCATCTCCGATACTTTCCTGCACAATCCCGAACGCATCGAAGTCTCCCGGCCCGCCACCACGGCCGTCACTGTCACCCAGGCGCAGGTGCCTGCGGGGCGCGAGGCGCACCAGAAGCGCGAAGTTCTCCGCCGCCTGCTGCGCGATGCAAAAGATCTCAACAACGCGATCATCTTCTGCAACCGCAAGCGCGAAGTCGCGGTTGTCTACAAGTCGCTGCAGAAGCACGGCTTTGCCGTCGGCGCGCTGCATGGCGACATGGACCAGCCCGCGCGCATGGCAGCGCTCGAGCAATTTCGCAAGGGCGAGGTACCGCTGCTGGTCGCCTCCGACGTTGCCGCGCGCGGCCTCGACATTCCTGCCGTCAGCCACGTCTTCAATTTCGACGTGCCGCATCATCCCGATGATTACGTCCACCGCATCGGCCGCACCGGCCGTGCCGGCCGCAGCGGGACGGCAATCTCCATCGTCACCTCGCTCGATGCGAAGTCGATGACCGCGATCGAGAAGCTGATCGGCCAGAGCATCCCGCGCGCCGAGGGCGACTACGAAGTCCACGCCGACGCATCCGAAGATAGCGAGCACCCGCGCGGGCACCGCAAGCGCGAAAGCGGGCGTGAAGGGTCGCGCGGCGGCCGCAAGCCTCGTCGCGAGCGCGGCGAGCGTCATGCCAGCAATGGCGGCCGTCAACCGGCGCCACAACCGCAACCTCAGGCGGCTGCGAATGTGTCACACGTACCTTCGATAGGCCGTCCGGAACCGCGCCGCGCCACACGCGAAGACATCGAACCTGCGGATCATTCGCATCTTCCCGCATTCCTGCTGCGACCGGTACGCGCGCGTGTCTGAGAAAGGCACTGTTTACCGGCCGTTTATCCTCCTCCGCTAACGTCGCCCCGATAATTTAGTTATTTGCTGCTGGGAAACGGGCGGCGCCGCGCGCTATTGAGGACGGGAACGGTGGTCAAGCCGCTCGACGAACACGAACGCACCCTTGCTTTCGCCGAAATTGCGCTCGGCCAGATCAAGTCGCTTCGCCAGACCGCCATCCCCCGCAACTACGAAATCTGGTACGTCTACGCGACGGGCTACAACGCACCGCTCAACAAGATCATCAACGAGACGCTGGCGCGCAACGGCAGACTGACCGAAGCCGACCTCGAGCAGATCTACGAAACCTATCTCTCCCAGCTCAAGACCTCCGACCGCATCGACAAGGTCGGCGCGCGCGTGATCGGCGAAATCGACGACGTGATGAAGCTGATCACGGAAGCACTCGGCGTGTCGGCAGGCTATGGCGCGAACCTCGACGGCGCCAGCCAGAGCCTGTTGTCCGTCCAGAATCGCGAGCAGCTCAAGGCGATCGTGGATTCGTTGCTGAAGTCGACGCGCGAGATGCGCGAAACCAACAAGGCGCTGGAAGAGCGGCTGTCGCTGTCGAAGAGCGAGATTAGCAACCTGCAGCACAGCCTGGAAGCGATCCGCGCCGAGAGCCTGACCGACCCGCTCACCGGCCTTGGCAACCGCAAATTTTTCGATCGCTCGATCGAGACGGCGGTGGCGGCCGCGCTGGCAAGCGGCGAGCCGCTGTCGCTCCTGATGTTCGACATCGACCACTTCAAGTCGTTCAACGATTCCTACGGCCATCTCACCGGCGACCAGGTGCTGCGGCTGGTCGGCATGTCCTTGAGGCAGACCATCAAGGGCCAGGACATTACCGCGCGTTACGGCGGCGAGGAATTTGCAGTGGTGCTGCCGAACACCGCGCTTCGGCAAGCGCTGACGGTTGCCGACCACATCCGCCGCGCGGTGATGTCGAAGGAATTGAAGAAGAAGTCGACCGGCGAAATTCTCGGCCGCGTCACCATTTCCGTCGGCGTGTCCATGCTCAAGCCCGACGACGACACCGACTCGCTGATCGAGCGGGCCGATGCCTGCCTCTACGCCGCCAAGCGCGCCGGCCGCAATCGCGTGGTCTGCGAAGTCGACCCCGAATACGCCGCCGAGACGCAAGGCGGCCACAGCCAGGTGGCGTGAGAGCAAATCCTCATAGTGAAGAGCGCGTCTTCGCGCGTCTCGAACCATGAAGGCCCGTATCTCGCCATTCCCATTCCGTAAGGCTCGCATCTCACTCGCGGCCATCCTTCGAGACGCCGCTTCGCGGCTCCTCAGGATGAGGACTTTTTTCGCGGCTTGCTCTTCTTCGTGGTCTTCGCTGCCTTGGTCTTTGCCTTCTTGGGCGCAGCCTTCTTCGCTACAGCCTTCCGCGCTTTCGGGCGCTTCTTCAGCGCAGCGCGTTGGGCTGCCGCGAGCGCCGCCCTTGCCCACACGCCCAATTCCTCGGTGTCGTCGAACAGCCGCGCCGGCAATTGCCAGTAGGAATTGACCGTCACCGTCTTGGCG
>DASWVJ010000317.1:0-5259 GCA_036406295.1 Bradyrhizobium sp.
CGGGACGTTTCTGCGCGGGCTCATCCACGTCGGCGAGAGGAACTGGCCAGCGGGACGGGTCGGGGAGGCGCCGGCGTTAGGGCTCTCGGCTTCGTTCGAACGCGCCGGGTTTACCCTCGGTCGGCTCAAGACCGGGACGCCACCGCGGCTCGACGGCACCACCATCAACTGGTCCGCAGTCGAGATGCAGCCCGGAGACGACCCACCAGAGCCGTTCTCGGTCATGACCGACCGGATCACCACGCCCCAGATTCAGTGCGGAATCACCCGGACCACGCCGGCCACCCATGAAGTGATCCGGGCCAATGTCCATCGCTCGCCGATGTATTCCGGCCAGATCAAGAGCACCGGTCCGCGCTACTGCCCCTCGATCGAGGACAAGATCGTTCGTTTCGGCGATCGCGATGGCCACCAGATCTTCCTGGAGCCGGAGGGGCTCGAGGACACCACAGTCTACCCCAATGGCATCTCCACCTCGCTCCCCGAGGAGGTTCAGCTAGCGATCCTGGCCTCGATCCCGGGTCTGGAGCGGGCGAAGATGGTCCGGCCGGGCTATGCCATCGAATACGACCACATCGATCCCCGTGAGCTTGAACCAACCCTGCAGACCAAGCGGCTGGCGGGGCTTTTCCTGGCCGGACAGATCAACGGCACGACCGGCTATGAGGAAGCTGCCGCGCAGGGGATCGTTGCCGGCCTGAATGCAGCCTTGGCTGCCAGCAGTGCCGATTCGATCGTGTTCGACCGAGCCGACGGCTATCTCGGCGTCATGATCGACGACCTCGTCACCCGGGGGATCACCGAGCCCTACCGGATGTTTACCTCGCGGGCGGAGTACCGGTTGACGCTCCGGGCCGACAATGCCGACCAGCGCCTGACCGACAAGGGCATCGTCCTGGGCTGCGTCGGATCGGCAAGGGCAGGGCGCCACACCGCGAAGATGGCGGCGCTGGAAGCCGCGAAGGTTCTGGCAAAGTCGCTCGCGATTACTCCGAACGAAGCCGCGCGATACGGGCTCGCTCTTAACCGCGACGGCAACCGCCGCTCCGCTTTCGAGCTCCTGGCCTATCCAGAAGTCGCGTGGCCGATGCTGCTGAGCATCTGGCCGGAGCTGTCGGCCATCGATCCCGGGATCGCCGTCCATCTCGAGATCGACGCCAAGTATGATGTCTACCTCAAGCGCCAGACCGCTGACGTCGACGCCTTCCGCCGCGACGAAGGCCTGGTTCTGGCCGGTGTCGACTATGCGGAAGTGCCCGGTCTTTCCAATGAAGCCCGGGCCAAGCTTCGTGCGCATCAGCCGCGAACGGTCGGACAGGCGGGCCGGATCGACGGAATGACGCCGGCAGCCTTGGGCATCCTGGCCGCGTATCTCCGGCGTGAGTCACGTCGGAAGAGCCCGAAGGCGACAGCCTGACGTTTCATGTGAAACACCATGGCCCGTTCGTCCGCGCAGACCGATCTCTCATCAGACAAATCCGCCGCGCTCGCCCTCACCCCTGTTTCACGTGAAACGGAGGCGCGACTGGACCGCTACGTGGCGCTCCTCCAGGAGTGGCAGACCAAGACCAACTTGGTCGCCCCCTCCACGCTTCCGCATCTCTGGACCCGCCACATCGCCGACTCGCTGCAGCTTCTGAGCCTCGCACCGTCGGCAAGAGTCTGGATCGATCTCGGCAGCGGCGGCGGTTTTCCCGGTGTGGTGCTGGCTTGCGCTTTGGCAGAGACGCCCGGCGCGATGGTGCACTTGGTCGAGCGCATCGCCAAGAAGGCGGCATTCCTGCGCGAAGTAATTCGCATCACGGGCTCGCCGGGCACTGTGCATCTCGCCGACATCGGGGATATTGTGGAAAGATTCGCTGGGTCCGTCGATTGCGTTACGGCCCGCGCGGTGGCTCCGCTACATCAGCTTATCGGCTTTGCGGAACCGCTGGTGAAACGAGGCGCGAAAGCCTTGTTTCTCAAGGGCCAAGATGTAGAGGCTGAATTGACCGAAGCCACTAAATATTGGAATATTGAGTCGAAGCTTCATTCCAGCCGGACGGGCGGACAGGGCTGGATCGTCGAACTCGATGCCATCGAGCGGCGCAACGCATCCGCAGAATAGCTTGGGCGGCCGGCCATGGACGTAATTGATCAAGTATATCAAGAAGATAGAGCGCCAAAACCGGCGGGCCATCCGCGCATCCTCGCGCTCGCCAACCAGAAGGGTGGCGTCGGCAAGACCACGACCGCCATCAATCTCGGCACGGCACTCGCCGCAATCGGCGAGCGCGTGCTGATCGTCGATCTCGATCCCCAGGGCAACGCCTCGACCGGGCTCGGTATCGATCGCCGCAATCGCAGCTGCTCGACCTATGATGTGCTGGTCGGCGAAGCCGGCTTGCGCGAATCGGTGGTGCCGACGGCGGTGCCGCGGCTGCACATCGCGCCCTCCACCATGGATCTCTCCGGCCTCGAGCTTGAGCTTGGCACCACGCCCGGCCGCGCCTTCCGTCTGCGCGACGCCATCGCTGCGCTGAACCAGAACGCCACGCCGGATACCGACTATACCTACGTGCTGATCGACTGCCCGCCGTCGCTCAACCTGCTGACCGTCAATGCCATGGCGGCGTCGGACGCGATCCTGGTGCCGCTGCAATGCGAGTTCTTCGCGCTCGAAGGTCTGTCGCAACTGCTGCAGACGGTGGAGCAGGTGAAGACCACGCTCAACCCGAACCTGTCGATCCACGGCATTGTGCTGACCATGTTCGACAGCCGTAACAATCTGTCGAACCAGGTCGTCGCCGACGTCAGGCAGTTCATGGGGAGCAAGGTCTACAACACCATGATCCCGCGCAACGTGCGTATCTCCGAGGCGCCGTCCTACGGCAAGCCGGTGCTGGTCTACGACCTCAAATGCGTCGGCAGCGAAGCCTACCTGAAGCTCGCGACCGAAGTGATCCAGCGTGAACGCGAGCTGCGCGCGCACTAGTCCCACACGGTTCATTCCGGACAATCCGTGCAAGCGGGTTGATCCGGAATCTCCAAACGGGGTGCAAGACAATCGCGAGATTCTGGGTTCGCGTTCCGCGTGCCCCGGAACGACGGAATGAAGACAGGAGTGCTGCGAGTGAATCCAAGGGAGCTGGCGATGGCAGCCGAAGAAGCGCGTTCGCGATTGGGCCGCGGTCTTGCAAGTCTTATCGGGGATGTCGGCGGTGAGGCCGCGCATGTCGAGCGGCCGCGCAACCAGCGCAAGGTGCCGATCGAGTTTCTCAAACCCAATCCGCGCAACCCGCGCCGCGCGTTTTCGGAAGCGGAGCTCAACGAGCTCGCCGGCTCGATCAAGCAGCATGGCGTGATCCAGCCGATCGTGGTGCGGCCGATGAAGGGCGCTCATGACCGCTACGAGATCATCGCCGGTGAGCGCCGCTGGCGCGCCTCCCAGCTCGCCGGCCTGCATGAAGTTCCGATCGTGCCGGCCGATGTCAGCGACAGCGACGCGCTGGAGATCGCCATCATCGAAAACGTTCAGCGTGAAGATCTCAACCCGCTGGAAGAGGCGCAGGGCTATCACGCGCTCGCCGACGAGTTCAAACGCAGCCAGGACGACATCGCCAAGATCGTCGGCAAGAGCCGCAGCCATGTCGCCAACATGATGCGGCTGACCAAGCTGCCGAAAGAGGTGCAGGCCTATATTGCCGCCGGCCAGCTCTCCGCCGGCCACGCCCGCGCGCTGATCGGCGTGCCCGATCCGCTCACCGCCGCAAAGCGCATCGTCGAGGAGGGCCTCAATGTTCGCCAAACCGAAGCGCTGGCGCATGAAGAGGGCGTGCCGGAGCGCAAGCCGCAGAAGCCGCGCGGCGGCGGTGGCGGCGCCAAGCAGAAGGATGCCGACACGATCGCGCTGGAGAAGCGCGTCAGTGATGCGCTCGGTCTCGCCGTGACCGTCAACCACCGCGATCCCGGCGGTTCCGTGCAGATCACCTACAAGAGCCTTGAGCAGCTGGACGAGGTGATGCGGCGGCTGGCGCGCTCCAGCTAACTCCGCCGTTTCGCGTTCGCCGCGATCGCAAGCAGCGTGCGCTGCGCGATCACGGCGGCCAGCGATGTCTGCTTGCGCATGTCGAGCGCGGATGTCGCGAGCTGGTCGATGATGCCGACCAGGCGCTGCGGGCTGAAATTGCGCAGCGCGGTTTCCACGGCGCCTTTGCGGGAAAAATGCAGGCGGGGAAAACCACCGTCGAGCACGGTCGCGAGCGGCGTGCCCTCGGCAACCGCCAAGGCGGACTTGTGCAGCCAGGCCGCCTGGCGTTGTGCTGCGGCGATGATGATGCCGGGATAGGTTCCGGCAACCATGGCCTTGGCGAACTCGCTTTCGACCGCCGCCGCATTGCCGGCGAAGGCGGCATCCACGATTGGATCGAGCTTCAGGTCGGAGGCGTCGGAGACGACGGCCATGACGTCGTCCAGCGTCACCTCGCCCTTGCCGTGGGCATAGAGCGCGAGCTTGCGCAGTTCGTTGCGCGAGGCCTGACGGTCGCCGCCGAGCAGGCCCATCAAGGTCGAGCGGGCCTCCTGCGCGATCCGCAAATTCGATGATTTCAGTTCGTCGTCGATCAGCCTGGCCAGATCGCGCTCGGTGTCGGGATAGCAACCGATCGCGACCGCATTTTTGGCGCGCTCGCAGGCCTTGCGCAGCGGCGATTCGGGCCGCAGTTCACCTGCCTCGATGACGATGCGACAATCGCGGATCGGCATTTCGGCCAGCGTGTCGATGCCGCCGGCGAAATTGCGCGAGCCGGCACGGACGCGAATGGCGCGGCGGCCGCCGAACAGCGGCACCGTCATGGCTTCATCCACCAGGCGCGAGGGTTCGGCGGCGAGTTCGTCGCCATCGAGGCGGACCAGCGAAAAGGGATCGTTGGGATCATCGACCGCGGAAGCCATCAGCGCATCGGCGCGTTCGCGGACCAGACCTGTATCCGGCCCGTACAGCAGGATAACCGGACGGCCGGGATCGGGCCGGGCCAGGAAAGCGTCGATGTCTTTTCCGCGGAGTGCGACCACGTAGCTTTTTCAATTCTGGTTCGTCATTCCGGGGTACGCGAAGCGTGAACCCGGAATCTCGAGGTCCCGGGTTCGATGCTGCGCATCGCCCCGGAACGACGGCGACAATCAGGTACCGGCGGTGAAATAGGACGCAAGGCGCGTCTGGATGTGCTCGGCGATCTCCTGCGCAGCGCGGTCTTCGGCGTCGCGGAAGGCGCGGGCGCG
>DASWVJ010000318.1:0-1569 GCA_036406295.1 Bradyrhizobium sp.
CGTCCAGGGCGGCGTGACGCCGGCACGCTCGGCCTTGGTGGCGGTCGACTGCGCCTCGGCGCCGCACACCGCCGCAACACTGCATTCGCCGCGCGCGATGCGCTGTGCCGCCTCATGCAGGTAGCGGATCGGGCTCTCGCCGCCGACCGGGCCGTAATAGAGATGCGCCGGCGTGGCGCCGATCCGTGCCGCCAGCAGCTTTTCCGGATCGCGATAGCGCCAGCTCAGAAAATTGACGACGTCGAGCGACTGGATATCGCCGAGCAGCTTTGCGCCGGAATCAGCCTCCGCGCGCCTCAGCGCTTCCTCGAGCAGCGCGAGCGGCTCGAGGCCTGCCGTGATCTCCTTCGGGCGGTCGATGACCTCGCCAACGCCGACGATGACGGGAATGCGGTCTTCGGGGAGGGAACTGGGCATTGTTGTTGTTTCACTTCCTTGAAGGTAGGAGACCCTTAATCCTGAGGAGCGCGTAGCGCGTCTCGAAGGATGACGGCCACTAACGGGCCTCATGGTTCTCCCGGCGATGCGAAGCATCGTCTGGAGACGCCTGCTGCGCAGGCTCCTCACCATGAGGGATTACTACTCGGCCACCAGCGAATTCATGTGCTCGACGGCCTCGATAAACTCTTCCTTGAACTCCTGCACCACGGCGCCAGCCGACTTCACGCTGTCGACCAGGCCGACGCCCTGGCCGACGAAATAGCTGACGAGATCGCGCGCCTGCACATTGCCCGAGGCGGCGGCGCGGTCGATCGAGTTGAAGGCATCGCGGCTGATGATGCTCTGCAAGGGCATCGGCAGCGCGCCGGGGCTTTCCGGCGCGCGGTCCCAGGCATCGGTCCACACCGAACGCAATTGCCGCGCCGGCTTTCCCGTGCGGCCGCGCGAACGGATCGCATCGCGCGAAGAGGCCGCGATCATCTTCTCGCGGAAAATTTCGGTGGTCTCGGACTCCACGGTCGCGAGCCACACCGATCCGGTCCACACGCCTGCCGCGCCCATCGCCATGGCGGCCGCCATCTGCCGTCCGCTCATGATGCCGCCGGCGGCGAGCACGGGCACGTCGCGGATCGGCTTCACTGCCTTGATGACTTCCGGCACCACCACCATGGTGGAGACCTCGCCGCAATGCCCACCAGCCTCGGTGCCCTGCGCCACCAGGATATCTACGCCCGCTGCAACCTGCCGCACCGCGTGCTCCTTGGCGCCGACGAGGGCCGCGACTGGCACGTCGTGCTTCTTGCCCATCGCGAGCATTTCCTTCGGCGGCACGCCGAGCGCGTTTGCAATTAGCCGGATCGGATGGCTGAAGGACACCTCCAGCACTTCGAGGGCACGCTGCGCATCGAAGGGCTGGGCCTGGTTGTCGGCAACGTTCGAGGTCTGCAGCTCGATGCCGTATTTCTTCAGAAGGTCCTTGGTGTAGTTGCGATGCTGTGCGGGGATGCGCGCTTCCAGGCTCTTCCAGGTGACGTTCTTCTCGCCTGCGGTCGAGATGTTTTCCGGGATCAGAACGTCGATGCCGTAGGGCTTGCCGTCGACATGTTCGTCGATCCATTTCAGCTCCTG
>DASWVJ010000319.1:0-1537 GCA_036406295.1 Bradyrhizobium sp.
CGTCCAGGGCGGCGTGACGCCGGCACGCTCGGCCTTGGTGGCGGTCGACTGCGCCTCGGCGCCGCACACCGCCGCAACACTGCATTCGCCGCGCGCGATGCGCTGTGCCGCCTCATGCAGGTAGCGGATCGGGCTCTCGCCCCCGACCGGGCCGTAATAGAGATGCGTCGGCGTGGCGCCGATCCGCGCCGCCAGCAGCTTTTCCGGATCGCGATAGCGCCAGCTCAGGAAATTGACGACGTCGAGCGACTGGATCTCGCCGAGCAGCTTTGCGCCGGAATCTGCCTCTGCGCGCCTCAGCGCTTCCTCGAGCAGCGCGAGCGGCTCGAGGCCTGCCGTGATCTCCTTCGGGCGATCGATGACCTCGCCAACGCCGACGATGACGGGAATGCGGTCTTCGGGGAGGGTGGGCATTTCTTGTTCTTGCTTTCAGTTGATTAAGTGCAGGTTTATCCCCGTCATTGCGAGGAGCGAAGCGACGAAGCAATCCATAGTGCCGCAAGTGGGTAGATGGATTGCTTCGCTTCGCTCGCAATGACGACGGTGGTCAATCCGCCACCAGCGAATTCATGTGCTCGACGGCCTCGATAAACTCTTCCTTGAACTCCTGCACCACGGCGCCGGCCGACTTCACGCTGTCGACCAGGCCGACGCCCTGGCCGACGAAATAGCTGACGAGATCGCGCGCCTGCGCATTGCCCGCGGCGGCGGCACGGTCGATCGAGTTGAAGGCGTCGCGGCTGATGATGCTCTGCAAGGGCATCGGCAGCGCGCCGGGGCTTTCAGGTGAGCGGTCCCAGGCATCGGTCCACACCGAGCGCAATTGCCGCGCCGGCTTTCCCGTGCGGCCGCGCGAACGGATCGCATCGCGCGAAGAGGCTGCGATCATCTTCTCGCGGAAAATTTCGGTGGTCTCGGACTCCACGGTCGCGAGCCATACCGATCCGGTCCACACACCTGCCGCGCCCATCGCCATGGCGGCCGCCATCTGCCGTCCGCTCATGATGCCTCCGGCGGCGAGCACGGGCACGTCGCGGATCGGCTTCACCGCCTTGATGACTTCCGGCACCACCACCATGGTGGAGACCTCGCCGCAATGCCCGCCCGCTTCGGTGCCCTGCGCCACCAGGATATCCACGCCCGCTGCAACCTGCCGCACCGCGTGCTCCTTGGCGCCGACGAGGGCCGCGACTGGCACGTCGTGCTTCTTGCCCATCGCGAGCATTTCCTTCGGCGGCACGCCGAGCGCGTTTGCAATCAGCCGGATCGGATGGCTGAAGGACACCTCCAGCACTTCGAGGGCGCGCTGCGCATCGAAGGGCTGGGCCTGGTTGTCGGCAACGTTCGAGGTCTGCAGCTCGATGCCGTATTTCTTCAGAAGGTCCTTCGTGTAGTCGCGATGCTGTGCGGGGATGCGCGCTTCCAGGCTCTTCCAGGTGACGTTCTTCTCGCCTGCGGTCGAGATGTTTTCCGGGATCAGAACGTCGATGCCGTAGGGCTTGCCGTCGACATGTTCGTCGATCCATTTCAGCTCCTG
>DASWVJ010000320.1:0-23943 GCA_036406295.1 Bradyrhizobium sp.
CGGCAGCGTGAAGAAGTGGATCGAGCGCTATGGCGATCCGCGCGATCCCAGGGTCGACGCGGTCGACTGGGTCGAACTGATCCCCTTCTCCGAGACCCGCAACTATGTGCAGCGGATCATGGAGAACCTGCAGGTCTACCGGGCCCGCTTCGGCGGCGGCACGAAGCTGCAGATCGAGGCCGACCTGCGCCGCGGCCTCAGCACGGAATAGCAGTCAACGAATGGGGAATGGCGAATGGCGAGTGGGCCTCCACTCTGCCGGCTTCTCCTGTTCGCCATCTGGCACTCGCTACTCCCTCTTGCGCAACGAAAAACCCCCGGCAGTTGCCTGCCGGGGGTTCGTCAGAGAGTCAGCCTCTCAGGATCAGAAGTTGCGCTGAGCGCGAACGTTCAGGAACACAGTGCTCTGGTCCCGGAACTCGTAGGTCGTCGCCGGCTTCGGGCTGGTCGCGCCCGGAGAAGCCGTGATCGCACCCGTCATCTTCTGGTCGAGGAAGAACGCGCCGACTTCAGCCGAGAACGTCAAGTTCTTGACGGGAGTCCAGCGGGTGGTCAGACCAACCTGGGCAACGTTGAAGTCCGGGTTGCAGGCGAAGTCAGCACTGAAGGTGCGACCCGTTACAGTGCCGTTGGCAGGTGCAAAGGCACCGCAGTACAGGGCCTTCGCGTTGTTGTTGTAACGCACAGCCGCGTAGCTGCCCCAGAGGCTGGACGACCAGTAGGGATCCCAGTTGTGGTTGAACGCACCACGGACGCCCCAAGCCTCGGTGAGCTCGATCTGGCCACCCGGGGTAAAGACGCCATCGCTGGTGTAACCAAGGCCGATGCTCTGGTAAGCGCCCAGTCGGCTGGTACCACCGAACATCGCGAAGCTCGGCGAAGCGGCGGAGGTCGAGATGACGTTCTTGGTGTCACCCCTGGCGTAGCTGGCATCGATCTTCAAGTCGTCGCCGGGACCGGTCGGGATGTTCTTGATCTGCAACGCAGCCATCACCGAGCCGCCCCACTTGGTGTCGGGATGACCGGAGATTTCAGAGAGCGGGGTCGGCAAGCCTGCCGAAGTCAGGACGTTGTAGGATCCAGACACTTCGTGCGCAGCGGCCGAAATCTGGAACAGACCCCAAGCCTGGTCGACGCGGATGTTACCGACAACGTCGGGAGCACGCGTGCCGGCGTAGGCATTTGCCGGAATTCCGAGCGTCGAGACCGAGCTGGCGGGGTTGGTCGCCAGCGCAGTCGCAGTCGCAGCGGTGCCGGCGAAGAGCGCCAGATATCCAACGCTGGTGCGGTCGAAGACCGTCGGGTCATCCAGGCCGATGGTGGCCGACACACCGTTGCCGAACTGGGCGGTGTACTGGATGTTGTTCACACCGGTGACGGTGTCATGACCACCGAGCAGGAACGAGTTGTTGTTGCCCGGATAGCCATGCCACGGCGTGGCGTAGGCCGAAGCCGACTTACCGAAGGTGAAACCGGCGAACTGGATGAACACCATTTCGACTGCGACATAGCCGCCGCCGGGGGTGTGGAGCAGGTTCGGGTTGTTGCCCAGGTTGGTGGCCAGGCTGTTCGGGTTGGCGCTGCCGAGCGTATCGAACTGGAAGTCGCCCTGACCGAAGGTGCGGACCACGCCGTACTCGGTGGCAGTGCGGGTATCAACCGTCAGCGCCATACGAGAGCGGCTGTTGAAGTAGTTGCGGTAACGGTTGCCCTGGCCGTTGTCACCGTTCCAGTAGGGAGCACCATAGATGCCGCCATTGAACGTGGTGTCAATGCGCACATAACCGCCCAGCTTGATGCAGGTGTCGGTGCCGGGGATGTAGAAGAATCCCGCACCATAAAGCGAGCAAACCTTCACGTATTCGACCGCTTTGGCCTTCACGGGAAGATCCGCTGCCTGCGCCCCACTCATGGCGAGGAGACCCGCCGCTGAGCCGAGGACAAGGCTCTTAACCATCTTCATGTTAACCTCCAAGTGTGTGCTTTGTACGTACAAAGCGGATTTGTCGCCCACGAAAAAAACGTTGAAGATCAACGCATCTTCTCTGGCCGGTGGAGTTGCGGACCACCGGAGACGAGACGGCTAGAGGAGCCCCCCTCCGTCGTGAGAAACTTTATGCATGTGACGTTTAGATAATCAAATTAGTTTACCTACTCACCTATTGATTGCGGGAACCCTGTGGCATTTCCGCAACTGGCGCTGCGGTGGAATCGAGCACTTCACCGGAAATCAGGCGCATTTTGCCGCATTCCGCCGATTTGTCCGTGTTGTTTTGACCAAACATCCCTAATCTGGTGCGACCAGAAACCGGGCCACGGGCACGCTCTCCTCCATGGATCACTCCACCAAGAAGAATCAGGACGTCATTCGACGGTTTACCTGGGAGATCGCTTCAATCAGCGTGCACCTGGAAGAACTGCGCCACTTCTGGGCCAGGACGATCGGCATCAGCGGCCCGCAATGGATGATCATCATGGCGCTGGCGGATCTCGACAAGGGCGAAGGCGTTCCGGTCAACGCGGTATCGAAATTGCTGCACGTCGACTCATCGTTCGTCACGACACAGTCCAAGCTTCTGGAGAAGAAGGGCTTCGTCCGCCGCAAGGCTTCGACGGAGGATCACAGGATCGTCAACATGTCGCTGAGCGACAAGACCTACAAGCATCTGGCCAGCCTCGCTTCGCAGCAGGAGACGCTCAACGAATTCATCTTCTCGGAATTCAGCGCCAGCGAGATCAATGACCTCACCGGCAAGCTTGCATCGCTCAAGAAGCGGCTCGAAAAGGCGTGCATGAAGGTCGCCGTCGATTTCTGAGCCGGCGAGCGTCGATCAGAGCGGCCGAACCTGTCGCAGCCTGGATTCAATCCAGTCGAAGATGAACTCGTTGGCGAGGGTGGGATTGTCAAGATGCCCCTGCGCTGCGGCGGTCTCGCGCTCCCGGAAGATCTTCAGCGTCAGATCGCGATCCTCGGCCCTTATCTGATTGGTCAATTCGACGACGCGATTGCTCTCAAGCCAGCCCTTCTCGCCGACGGTGACCAGCACCGGGCACTGGATGGTTCGCAACAGACAGTTGGTGTCCCAGTTGCGATCGGTAACCCGCTCGGCAGTAAATGCGCGATAGCGAATGAAGGCTCGCTCGTGTGCATCCCAGACTCCCCCGTCGCAGACCGCGGCGGCGAAGCGCTGGTCGAAGGCGATGCCCCGGGCGACAAAGGAAGAGCCCCAGTTGTCGCCGAAAATCGCGATGCGGTCGGCATCGACGTCATCGCGGCCTATCAGATAATCCACGATACGTTCGATTGCCGACTCGGGCTGGTGGCACCGCACGATCTCCTCAAACCGCTCGCTGGTCCCTTCGCCGAGCAGATCGACCGCCAGCAGGGCAATGCCGCGCTCACACGCATGCCTGGCCACCTTGAACAGGAACTCTTCCTTGCGGTGACCGGGCTCGCCGATACAGATGACGGTGGGGATGCGCCCCTTCGCGGACCGGGGAGACAGGAAGTATCCCTGCAGCGGAAACTCGTTGAGCCAGGGAATCGAGACCACCTCGCCAGCCGGCTGGCGATGGCGCAGATAGTTGATTGCGCAATCGCGCATCGCGGCGACCGCAGCCTGCCGAAGCTCCTGCGACAGGTCGATGGGGTAGGCAGCCGCCTGGTAGTAGTTCATGGCGCGAAGCCAGTTGTGCTTGGCTGTCGCCAGATGGCCGCTCGAAAGGGCCGCTGCGGCACGGGCAACGTTGGCGTCAGCGATTGCGCTCCATTCCCGATACCAGGAACTATCATCTGCCGGGTCGACCCGGCTTGCAGCAACCCAGCACTCGGAGACCGTCGATCCGCCCTCCTGGGCGCTGGCCAGCAGCCTCATGAATTCCACTGACAGATCTTCCCGATCGGGCCAACAAGTCCAGCCATCGGGCCTGACTTCAACGTTCATGACGCGCCCCGCCGGTACGCATAACATGGTGTAGGCCAAGAGACTCGCCGACGGTGGCCGGCAAATGAATGAAATATGACTGCAGCGCCAATCAAGTCGAACATTCCAGCCAGCGCCTTGACAGAGCTCTGCGGTGCGCTCTGTCGCTTTCGGAACCAATTGCTCCGTGAGACTGTCTTAGAAGTGAGTGCTTGCTCGCCGCAAGTCACATCGCCGTAAGGCCTGGTGCTTCCGCGCTCCGGTATCCGCCACAGCTCGTCCCTCACAGCATCGATTGAGACATCGACTTTGGCCCGCAAAGGCGACCGGTATGACGGCCTCGGACGATGACGGCGCTGAATCGCAAGAGAGCCCAGAAACCGCGTAATATCAGGCGCTTTCCATCGTCAGGAATCGCGTCGCCACGTGCCCAGGCAAGGCCCGCTGGAGATCAGGACTGGACTGTCACAATCGTCCCATCGTCTTCGGCGAAAGGCCGTTTGCCGCTGGGAGATTTTCGTCTCCGTTACGACCAGCGCATAGCTGGGTTGCTCAAGCCGAAGACGAGAAACAGCGGTCCGTCACGGCAATCGGCCGTCTGTCCGCATGCGTGCACTCATGGAAATAGCGTCGCGGCCGGGTCATCTCAGTCATTGCGCGCAAACTGTCCGAGGCTGCGCATCGACGGTTGACCAACCGAAGACAGGGTCGGGCCTACCGTCACGGCCGCGCCCGTCTTGTGGACGAAATTCGCGCGTGGCTGGTGACCGACATAGAGATTGACCGCCACGGCCATTACGATGGCGTAGAAGGCGAGGATGGTGCCGATCCACGTCCAGGAGATCGAGCGCTCGCCAGGCGTCAGGCTTTCAATCAATCGGCGCATGGGTGCCTCTTCATGGAGCGATCTGCGCGCCGGTATAGCCCGTAGAAGCCCGGGGGCGTGTGATCCGCTTCACACTTTGAGATATTGGGGAACAAGCAATCGTGACCGGACCGGAATTCAAGCAGCTCCGCATCGACCTGGGAGAAGCGATCGGCCGGCCGCTCACGGCGGCCGACATGGCAAAACTGTGCGGCCTGCCGCAGGCCGGCGGCGCCGACACCGTCCAGCGCTGGGAGGTCAAGGGGCCGACTGGGCCAGTGGCCGAGCGGCTGCGCGTGCTGGCCATGGCGAGCGAGCGCTATCCGATCCTGGAAAAGTTCAACGTGTTCGATCGCCACGACATCGACGAGAAGGAGCGGCCGGTGCGGCGCGCCGAATTTCGCAACAAGATGCGCGCGGAAGTGCTGGAGCGGCTGGAGTAGCTGCGGCGCATCAAGCTCGGACCTTTAAGGCTCCGTTAAGCACAACAAATGGTTTGCGAGCCGACGCTTTGCGTTTTCCGGCCACCGCGGCGGCCGGTCACCGCATTTTAGTCAAAGGCCATCTAACTCTCCGGCATGGATGTGCGCCCGACTGCGGCGCCTGGAATGACCTGCCCGAGGAATTCGAAAATGAAAAAGATGCTGTTCGCCACCGTGGCCATCACCGCACTTGCCGCCGCCATGCCGGCCGCTGCCGCCGATCTCGGCGCGCGCTACAACTATAACAGGGCGCCGGCCTATGCCGCGCCGATCTACACCTGGACCGGATTCTATCTCGGCGCGCATCTCGGCGGCGCCTTCAGCGGCAACTACGATTTCAATGGCCTTGCACTGACCGACAACGACGCGCGCTTCATGGGCGGCTTGCAGGCCGGCGCCGACTGGCAATTCTCCGGCAACTGGGTGATCGGCGCGGAGGGACAGTACAGCTGGCTCAGCCGCAACAACTCCAACGCCGTGTTTCCGGGCGGTTACGCCTACAGCAATGACCAGCGCGGGCTCGGCTCCATCACCGCACGCCTCGGCTATTCCTTCGGTCCGGCGCTGCTCTATGTGAAGGGCGGTTACGCCTATGCCGACAACCGCGAGACGGTGACCCTCGGCGGCACGCCAGTGCCGTTCCTGCTCAGCAATGGACACAGCAACGGCTGGACCATCGGCGGCGGCGCCGAATACATGTTTGCGCCGAGTTGGTCGGTGAAGGCCGAGTACCAGTACTACGATTTCGGCGACAGCCGCTTCCTTGCACCGGGGGCGCTGGTACCGTTCGGCACGTTCCACAATGACGAGCACTCGGTGAAGGCGGGCGTCAATTACCGCTTTAACTTCGCAAGCCCGGTGGCGCGCTACTAGTTCCGCCGGCCGGACGAGGTTGAAAACAGGCGGCCCGCTTTCTATATTAGTGGAGTAGTCGAGCATGTCCGGCGCGAACTTGTGCGCCGGGTGCTGGCCTCACCTTATGTAATGCGCCGCCGATATGGGCAGCGTTCGAGGCTTGATTGCCGGCCGGACCGGCAAGCGTATCCAATCAATCCTGAACGGATGCCCGCGGGGCCGAGGCCGACGCGGAACCTTGTGGACTAACCGCAGTTCCGTAGATGGCGGCGACAGAGCCGCTACCAGAACCAACCTGCAGCCAACCCAATGTCGAGAAAAACCAACACCCGAAGGAGCAAGGCTTCCGGACTCCGCCTGCCCAAAGCGAATCCGATCCACAACGCACAGCAAAATTACGAGCGCTACCTTGCGCTCGCCCGCGCCCAGGCCCTGACCGGCGACCGCATCGCGGCGGAGAATTATTTCCAGCACGCCGAACACTATCTGCGGTCGATGCGGGAAGCCGCGCATGGGGCCCGCCAGTAACGCGGGCTGGCCGCGCCCCGCCAGCGAGAGCGTGGCTTGAAGGCAGGCAGTCAGTTGACGGGGATCGCAACGAATCGCGTTGCCTCGTTCGACTTGATGCGTGCCAGCGCGATCCGTTTGCCCTGCGTCTGGACACTGGCCAGCGCCGTGAAAAAATCCTCCGGCGTTTTCACGCTATTGCCGCCCACTTCGAGGATGACGTCGCCTACCGACAGACCGCTCTCTGCGCCAACACCGGAGGGATTGACGCCGGCGATGACGACGCCCTGGGCGTCAAGACCAAGCTTGTCGGCGGGCATCAGCATCAATCCCATTTTCGACTTGTCGCCGCCGTGCGCCGGCTCAGGATTTTCGGCATCCGGCCGGTCCTCGGTGCGCTCGACTGGAAGCTCGCCGAGCGCGACGGTGATCAACTTGTCCTGATTCCGTCGGAGCAGGCGGAGTTCAACTGTCGTGCCGGGCGGCATGTCGCCTACCCTTCGTATCAAGTCGCGTTCATCGCTCGCCGGTCGGCCGGCCAGCGATGTGATGATGTCGCCCGGCTCGATACCGGCTTTCGTTGCCGGACTGTCGGGCTGGATCTCGGCGACCAACACGCCTTCTGCGGGCTTGTCGAGTCCGAGTCCCTCGGCAATTTCCGGACTCATGGATTGAACCTCGACACCGATCCAGCCGCGCGAAACGGCGCCCTTTGTCTTCAACCTGTCCGCAATCGCCTTCACGGTCTCGGCAGGAATGGCAAAGCCCACGCCGACCGAGCCGCCGCTCGGCGAGAAGATGGCACTGTTGACTCCAATCACCCTGCCGGTGGCGTCGAAGGTCGGTCCACCTGAATTGCCTTGATTGATGGGGGCATCGATCTGAATGAAATCGCTGTAGGGACTGAGTATCCCGCGCGCCCCGGCGGAAACGATCCCCGCCGTCACCGTTCCGCCGAGCCCGAACGGATTGCCGATGGCAAGGACCCATTCGCCGATCCGCGGTGCCCTGTCCGACATCCGGACGACGGGAAATTCGTCGCCGCCGTCCACCTTGAGCAAGGCGAGATCCGTCTTCGGATCGGCGCCAACCAGCTTTGCCGCGTAGGTTCTGCCATTGTCGGTGACGACTTCAATCTTCTTGTTGCGCGCGACGACATGATAGGTGGTCATCGCAAGTCCATCCGGCGATATGAAGAAGCCTGACCCCTGGCTGGTGGTGATGCGGCGTTGCGGAGAAACCCGCCCGCTTGGCGAAATGCCGCGTCCGGGGCGGGCCCGCTCTTCTTCATCTTCGTCGTCCTGCTCCACCTTCGCCCGCACGCCCACAACGGCTGGCTTGATGCGATCCACGAGATCCTCGAAGCCGACCGGCAGGGCCGCAGAATGAAATCCGACCGCCGGGTTGTACCAGCCGCGCAAGTCTCTCCAGCTCCAGTTCGCGCCGGGCGATGCAGCGAGCCACGCGGCCACTGCGACCGCGACAACTCCGGTCGCAACCGCTCCCGCCGCGAAAAAGACACGGCGCGTCCTGGTCGTGTTGGGCTGGTGGTTCATCAAGCCGCTCCCGGCGGTATCGAAGTCAAATCCCGACGACTGCGAAGGTTTCGCGGAACTGCGAGGAACCGATACGGGAGGCTGACGTTTGGTCGGCACTTTCGCGCGGCCCGAAGAGAGGAGAGTTTTCCATGCCGAACATTCATACCGGCAGCCAGCCGGTGACGCAGATCACCATCATCAACGCCGCGCCGGAAAAGCAGGACGAGGCGCTCGCCGTGATGGCAAAGCGAGCGCGTCTCATGGCGCAACAGCCGGGCTTCGTTTCAATCAGCCTGCACCGGAGCCTCGATGGGCGGCGCATCGTGAACTACATCCAATGGGAAAGCCGCGAGCTTCTGCACAGCGCCCATCAATCGCCGGCCTTCCGTCAGGTCTGGCGTGAGTTCGATGCGTTGACCGACCAGATCGATCCGCACCTCTATGAGGTTGCCGAGGTTCTCGACCGCTACTGATTGCACGTGCCGGCGGCGCGTGGGAACAACGATCAAGACTTCTTGAAAGGTGGCGCGCGACGTCGGCTTGTTTTTGCCATTTCCATGCGAAATCCCGCGAAAACCACCGTCGAATTGCGGCAGCTTTCGGACTTGTTCCGGGCTGCATTGAGCGTCAGGCACTGTGACCTATCAGTGACAGCATTTCACGTCGAACGCCGCTAATCAGCACGCCCTCGGATGGGCGCTGCAAGCGGCGTCTTACGGATTGAAATGTTGGAGACCAAGACGAAATGAAGAAACTTCTTCTCGCTACTGTGGCGCTTGCCGCACTCGGCGCGACTGCGCCAGCACTCGCAGCCGACCTCGCGGCACGTCCCTACACCAAGGCCCCGCCGCCGATCGCAGCACCGATCTACAACTGGACCGGATTCTACATCGGCGGTCATCTCGGTGCCGCCTTCGGCAACGACAACACCTTCAACGGCCTCGTCGTCGGCAGCAACAACGACGCGCGCTTCCTCGGCGGCGTCCAGGGCGGTTTCGACTACCAGTTCGCGCCGAACTGGGTGCTCGGTGCCGAGGCACAGTTCTCCTGGCTCGGTGGCAACGCCATGAGCGTGGTGTTCCCGGACGGCTCCGTCTACACCAACGACCGCCGCGGCATTGGATCGGTGACCGGCCGCATCGGCTACACCTGGGGTCCGGGCCTGCTCTACGTCAAGGGCGGTTATGCCTTTGCGGACCACGACGAGACCCTGCTGCTCGGCGGCGCTCCTGTGGTCTTCACCCTCGACGGCAACCATCAGGATGGTTGGACGGTCGGCGGCGGCTTCGAGTACATGTTCGCCCAGAACTGGTCCGGCAAGGTCGAGTACCAGTACTACAACTTCGGCGACAGCCGGTTCGTGACGCCGGCGCCGCTGGCGGCGTTCGGCAGCTTCCGCAACGACGAGCACACCGTGAAGGTCGGTCTCAACTACCGCTTCAACCTCGGTGGCCCCGGCCCGGTGGTTGCGAAGTACTAACCAATCATTGCGAGTTTCGCTCTGCGGAAAAGGCCGGCGCCCAGCCGGCCTTTTTCTGTTGGCCCTACCCAAAAATATGGCGCGCTGCCGTATGTCTTCCCGATCTTTTAACGGGTATCCGCGATACTGCTGCCCTCACCTAAGGTAGTGTATGGGGCTCGAGGCAGATGGCGCTGCGGTTCAAGGTCGGCAAATTCGGATTTCCTCAATTTCGCCTTCCTAAATTCGGCGTCAGGGGCAACCTGTTCTCCGCCTTTGCGGTCATCGCCGGCATGGCCATTGTCATCTCCGCCGGCGCGGGCCTGGTGCTCGGCCATCTCGGCGGCATCATGGGCGACCTCAGCGGCAAGGACATTCCGCGGCTGGCCGCCAGCCTGCAGCTGTCGGCACAGAGCGCGGCGCTCGCAAGCCAGGGTCCGGCACTGCTCGCCGCGCGCACCGAGGAAGCGCTGAACGAGCGCACCCGGAAGATGAACGAGACGCAGGCGGCGGCCGTGCAGAAGCTGAACGAGGTCATTCGGCTCGGCGCCGACAAGGCGACCGCCGCCGCGCTCACCGAGACGGTCAAGAACATCGACGAGATGACCAAGAGCCTGGGCTCGGCGGCGCGCGAGCGGCTCGAGGCGGCTGCCCAGCATGACAGCAAGTACGAGGCGCTCCGCAAGGCGCAGACGGAGTTCGTCGCCGCCTCCATTCCGGAAATGGTGGATGCCCAGAGCCGGCTCAACGCAGTTCTTATCACCGCCGATCCCTCGGTCGACGACGCCACCGCGGCGGCGCGCATCGTCGAGCAGCTCGGCAATGTGATCGCCAGCGGCAACCTGATGGCCTCCAACCTCGCCACTGCGCTGTCCGCCACCAGCAGCGACACGCTGGAAGCGATCGAAAAGGATTTCAAGGACACGATCGAGCGCGCCAAGACCAACCTCGAGATGCTGCCGAAAAACGCCGGCGGCAAGACGATGGGCGAGGCCATGGCGAAGCTGCAGGCGCTCGGCGAGGGCAAGGAGCGCATCTTCAAGATCCGCCAGAAGGAGCTGGATGCCGCCGACTACGGCGAGACCATCCTGGAGGAAACCCGCAAGCTCAATGTTGGCCTCGGCATCAGCGTGCAGCAGCTGGTCGACGGCGTTCGCAAGGAAACGGACGATGCGACTGCTCTGGCGCGCGAGGAGATTTCGCTGGCAACCATGGTGATGCTGGCGCTTGGAGTAGCCTCCCTGATCGGCTCGGTGTTGTTCGTCTGGCTCTATGTCGGCCGCAGCATCGTGCGCCGCATTCGCGCCCTGCAGAGCTCGATGAAGATCCTGTCGAGCGGCGACCTCGAATCGGAGATCTACCGCTCCGGCCAAAGCGACGAGATCGCGGAAATGTCGGATTCGCTGCAGGTGTTCCGCGAGAGCATGATTGCCGCGCGCGCCATGTCGGCCGAACAGGACAAGGACCGCATTGCCAAGGCCGAGCGCGCTTCCCGCGTGGAAAGCCGCATCGTCGAATTCGAGGCCACCGTGCGCAGCGCCCTCGACAGCCTGCAGACGGCCGCCAATTCGATGCAGTCCACCGCGCAGAGCATGTCGGCGACCGCCGATCAGTCGAGCGCGCTGGTCAGCGCCGTAGCTTCCGCCGCCGAGGAAACCTCGGTCAATGTGCAGACGGTCTCCGCCGGCACCGAGCAGCTGTCGTCCTCGATTGCCGAGATCGGCCGCCAAGTCGTGACATCAGCCGAGATCGCCCGCAAGGCGGTCGATGAGGCCGGCGCCACCGATGCCACGATGCAGGGTCTTGCCGACAACGCCGCGCGCATCAGCGTCGTGGTCGACCTGATCCAGACCATCGCCTCGCAGACCAACCTGCTGGCGCTCAACGCCACCATCGAGGCGGCGCGCGCCGGCGAAGCGGGCCGCGGCTTCGCGGTGGTTGCCTCCGAAGTGAAGAACCTCGCCAGCCAGACCGCGAAGGCGACCGACGAGATCCGCCAGCAGATTTCGGGCATGCAGAGCGTGACGACGTCGGCGGTCACGGCCATCCGCAACATCTCCACCACCATCGGCGAGATCAACAACGTCACCACCGCGATCGCGGCAGCCGTCGAGCAACAAGGTGCCGCAACGCGCGAGATCGCCCGCAACATCCAGCACGCCGCCGGCGGGACCAGCGAGGTTTCCTCCAACATCGTCGGCGTCAGCAACGCCTCCAATGAGGCGGGCACGGCGGCAGGCGAGGTGCTCAGCGCCTCCGACGCGCTGCGCCGGGAAACCGATTTGCTGCAGGCTGAGATCGACGCGTTCCTGTCGAACATCCGGGCGGCGTAGGCCAAAGCTCTCTCGAACGTCATTCCGGGGCGGCTCGAAGGAGCCAGACCCGGAATCTCGAGATTCCCCGGTGCGCAATTGCGCACCTGAGGTCTGGTCCCTTCAGACCATCCCCGAATGACAACGCCTATGCGCTTTTTCGGCTGGCGCCCGGACGCCGGTGCGGCTAAGCCGTAAGCATGCACACGAAAGCCGTCACCATTCAGTCTTCCGCCGAAGCATTGCGATACTCCTGGGAAAACCACCCCGGCCACGACCAGGTCGTCGAGGTGATGCCGGGCGTGCTGTGGGCGCGGCTGAAACTGCCGTTCCGCCTCAACCACGTGAACATCTACCTGCTCGCCGACGGCGATGGCTGGACCATGGTCGATTCCGGCTTCGGCAATGAAGAGTCCATCGCGGCCTGGACCACGCTGTTCGAGGGCCCGCTCAAAGGCGTGAAAGTCAACCGCCTGATCGTGACCCATTCGCACCCCGACCATGTTGGGCTCGCGGGCTGGATCACCGAGCGCTTCAAATGCCCCCTCTACATGTCGCAGGTGGAATATCTGCAGTCGGTCTATCACCAGAACCGCGGCACCGAGGAACGCCGCAATGCGCAGCGGCTGTTCTTCCTGCATCACGGCATGGACGAGAGCCTGACTGACAAGCTGCTCGGCCGCGGCCAGGACTATCTGAAGCGGGTGTCGATCCTGCCGCCGTCCTATCGGCGCATCTCGCATGGCGACGAGGTCGTGATCGGCTCACGCCGCTTCAAGGTGATCACCGGCGGCGGCCACGCGCTCGACCAGGTGATGCTGTACTGCGCCGACGACAAGCTGTTCCTCTCCGCCGACCAGGTGCTGAGCAAGATCTCGCCGAATGTCAGCGTCTGGGCGGTCGAGCCCGAGCAGAACTCGCTAGGCGAATATCTGTTCTCGCTCGCGAGCCTCACCACGACGCTACCCTATGACGTGATGGTACTGCCCGGCCATGGCGTGCCGTTCTACGGGCTGAAGACCAGGATCAAGCAGCTTGCCGATCATCACGAGGAGCGCTGCCGGCTGATCGCAGAAGCGTGCCGGGAAGTGCCTCAGACCTCCAAGGATCTCGTGCCCGTGGTATTCCACAAGCACACGCTCGATCCGCACCAGATGGGATTTGCCGCGGGCGAATTGATTGCCCACGTCAATTACATGCTGGTGGAGGGGCGGCTGACGGCGGAAGAAGCAGGCGGCGTGCTGCACTTCAGGACGACGTGACTTCGCCGTGAAGCGGTTGCCCGAAAGCCGGGCCTAGCGCATTGACCGGGATCAAGTTTTGCCGCGCCTCCGGTGCATTCCGGACCCCCCACCTCGGTGCATGATTCCGGCTCGACATCAAATATGGAAAGGCTCTAAAAAGACCCGGCCGCTCCGGCCAGTTTCGCCCAGGTTTGACGATGGATTACACGCAAATTTTCCAGAACGCCCTGAACCGCCTGCATGACGAGCGGCGCTATCGGGTTTTTGCCGATCTCGAGCGGATCGCGGGCCGGTTCCCGCATGCGGTCTGGCACTCGCCGCAGGGCAAGCGCAACGTCGTGATCTGGTGCTCCAACGACTATCTCGGCATGGGCCAGCATCCGAAAGTGGTCGGCGCCATGGTCGAGACCGCAACCCGCGTCGGCACCGGCGCGGGCGGCACCCGCAACATCGCCGGCACGCACCATCCGCTGGTGCAACTCGAGGAAGAACTTGCCGATCTCCACGGCAAGGAAGCCGCGCTGCTGTTCACCTCCGGCTATGTCTCGAACCACACCGGCATCTCGACCATTGCAAAGCTCATTCCGAACGTCCTGATCCTGTCGGACGCGCTCAACCACAATTCGATGATCGAAGGCGTGCGCGAGGCGCGCTGCGAACGCCAGATATTCCGCCACAACGACGTCGCCCATCTCGAAGAGCTGCTGATCGCCGCGGGCGACCGCCCGAAGCTGATCGTCTGCGAGAGCCTCTATTCCATGGACGGCGACGTGGCGCCGCTCGCCAAGATCTGCGACCTCGCCGCAAAATACGGCGCCATGACCTATGTCGATGAAGTGCACGCTGTCGGCATGTACGGCCCCCGCGGCGGCGGCATTGCCGAGCGCGACGGCGTCATGCACCGCATCGACGTGCTGGAAGGCACGCTGGCGAAAGCGTTCGGCTGCCTCGGCGGCTACATCGCAGGCAAGGCCGAGATCATCGACGCCGTGCGCTCCTATGCCCCGGGCTTCATCTTCACCACGGCGCTGCCGCCGGCGATCTGCTCGGCCGCCACCGCCGCGATCCGCCACCTCAAGGCCTCGAACTGGGAGCGCGAGCGCCACCAGGATCGTGCCGCCCGCGTCAAGGCGATCCTCAACGCCGCCGGCCTGCCCGTGATGTCGAGCGACACCCACATCGTGCCGCTGTTCGTCGGCGACCCCGAAAAGTGCAAGCAGGCCTCCGACCTCCTGCTTGAAGAGCATGGCATCTACATCCAGCCGATCAACTATCCGACGGTGGCCAAGGGAGCCGAGCGGCTGCGCATCACGCCCTCGCCCTATCACGACGATGCCCTGATCGATCAGCTCGCCGAAGCGCTGCTGCAGGTCTGGGAGCGCCTCGGCCTGCCTCTGAAGCGGAAGTCGCTCGCGGCAGAATAACCTTAACTTCGCTGGAAAAGCCGAAAACGGGCCGGCCGCGCGATGCGCCGCCGGCCCGTTCCGTCTATACTGGGCTCCACGGCGGCCGCCCTGACGCTGGCTGCCGGAGGGAGACGATCGAATGTTGCACGACTGGGGTGTGATCGTAGCCGCCTTCGGCTACATCGGCCTCTTGTTCCTGGTCGCAAGCTATGGCGACCGGCTGTCTCCGCTCAAGCGCAGCCGGGCCAGCACGCTGATCTATCCGCTGTCGCTGGCGATCTACTGCACCTCCTGGACCTTCTTCGGCTCGGTCGGCTTCGCCAGCCGCACCAGCATCGACTTCCTCGCGATCTATATCGGCCCGGTCCTGATGGTCGGCATCTGCACGCCGCTGCTCCGCCGGGTAATCCAGCTCGCCAAGTCCCAGAACATCACCTCCATCGCCGACTTCATCGCCGCGCGCTATGGCAAAAGCCAGGCGGTGGCCGCGACCGTGGCGCTGATCGCCATCGTGGGCTCGGTGCCCTACATTGCACTGCAGCTCAAGGCGATGGCCTCCTCGCTCGAAACCATCCTGAGCGAGGACAAGCTGTTCTCCTCGCTACCGATCATCGGCGACATCGCACTGATCGTGATGCTGGCGATGGCGGTGTTCGCAGTGCTGTTCGGCACCCGCCAGGCCGACGCCACCGAGCATCAGCATGGACTGATGCTGGCGATCGCCACCGAATCCATCGTCAAGCTGGTGGCCTTCCTCGCCGTCGGCATCTTCGTGACCTTCTGGATGTTCTCGCCGCCCGAATTGATCGAGCGCGCGATGAAGACGCCGGAAGCGGTGCGCGCCATCGAGTACCAGACCTCGCCCGGCACCTTTCTGACCATCACGCTCTTGTCGTTCTGCGCGATCATGCTGCTGCCACGCCAGTTTCATGTCAGCGTGGTTGAGAATTCCACCGACGCCGAGGTCGGCCGGGCGCGCTGGCTGTTTCCGCTCTATCTCGTCGCCATCAACGTGTTCGTGATACCGATCGCGATCGCGGGCCTCGTCATCTTCCCGTTCGGCGCCGTCGACCCCGACATGTTCGTGCTGGCGCTGCCGCTGGAAGGCAATTCGCCGTTGCTGAGCGTCATCGTCTTCGTCGGCGGCCTGTCGGCCGCGACCGCGATGGTGATCGTGGAATGCGTCGCGCTGTCGATCATGGTGTCGAACGACATCGTGCTGCCGATGGTGCTGCCGCGCACTGGCGGATCCCGCACCGAGGGCAAGGACTTCACGGACTTCCTGCTGCGCGTGCGGCGCTTCGCCATCTTCGCCATCATGGTGATGGCCTACTCCTACTACCGCGCGCTCGGCAGCGCCCAGCTCGCGGCGATCGGGCTATTGTCCTTTGCCGCGATCGCGCAGCTCGCGCCGGCCTTCTTCGGCGGCCTGTTCTGGCGCCAGGCGACCGCGCGCGGCGCCATGGGCGGCATGCTGGTCGGCTTCGCGGCCTGGGCCTACACGCTGTTCCTTCCGAGCTTCCTCGAGGGCAATCCTGCCGGCGTGATGCTGTTGCAGCACGGCCCGCTCGGCATCGAGGCGTTGCGGCCGCAGGCGCTGCTCGGCGCCGATTTGCCGCCGCTGCTGCACGGCGTGCTCTGGAGCCTCTCGCTCAACATCCTTGCCTATGTATTCCTGTCGCTGGCGCGGCGGCCGTCGGCGATCGAACATTTGCAGGCCGACCTCTTCGTGCCGCGGACGCTCGCGCCGATCACGCCAACCTTCCGGCGCTGGCGCTCGACGGTCACGGTGCAGGACATCCAGAGCACGGTCGCGCAATATCTCGGGCAGGAGCGCGCGCGCCAGGCTTTCGGGGCCTTCGCTGCGCGCCATCCCGGCAATCTCGAGCCTTCGGCGCCGGCCGATTTCGAATTGCTGCAGCATGCCGAGCGCCTGATCGCCTCCTCGATCGGCGCGGCATCGTCGCGCCTCGTGATGTCGCTGCTGCTGCGCAAGCGGGCCGTTTCCGCAAAGGCCGCGCTGAAACTGCTCGACGATTCCCATGCGGCGGCGCATTTCAACCGCGAGATCCTGCAGACCGCGCTCAATCATGTGCGCCAGGGCATCGCCGTGTTCGACGCCGACCTGCAGCTGATCTGCTCCAACCGCCATTTCGGCGAGATCCTGGCGCTGCCGCCGCACCTGGTACAGCTCGGCATTCCCCTGACGGAAATCCTCGAATACATGGGCGCGGTCTTCCCGCCGGAAACCGGCGATGCCGACGCGCTACTGGAGCAGCGGCTTGCCGCCTATACCAGCGAGGGTGAGCCTTACCTTGAGCGTTTCCCCGACCGCCACATGGTGATCGAGGTGCGCACCAACCGCATGCCCGGCAGCGGCCTCGTCATCACCTTCTCCGACGTCACGCCGAGCTTCGAGGCGGCCGAAGCGCTGGAGCGCGCCAACGCCACGCTGGAGAAGCGCGTCCGCGACCGCACCGAGGAGCTGACACGGCTCAATTCCGAACTGGCGCTGGCCAAGAGCGCCGCCGAGGACGCCAACAACTCCAAGACGCGATTCCTTGCCGCCGCCAGCCACGACATCCTCCAACCGCTGAATGCGGCACGGCTCTACGTCACGAGCCTGGTCGAGAAGCAGAGCGGCGGCGACGACGCCAAGCTTGCCGAGAACATCGACGACTCCCTGGAGGCGATCGAGGAGATCCTGGGCGCCCTGCTCGACATTTCGCGGCTGGATGCCGGCGCCATGATTGCGTCGATCTCGAGCTTCAAGATGGCCGACCTGATGCGCTCGCTGGAAATCGAGTTCACGCCGATCGCGCGCGCCAAGGGGCTGCAGCTGATCGTCGTGCCCTGCTCGCTGCCGGTGCAGTCCGACCGCGCGCTGCTCAGGCGGCTGTTGCAGAACTTCATCTCCAACGCCATCAAATATACCCCGCGCGGCCGCGTGCTGGTCGGCTGCAGCCGCCGCGGCCAGTCGCTGCGGATCGGCGTCTATGATACCGGCGTCGGCATTCCCGCGCTCAAGCGCGGCGAGATATTCAAGGAATTCCACCGCCTCGAGCAGGGCGCGCGGATCGCGCGCGGCCTGGGCCTCGGACTGTCGATCGTCGAGCGGCTGGCGCGGGTGCTCAACCACAGCATTGCCATCGATTCCGTGGCGACCGGCGGCTCGGTGTTTTCGGTGACGGTGCCGGTCGCCAAAGCGATCAACCACACCGCTGCGGTCATCAGCACTACGCCCTCGCGGACGCCAATGAGCGGCGCCCTGATCGTCTGCATCGAAAACGACCCGGCCATCCTCGACGGCATGAAGATGCTTCTGACCGCCTGGGATGCCGAGGTCATTGCAGTCACCGATCCGGAAGCCGCGATTGCTGCGATGGAAGTCGCCGGCGGCAAGGTCACCGGGCTGCTGGTCGATTATCATCTCGACCGCGGCAATGGCGTCGCGGCGATCCGCGAGATCCGCCGCCGCTTCGGCGACAATATTCCGGCGACCCTGATCACAGCCGACCGCAGCCCGAACGTCCGCGCCGCGGCACGCGAGGAGAACATCGCGATTCTGAACAAGCCGGTGAAGCCGGCCTCACTGCGCGCCGTGCTCGGGCAGTGGCGCACGCAGCAGATGGTAGCGGCGGAGTAGCTCTCTCCTGTCATTCCGGGGCGATGTCAGCGGGTCTGGCCGCAGACCGTCCCGATGACAGGCTGCGCATCGAGCTATGGAGCGTAGTTGCGCTCCTGAGAATTTCGAGATTCCCCGGCGCGCAATTGCGCACCTGAGGTCTGGTGCCGGCGCACCATCCTGTGGAATGACGGTGCCAGCTACGCCGTCGGCGTGCCCTGCTTCCACTGACCGCCGGCAATCTTCGCGGCAGCGATCACGGCTTGCGTCCGGCTTTCGACGCCGAGCTTCTGCAGGATCGCCGAGACATGTGCCTTGATGGTCGCCTCGGAAACACCGAGCTCGTAGGCGATCTGCTTGTTGAGCAGGCCCTCCGACAGCATCATCAGCACGCGCACCTGCTGCGGGGTCAGCGTCACCAGGCGGTCGCGCAGCCGCGTCATGTCGGGATCGGCGGCGGAGGAAAGATCGGTATCCGGCGGAATGAAGACGTCGCCGTCCATCACCTTGGTGATGGCATCGCGCAGGGTCTCGACCCCGAACCGTTTCGGGATAAAGCCGGAGGCGCCGAAATCCAGCGAACGGCGGATAGTGCCGTTGTCGTCGCTAGCGGAGACCACCACCACGGGGATCGCCGGATACTGGGCACGCAGATAGATCAGGCCCGAGAAGCCGGAAATTCCGGGCATGGTCAGGTCGAGCAGGATCAGATCGACCTCGGCATCCTGCTCGAGCAGCGCCGTGAGATCGTCAAACGATCCAGCTTCGTCGATCTTGGCCGACGCGACCACGCTGGCGACCGCCTGTCGTAGCGCATCGCGGAACAGCGGATGGTCATCGGCAATGACAAGGCGGGTATTGGCAGGGGCGGTCATAGACATCCAGAAAGGCGGCTCCAACAAAGCCGCAACCAACTTCCCCGGAGCGCTTGTGAATTTTCCCAATTGTCCCCTGCCCTTCCTTGGCATGCAAGGGGAGAAATCGCTTCCTCTGTAGAAGCGGTTAACCCCTCATTGTGCACTGCGGCAAGCTTCAACCTCATCAGCCTTGGACGCCGCGCCGGCCGGCGCGCGCGTTCCCTCAGCGCCAAAAGTCTTATTTTGAGGCATTCACGGCGATGTTACCGTCGTGCCAGTTCCGCATTTCGACTCGGTTGGTCGCGGAACGTTCGGGGAGGTTTCACAAGCAGCATTCCAGGGAGCGTCTTCATGGCCACAATGACTGTCGGGTCGGCGAAGGCCGCCGGCATGACGAGAGACGAGAAATTCGTCATCTTCGCTTCGTCGCTGGGTACCGTCTTTGAATGGTACGATTTCTACCTCTACGCAACACTGGCACCATTCTTTGCCGCGCTGTTCTTTCCGCCCGGCAATGACACCGCTGCTCTGCTTTCGGCGTTCGCCACCTACGCGGCAGGCTTCCTGGTCAGGCCGTTCGGCGCGATCATCTTCGGCCGCATCGGCGATCTTGTCGGCCGCAAATACACATTCCTCGTCACCATCGTGGTCATGGGCAGCGCAACGTTCCTCGTCGGCTTGCTGCCCACCTTCGCAAGCATCGGCTGGACCGCTCCGATTCTGCTGGTGACGCTTCGCCTCGCCCAGGGCCTTGCACTCGGCGGCGAGTATGGCGGGGCAGCAACCTATGTGGCCGAACATTCCCGTCCAGACGAGCGCGGCTATACTACGAGCTTTATTCAGACCACGGCGACGCTGGGTTTCTTCCTGGCGCTGCTCGTGATCGGTGTCGCCCGTGGTTACATGGACGCCAAGGCGTTCGCCGAATGGGGCTGGCGCATACCGTTCATTGTCTCGGTGCTTCTGCTCGCCATCTCGGTCTGGATCCGGCTGCGCCTCAATGAATCCCCGATCTTCGCCCGGATGAAGGAAGAGGGCAAAGGCTCCAAGGCGCCGTTGACCGAGAGCTTCCTGCACTATCCGAACAACAAGTATGTGCTGCTCGCGCTGCTCGGCGCGACGGCCGGCCAGGGTGTGGTGTGGTACACCGGGCAGTTCTACGCCCTGTTCTTCCTGACCATCACGCTCAAGCTCGACTACGTGTCGGCCTACACGCTGATTGCGATCTCCCTGATCATCGGCACGCCGTTCTTCATCGTCTTCGGCTGGCTGTCGGATCGGATCGGGCGGCTCAAGATCATCCTGGCAGGCTGTCTGATTGCGGCGGTTACCTACTTCCCGCTGTTCCAGGGACTGACCCACTACGTGAATCCAGATCTGGAAGCCTTCGCGGCGAAGAATCCGATCACCGTGACGGCGGACCAGTCGACCTGCAACTTCCACATCTTCGTGGGACCGTGGTCGAACTTCACCCAGTGCGACCGTGCCCAGGACTTCCTGACCAAGTCCGGCCTGTCGTTCAAGACTGTGCACGCGGCCGGCGCAAAGTCGGTCGACATGACGCTCGGGTCAACCAAGGTCGAGGGCTGGGATAACGCGAAGTGGACGGCTGCGCTCAAGGCCGCCGGCTATCCCGGGGCAGCCGACAAGGCCAAGGTCAACTGGTTCATGGCCGAGTTGCTCATCGTCATCATGGTGATCTACGTGACCATGGTGTACGGGCCAATCGCGGCATTCCTGGTCGAGATGTTCCCGACCAAGATACGATACACATCGATGTCACTGCCCTATCACATCGGCAACGGCTGGTTCGGCGGCATGCTGCCGCTGCTGGCAACCGCAGTGGTGGCGGCCACCGGCGATATCTATGCCGGCCTTTGGTATCCGATCGGCGTGTCCTTGATGACGGTCATCATAGGCCTGATCTTCCTGAAGGACACCAAGGGCGTCGACATCACCACCAGTTCGGGCGTGAGCATACAACGGACCTGACGAGCACAGGTCCTACGACTCTCACAAATGCCGGCCGCGGATCAATCCGCGGCCGGCGCTTGTTTGCGCCTTTAAATACAGGACTCCAGCGCGATTCTTCCTCGTGCCGGCACAGTCGAAAGTACTATTGGGCCGCGCGAACCGAGCATGTAGTGAGGCGCGATTAACGGGCGTCATTTTTGCGTAGCGCGAACGACTCGCGAATAACACATGGGGAGCGATCCGGAATGTCCACTATAACTACAACATCCGCCAGGCGGGCTGGCATGACGAAGGACGAGCGCTTCGTCATTCTTGCCTCGTCCCTTGGCACTGTCTTCGAATGGTATGACTTCTACCTCTACGGATCGCTCGCCGGCATCATCGGTGCGCAGTTCTTCTCGGCCTATCCGCCGGCCACCCGCGATATCTTTGCGCTGCTCGCCTTCGCCGCCGGCTTCCTGGTGCGCCCGTTCGGCGCCATCGTGTTCGGTCGCGTCGGCGACATCGTCGGCCGCAAATACACCTTCCTCGTCACCATCCTCATCATGGGCTTGTCGACCTTCATCGTCGGCATGCTGCCCAATGCGGCAACCATCGGCATCGCGGCCCCGATCATCCTGATCGCGCTCCGCCTGCTGCAGGGCCTCGCACTCGGCGGCGAGTATGGCGGTGCGGCGACCTACGTTGCCGAGCATTCCCCGCAGGGCAAGCGCGGCTACTACACTTCCTTCATCCAGACCACCGCGACACTCGGCCTGTTCCTGTCGCTGCTCGTGATCCTGTTCACGCGCTCGGCGATCGGCGAAAAGGACTTCGCCGATTGGGGCTGGCGCATTCCGTTCCTGGTCTCGGTGCTGCTGCTCGGCATCTCTGTCTGGATCCGGCTGCGTCTCAATGAATCACCGGTGTTCCAGCGCATGAAGGACGAAGGCAAGGGCTCCAAGGCCCCGCTCACCGAAGCGTTTGCCAACTGGTCCAACGCCAAGATCGTCATCCTGGCGCTGATCGGCGGCACCATGGGCCAGGGCGTGGTCTGGTACACCGGCCAGTTCTACGCGTTGTTCTTCCTGCAATCGATCCTTAAGGTCGACGGTTACACCTCCAACCTGCTGATCGCCTGGTCGCTGGTGTTCGGTACCGGCTTCTTCATCGTGTTCGGCGCGCTGTCCGACAAGATCGGCCGCAAGCCGATCATCCTGGCGGGCTGCGCGATCGCGGCGCTGACCTTTATCCCGATCTTCCAGATGATCTCCACCAACGCCAACCCGGCGCTGGAGAGGGCCATCGAGAGCACCAAGGTCGAAGTGATCGCCGATCGCGCAGGCTGCGGAGACCTGTTCAACCCGGTCGGCACCCGCGTGTTCACGGCGCCTTGCGACACCGCCCGCGCCTTCCTCGCCCAGTCGTCGGTCAAGTACTCGACCGTCTACGGGCCAGCCGGCTCCGGCGTGAAGATCAAGGTCAACGACAAGGAGGTCACGTATGCCGACGCCAAGAGCGGCAACCCGCAGATCACCGCTGCGATCGCGGCCGCCGGCTATCCCAAGGCGGGCGACACCGGCATCGTGAAGATGTCGCATCCGTTCGACATCTTCCGTCCGCAGGTTGCGGCCGTGATCGGGCTGCTGTTCATCCTGGTGATCTACGTGACCATGGTGTACGGGCCGATCGCCGCGATGCTGGTCGAGCTGTTCCCGACCAGAATCCGCTACACCTCGATGTCGCTGCCGTATCACATCGGCAACGGCTGGTTCGGCGGCCTGTTGCCGGCGACCGCGTTCGCGATCGTGGCCTCGACCGGCGATATCTATGCAGGCCTCTGGTATCCGATCATCTTCGCGGCGATCACCGCGGTGGTTGGCTTCATCTTCCTGCCGGAGACCAAGGACGTCGACATCACCAAGACCTGATATCGGCGGCCTTCACGGCCAACGCCATCAGCCGGCCGCGGAGCGATCCGCGGCCGGTTTTTCTTTGTCAGCCGATCGATCCCATGAATTGCAGCACGATCTCGCGCCGGTGCGGCCGCGCGCGATGCTCGGCGACGTAAATCCCCTGCCAGGTGCCGAGCGCTATGGCGCCCTCCAGCACCGGGATCTGCAGCGAGACCGACGTCAGCATGGTCTTGATGTGCGCCGGCATGTCGTCGGGGCCTTCGGTGTCGTGCACCCATCCGCCATTCTCGGGCGCGAGCCGGTCCAGGGCCGTCGTCAGATCCCGCAGCACCGATGGATCGGCATTTTCCTGGATCGTGAGCGAAGCCGAGGTGTGGCGGATGAACAGCGTCACCGCCCCTTCGCGCGCGCCGGCCTCGCGCAGGAATTTCGCGACCTCGCCGGTGACGTCGACAAAGCCGGTGCCGCGCGTCTCCACCACGAGCCGCGACGAAACGACCGTGCTGGCGCCGACGGCGGACGGCGTGGAACGCGAAAGCGGCCGGATCAAATCTTGCCTCCGGAGACATCCTTCTGGATGCGGTTGGCCATCTCGATCAACCGCCGCCAGGCGCGCTCCAGAAACGACATCACGCGGTCCATGTCGCGGTCGCTCGGCAACGGGATCTCGATCTTGCGCTCGCCCTCGGCGACGTTGGGCTCGGGCTTCTTCAGCGAGTCCGACTTCGGCAGCGCTTCCTCGTTCTTGCCCGCCACGGTGGCGTCGCGCTCGGCGATCTGCGTCTTGAGTTTTTCATTTTCGGCCTGCAGCCGGCCGATTTCCGCGTCCATCGCCGCGCGCTCGTCCGGCACGGCATAGCAGGCCCAGCCCACGCCGGAATTGGTGCAGGTTGAGACCGTGCCGGTCTTGGTGTCGAGCCGCAGCACACCGCCATCGCCTGTGGGCGACAGCGCGTAACGGCCGTTCTCGGTATCGGGCCGGGATTGTGCGAGCGCGGCGC
>DASWVJ010000321.1:0-8243 GCA_036406295.1 Bradyrhizobium sp.
TTCCTCCGCTGTGCCCTCCAGCCACTCCGCCGGCAGATCGCCGGGCGATTTCCGGTAGCGCTCGAACAGGTCGACAACGATCTGCTCGGCCTCTCCCATCACCCGCATCACCCTGACGTGACGGTACATGTGCTGGTAGAGGAACGCCTTGATCTCGGCCTCCGCCTTCGCGACATCGGCGGGAAAGGCGATCATCGCCTGCTTTTGGGTGCGTACGTCCTGCGCCGTTTGCGGCAGCGCCGCGGCAATGCGCTGGCCCGCTTCCGTCATGACAGCCGTGATCAGATGGGAGATCAGCTCGCGCACCAGCTCGGCGCCGCGCCTGACCTCGTCGAGATCAGGATAATGTCGTGCGATGGCGGCGGTGATGTCCGAGATCAGGGGTATCACCTTGAGATCGTCGACGCGGAACAGGCCGGCACGCAGGCCATCATCGATGTCGTGGGCGTCGTAGGCGATATCGTCGGCAATGGCAGCGACCTGCGCTTCCATCGACGCAAAGCTCCACAGCTCGAGGTCGAATTTCTTCACGTAGTCGGCAATGCCGACGGGAACGCCCTGCTCGCGGTACGCCCCGATCGGCGCGCCGCTGCGCACGGTAAGCGGACCGTTGTGCTTGACGATTCCCTCCAGCGATTCCCAGGTCAGGTTGAGCCCGTCGAACTCGGGATAGCGGTGCTCCAGCGAGGTGACGACGTACAGCGCCTGCGCGTTGTGGTCGAAGCCGCCATGGTCTTTCAGGCAGGCATCCAGCGCCCGCTCCCCGGCATGGCCGAACGGGGGATGGCCGAGGTCATGGGCCAGCGCCAGCGTTTCCGTCAGATCCTCATCCAGCCCGAGCTGGCGGGCCAGCGCGCGGGCGATCTGGGCCACTTCCAGCGAATGGGTCAGCCGGGTGCGGTAATGATCCCCCTCGTGGAACACGAAGACCTGGGTCTTGTGCTTCAGCCTGCGGAAGGCGGTCGAATGGATCACCCGGTCGCAATCCCTGCGGAACGGGCTGCGGGTACGGCTCGGCGGCTCCCCGAACAGCCGGCCGCGGCTGCGGTCGGGGTCGCAGGCAAAAGGCGCGCGCGGGGCTGCCATTCCGACCGTCACGGCATTTTAATCCTTATCCATTTGATTCCACTGGCCCACGCACTTAACTATGGGGAACGCGGGATACCAAATGAATTGGGTATGACGCGGGTCTGGAGACTTGCAATGACTGCTGCCATCACCGTCAGCGAGCGCGCGGCCCGCCGGATCGGCGAGATCCTCAAAGGCGAAGGCGACGGCGCCATGCTGCGCATCAGCGTCGAGGGCGGCGGCTGCTCGGGCTTCCAGTACAAGTTCGACGTCGACCACGCCAAGGCCGAGGATGACCTCGTGATCTCCCGCGAGGGAGCGGTGGTGCTGGTCGATTCCGCCTCCGCGCCGTTCCTGGCGGGTTCGGAAGTCGACTTCGTCGATGACCTGATCGGCGCCTCCTTCCGGGTGGTCAACCCGAACGCCACCGCTTCCTGCGGCTGCGGCACCAGCTTCTCGATCTGATCTCCTATTTCGACGCGAACAGCGCTTTCGCATTGCCGTTGGCGATCTGCGCCGCGATTTTTGGCGGCAGCTGATCGAGCCACGCGCGATAGCTAGCCATGATGTCGCCATAGCTTGCCCAGCGCTCGGAGATCCAGGTGTCCGAGCCGATCAGGAAACGGTCGGGGAATTTCTCGAACAGGGCGCGCCATTCCCCGGTCAGCTTGCCGCCGCCGTCGACGATGCCGCTGCGATAGGACAGCTCGCCCCACAGTCTTGGATACCTGCTCAATAGCGCGGCAACGCGATCGGTCGATAACCCAAAGCCGGTGTGAGCCCAGATGATCTGCGCGCGCGGATTGTGCCGCATCAGAATCTCGACGGCTTCGTCATCGGCATGGGCGTGCAAATAGAGATTGTTGGCGACCGCGAAATCGACGGTCTTCTTCACCCATTCCGTATCGGCCGCCTTGCCGGAGATGTGGAATTCGCCGATGCCGCGGTAGTAGCCGCGCTTGAACTCGTCCTGAACGAGGTCGAAGATGAGGGGATCGCCGAACCAGGTCTGGATGTCCGCGCGCACGCGGTACGGGCGGATGAACGGCACCACCCACAACCCTTCGGGCTTCGCATCGATAAGCGCATGCGTGCCGGTGTTGGGCCGGCTGGTGGCCAGGATGCCGGTGACGCGGTTCTTGCGGAACAGCGCCAGCACCTCGTCGAGCTGGTAGTAGGGTTTCGGCTCCCAATTGTAGTGCAGATGCGCGTCGAAGATTTCGATCGGCTCAGTCGCGCGGGCCTGGCTCGCCAGCAGCGCGGCGGCTGCGAGGGCGACGCAGCCCACCATACGCATGGCCCTGCCGGCTGCGATCATTCCGCCGCGACCACGCGCGGCGGCCGGACATCGCCGGTGGCCTCCTCCTGCGGCTCGAGGCGGCGCTTGAGGCGACGGTCGATGCGGTCAAGATAGATGTAGACCACGGGCGTGATGTAGAGCGTCAGCAGCTGCGACACGCAGAGACCGCCGACCACGGCGATGCCCAGCGGCTGTCGCAGCTCGGCGCCGGCGCCGGCGCCGAGCGCGATCGGCAGCGTGCCGAAGATCGCGGCAAAGGTCGTCATCATGATCGGGCGGAAGCGGAGCAGCGCCGCCTCGCGGATCGCATGCTCGGCCGACAGCCCGACGCGACGGCGCTCCAGCGCGAAGTCAACCATCATGATGGCGTTCTTCTTGACGATGCCGACCAGCATCACGATGCCGATCATCGCGATGACCGACATTTCCATGCCGAACAGCATCAGCGTGAGAATTGCGCCGATGCCGGCCGACGGCAGACCCGAGATGATGGTGATCGGGTGAATGAAGCTCTCATAGAGGATGCCGAGGATGACGAAGGCCGCGAACACGGCGGCGAGGATCAGCACGCCCTGCCCACGCAGCGAATCCTGGAACACCTGCGCGGTGCCGGAGAATCCGGTCGCGATCGTCGCCGGCAAGTTGGATGCCTGCTCGAGCGCGGTGATCTTGTCCACCGCATAGCCGAGCGAGTAGCCCGGCGCGAGGTTGAACGAGATCGTCACCGCCGGCTGCTGGCCCTGGTGGTTGATCTGCAGCGGCCCCACGCTCGGCACCATCCTGGCGACCGCATCCAGCGGAATGGTCCGGTTATCGGCCGTCTTCACATAGAGCTTGGACAGGTCGGACGGATCGACGCGGAAACGCGGCTGCGCCTCGAGAATGATCTGGTAGTCGTTCGAGGGCATGTAGATGGTGCCGACCTGCCGCGCGCCGTAGGCGTTGTAGAGCTGGTTGCGCACCTGATCGACGGTAACCCCGTAGACCATCGCCTTCTCGCGGTCGATATCGACCGTCATCTGAGGGTTCTTGATGTAGAGGTCGGTGGTGACGTCGAGCAGGCCCGGGATATTCTCGATCTTGTCGCGCATCTCCGGCGCCAAGCGATAGAGCGATGCAGTATCGCCGCTCTGCATCACATACTGATACTGGCTCTTGGAGATCCGGCCGCCGATATTGAGGTTCTGGATCGGCTGGAAGAACGCCTGCATGCCGGGAATCTCACGGGCCTTCGTTCGAAGCCGTGTGATGATCGTGCTGAGATTGTCACGTTCCTTTTTCGGCTTCAGCGCGATAAAAAACCGGCCGTAATTTGCCGTCGGATTGGGTCCGCCGGAACCGACGGTGGAGTTGAGATATTCGATCGCCGGATCGCTCCGCAGCACCTCCGCCAGCGCCTGTTGCCGCTCCTTCATCGCCTCAAAGGAGGTATCGGTGGCAGCTTCCGTCACGCCGATCAGGAATCCGGTGTCCTCCTGCGGGAAGAAGCCCTTCGGCACGATCATGTAAAGGTAGACGGTGCCGCCGAGCGTTGCGACCGTCACCAGCAGCATCAAGGCCTTGTGCGCCAGCACCTTGTCCAGCGTCCACTCGTAGCCCCGCAGCCAGGCCTCGAACATCCGCTCGAAGATGCGAAGCACGATGAACGGCTTCTTGGTGTGATCATGCTCCTTCAGCACGCGCGCGCACAGCATCGGCGTCAACGTCAGCGACACGAATCCAGACACCACGATCGCAACCGAGATGGTGACCGCGAACTCGCGGAATACGCGGCCGACGATACCGCCCATCAGCAGCACGGGGATGAACACCGCGATTAGCGAGAAGGTGATGGAGATGATGGTGAAGCCGATCTCGCGCGCGCCCTTCAGCGCGGCTTCATACGGCCGCATGCCGTGCTCGATGTGGCGGACGATGTTCTCCAGCATGACGATGGCATCGTCGACCACGAAGCCGACCGATAGCGTCAGCGCCAGCAACGTCATGTTGTTGATGGAATAGTCCAGCGCGTACATCACCGCAAAGGTGCCGCAGAGCGAGATCGGTACGGCCAGCGCAGGAATCAGTGTCGCAGAGACTTTGCGCAGGAACAGGAAGATCACCATGATGACCAGCGCGATCGCAATCATCAGGGTTTCCTCGACGTCGGCGACCGCCTGACGGACCGAGACCGAGCGGTCCATCATGACCTGCATGGTCACCGACGGCGGAATCGACGCGCGTAGCGCCGGAAGCTTGGCGAGCACCAGATCGACCACCGCCACGGTGTTGGCATCGGGCTGCTTCTGGATCGCCAGCACGATGGCGCGCTCGCCGTTAAGCCAGGTCGCGATCTTGTCGTTTTCGACGCTGTCATAGATGCGTGCGACTTCATCGAGCTTGACCGGAGAACCGTTGCGCCAGGCCACCACGATCTTGCTGTAGTCGGCCGCCTTGTCCATCTGGCCGGAGGCCTGCAGCGCCACGTCCTGCTTCGGCCCGTTCAGCGTACCGACGGGGGTCGATGAATTGGCGCGCGACACGGCCGATCGGATGTCTTCGAGCGACAGGCCGCGCGCGGCGGCCGCCTCCGGATCGGCCTGGACGCGGATGGCGAATTTCTGCGCGCCATAAATCAGTACCTGCGCGACCCCGGGCAACTGCGACAGCGCCTGCCCGATGGTGATGTCGCCATATTCGTTGACCGCCGACAGCGGCAGCGTGGCCGAGCCCAGCGAGATGAACAGCACCGGGAAGTCCGCCGGGTTCACTTTGCGGAAGCTCGGCGGAATGATCATTTCGATCGGCAACCGTCTTTGCGCGATCGTCAGCGCGGTCTGCACGTCGAGCGCCGCGGCATCGATGTTGCGGTTGAGGTCGAACTGAATGGTGATGACGCTGGTGCCCTGCGACGACATCGACGACATCGAGGAGATGCCGGCAATGGTCGAGAGCTGGCGCTCGATGATGCCGGCGACGGAAGCCGCCATCGTATCGGCGCTGGCGCCGGGCAGCGTCGCGGTGACCGCGATGGTCGGGAAGTCGACCCTCGGCAAGGCCGACACCGGAAGCAGACGAAATCCGAACACGCCAAAGGCGATGATCGTCGCCGTGATCAGCGTCGTCATCACCGGCCGGCGGATACAGAGTTCGGAAAGCGTCATCGCTCAGGCTCCGGCCTTTTTCGAGCGCGGCTCGACGCGTGTGCCGTCAGACAGCAGCAATTGTCCGTCGGTCACGACGTCTTCATCGCCCGACAAGCCTTCCGAAATCACCGAATATCCCTGGAAGGTGCGATCGACCTTCACCGGCGTTACCTTGGCGGCTCCGTCCTTCACCACGAAGACGAAATTGCCGTTCTGGCTGCGCTGAACCGCAACTGTCGGCACCACGACCGAGTCCTCGATACGGATGGTGAGCTTGGTTGCGACCAGCGTACCCGGCCACAGCGTCTCCCTGCTATTGTCCATGATGCCGCGTACGGTGATCATGCCGGTGGTGGCATCGACGGTGTTCTCCACCATCGCCACCTTTCCTTCCTCGGAACTCTGCCGTCCAGGAATCGTTGCGGCCACCTTTGAGCCGTCGCTCTTGCCCATGGATTCCCGCAGATCCACCAGCACCCGTTGCGGGACCGAGAAGGTCACATAGACCGGCGCCATCTGGTTGATCACCGCTAATGGCTGAATGTCGGCGGGACGGACAAAATTGCCGACCTTCACATTGGCCGCGCTGATCCGGCCCGCGAACGGCGCGCGGATCAAGGTATAGCTCTTCTGGACCTTGTAATTGTCGAGCACGGCCTGATCGGCCTTGATGGTGGCCGTCAGCGTGTCGGATTGGGTCTTGGCATTGTCGAGATTGACCTGCGTGGTCGCGCCCTTGGCGACGAGGTCGGTGTAGCGGCGCAGGTCGCGCAGCGCGCCTTCGAGCTGCGCCTGGTCCTTGGCGAGTGTGCCTTCGGCCTGCTCGATCTGGGCGTCGATCTGGCGGGAGTCGAGGGTGAACAGCAGGTCGCCCTCATTGACCTTGGCGCCGTCCTCGAAATGCACGGCGACGATGGTGGTCTCCAGCCGCGACTTCAGTGCGACGCTCGAGATCGGCGTCACCATTCCGATGGCGTCGACATCGACGGGCACCGGCTTGCGCTCGGCCCTGGCGAGGTCCACCGAAACAGTGCGGGGACGCTGCGGCGCCTGCGCGCTGGCGTTGCCGCTCATCAAGTACGACCGGCCGTAAAAGGCGGCTACCGCTACGATGCCCAGCGCGCCCGCAAGGAAAATCCAGCTTCGTTTCTTCATGGTACTTTCGTCCGCCGGTCCAAAAAGGCCGGGACGGCTTTTATTGCCCCTTGACGGCGAATTTTGCGCCTTATTTGTAAACGGTTATCACAGCCAGACGATCGATGGTATGCCACTGTTGGCGAAATCTGGATTAGGGGCCGGGTCTTTTTCATGCGCATTGCAACATGGAACGTCAATTCGGTTCGCCAGAGGATCGAGCCTCTGCTGGCTTGGCTGAAGGAGGCCTCCCCGGACATCGTCTGCCTGCAGGAAACGAAATGTACCGACGAGGCTTTCCCGCGGCTGGAGATCGAATCGCTGGGCTACAACGTCGTTACCCACGGCCAGAAGACGTTCAACGGCGTCGCCCTGCTCTCCAAGCTGCCCTTCGACGAGACCAAGTCGGGCCTGGCCGGTGACGACGAAGATGCCCACGCCCGCTTTATTGAGGGCGTAGTCACGCTGAAACGCGGTGTGATGCGGGTCGCCTGCCTTTATCTGCCCAATGGAAATCCGGCGCCTGGCGACAAATATATCTACAAACTCAAATGGATGTCGCGCCTTCTTGAGTATTCGCGGGAGCGCCTTAAAGCGGAGGAGCCGCTGGTGCTGGCAGGCGACTTCAACGTCATCCCGGCCGCGGCCGACGTCTACAATCCCGCCGCCTGGGTCAACGACGCCCTCTTCCGCGCCGATACCCGTGAGGCTTTCCAGGCCCTGCTCGGCCTCGGCCTGACCGATGCCCTCCGCGCCGTCAGCGATGCACCCGGGCAATACACCTTCTGGGATTACCAGGCCGGCGCCTGGCAGAAGAACTGGGGCCTGCGGATCGACCACCTGCTGCTCTCACCGCAGGCCAGCGACCGACTGATCGATGTCGGCATCGACAGCTATGTGCGGGGCTGGGAGAAGCCGTCAGATCATGTGCCGGTCTGGGCGGATCTCGATCTGGAGACGGCCTGAGGCCGCAGCGCCGCGCTAATTCAGTCGCGGCGGCCCTTGACCCAGTGCTCGAGCATCTGCAGCGCCATGGCGCGGTCGCTCTCGGACGCTTTCGCAATTGCCCGGTTGTAGCTTTCCTTGATCCAGACTTCGTCAGCGCCGGCGCTATCACGGGCCAGCGTCAACCACATCAGCCCGCGGGCGCGCTGCGGCGGCATCTGGTCGCCGTTGAACAGCATCTGCCCGAGCAGCGCCTGCGCCTGATACTGGCCCTTCTGCGCAGCCAGACCCAGCCAGCGGATGCCCTGGCGGAAGCTTTCCGGTGAATTGCCGGTGCTCTTGAAGTAGAGCCGCGCCAGATCGTATTGCGCGTCCGCGTTGCCGAAATAGGACGCCGCGTAGTTGAACATCTCGCGCGCCCGTTCGGGATCGGACTTCACCTTGGAGTTCGGAATGCCGCTCAGGTAATAGCGGCCCAGCGCCACGAAGGCGTTGGCCACGATCGCCGCCTGCGGCGCCGACGGGTTGTCCTCGGCATGCTGGTTGGCGATGCGGCTGAAATATTCAAACGCGCGTAGATCGTTTTGCGCGACGCCATCGCCGTCGGCATACATCCGCCCGAGCTTCCACTGCGCCACGGGATGGCCGCCCTCGGCCGCATATTCCAGCGC
>DASWVJ010000322.1:0-6646 GCA_036406295.1 Bradyrhizobium sp.
TGGTGATCGGCTTCGAGGAAGCCCATATCGGTCACGGCGGCGAGGGCGCGCTCTATGTACGCGTGCGTCGGGCGCGATATTAGAACGGCCGCACGATCCCGACGCGCGGGATATGGCGGATCATGATGATCAGCACGACCGAAAGCCGGGACCGATGGCCATCGAAACTGGTGTTTGCAATGGCTGTGGCCTCAGCTCGCTTGGAATGGCGCGCTAACTAAAGAATGAACCGGCTCAAATCCGCATTCTTGGCGAGATCGCCGACGTGCTTCCGCACATAGTCGGCATCGACCGTGATGGTCTCGCCGTGGCGGTCGGTCGCGGCAAAGGAGATTTCATCGAGCACGCGCTCCATCACCGTCTGCAGCCGCCGCGCACCGATGTTTTCGACCGTCGAGTTCACTGCGACTGCGACGTCCGCCAGGGCGTCGATCGCGTCGTCCGTGATCTCCAGCGTCAGGCCCTCGGTCTTCATCAGCGCGACATATTGCTTGATCAGCGAGGCCTCGGGCTCGGTGAGAATCCTTCGCATGTCATCGCGGGTCAGTGCCTGCAGTTCGACCCGGATCGGCAGCCGCCCCTGCAGTTCCGGCAGGAGGTCGGAAGGCTTGGCGATGTGGAAGGCGCCCGATGCAATGAACAATATGTGATCGGTCTTGACGGCGCCGTGCTTGGTCGAAACCGTGGTGCCCTCGATCAGCGGCAGCAAGTCGCGCTGCACGCCTTCGCGCGAGACGTCGCCGCCAACGCGGTTCTCGCGCACGCAGATCTTGTCGATCTCGTCGAGGAACACGATGCCGTTGTTCTCGACCACGCTGATCGCCTCCAACACCAGCTGATCGGTGTCGAGCAGCTTGTCGGATTCTTCGTTGACCAGGATTTCGTGGGAATCGACGACCGTCAGCCGCCGTGTCTTGGTGCGGCCGCCGAGCTTGCCGAAAATGTCGCCGATCGAGATCGCGCCCATCTGTGCGCCCGGCATGCCGGGGATCTCGAACATCGGCAAGCCGCCGGAGGTCTGCGTCTCGATCTCGACTTCCTTGTCGTTGAGCTCGCCGGCGCGCAGTTTCTTGCGGAAGGATTCGCGAGTCGCGGGGCTGGAGCCGGGTCCGACCAGCGCATCGAGCACGCGCTCCTCGGCCGCAAGCTGCGCACGGGCATGCACGTCCTTGCGCTTGCGTTCGCGCACCTGGGCGATGGCGACCTCAACAAGATCGCGCACGATCTGCTCGACGTCGCGGCCGACATAGCCGACTTCGGTGAATTTCGTCGCCTCGACCTTGATGAACGGCGCACCGGCGAGCTTTGCCAGCCGCCGCGCGATCTCCGTCTTGCCGACGCCGGTCGGTCCGATCATGAGGATGTTTTTCGGAAGCACTTCCTCACGCAGGGAACCAGTGAGCTGCAGCCGCCTCCAGCGGTTGCGCAGAGCGATGGACACCGCGCGCTTGGCGTCGGCTTGGCCAACGATGAAGCGGTCGAGTTCGGAAACGATTTCGCGGGGGGAAAAGTCGGTCATTGGTCCCTAGCTATGTCGGAACAAGGCGGTCGGCAAGCGGCATCACAGGATCGGTGGCCCGCTTTGCCACTGCTTGATCGCCTCGAAGGGGTGCAGCAGCATGATAATGTTGAGCGTCAGATTGTCGCGAATGTGGAGCAGCATCGCGAGTTCGAACACAATTCCAAGCGCGACGGTCGCGGCGATCGGCAACTTTCGCGCCAGCAGAAAACCCAGCACCATCGACAATGTGTCTGACACCGAGTTCACAATCGTGTCGCCGTAATAATCCAGTGAAATGGTGCCGGCGCGATAGCGCTCGATGATCCAGCTCGAGTTTTCCACCAGCTCCCACGCACCCTCGACCAGCATGGCGATGATCAGGCGGCCCGGCCAGGCGAGCCGCGGGAAGGCGAGGAACGCCGCGCCATAAAACAGGAAGCCGTGCAGGATATGCGAGAAGGTGTACCAATCGGCGATGTGCTGCGAATTCTCCGAGCTCTGCACCACGCCGTGCCAGAACTTCACGTAACCGCAGGCACAGATCGGCAGCCGGCCCATAACGTAGAGGAGCGCCGCCTGCAAAGCGAGCAGCAGTGCTGCGATCACGAACCATTGCCAGGCAGGAACTCGGGTCGCGATGGCCGGCTTCGGAGAGGGCGTCATGGGTTGCGCACCATCAGGAGAGCGATGCCATCAGGTGTATCGACCAAATGGACCTTTTCAAAGCCCGCCTTTTCGTAAGCGCGGATGGCACGGGCGTTTGCAGGATCGGGATCGGTGACCACACGCGGCGTGCCATCGCTCAGCACGCGCTCGGTGAAGGCGCGGATGAAAGCCGATCCATGGCCGCGGCCAACCATGTCGGGCTCACCGATGAACTGATCGATGCCTCGCGTGCCTGCCGGCTGCACGCCGAAGCCCGAATTCCAGGCGGTCAGGTCGTAACACTGGATATAGGCAAAATCGCTGCCGCCGGCCGAGACGATGAACTGATCCATCGCCGGCTCATCGAGGTCTCCGCTGACGATTTGATATTGTTCATCGGGATCGCCCCACCACTCCCGCACATGCGGCAACGCCAGCCAGCGCTTGATCATCGGCAGATCAGCCGCCGTCATCGCCCGGAAGACGTAGACCGTCACCTGCCGCGCTCCTCCATTTGAGCATGATCTTTCCGGAAAGCCGGTAGCCACTTTTCCGGATCATGCTCTACAGCGTCTCGATGGTGACGTTGCGGTTGGTGTAGACGCAGATCTCGGCGGCGATATCGAGCGAGCGGCGCACGATGGTCTCGGCGTCCTTGTCGCTGTCGATCAGGGCGCGCGCGGCGGCGAGCGCGTAATTGCCGCCGGAGCCGATCGCCATCACGCCAGCCTCCGGTTCCAGCACGTCGCCGGTGCCGGTCAGCACCAGCGAGACCTCCTTGTCGGCGACGATCATCATCGCCTCGAGCCGGCGGAGGTAGCGGTCGGTGCGCCAGTCCTTGGCAAGCTCGACGGCGGCCCGGGTCAACTGCCCCGGATATTGTTCGAGCTTGCTCTCCAGCCGTTCGAACAGGGTGAAGGCGTCGGCGGTCGCGCCGGCGAAGCCGCCGATGACGTCGCCCTTACCAAGCCTGCGGACCTTCTTGGCGTTGGACTTGATGACGGTCTGGCCGATCGAGACCTGGCCGTCGCCGCCGATCACCACCTTGCCGCCCTTGCGGACCGTCAGAATTGTGGTGCCGTGCCAGACCGCCGGCTCATGGGGGGATGCTTGCATGAAATACCTCGCGTTCCCGCCAGATTTAGGGGTTTGGCGCTGCGGTTACAATCGGGCCGGATCGGCTGGGATTTCGGTCACCATAGGCCGGACTTCAGTCATTTGAGCGTCATCCCGCAGTAGCGAAGGTGACTTTCGCCTGTTAAAAGACCCGCGTTTTTCGGGACCAGAAAGCGACTTTTTCCATGCGCACGGCAACCATCAAGCGCAAGACCAAGGAGACCGACATCGAGGTGGCGGTCAATCTGGACGGTACCGGTGTGTCCATCGTCTCCACCGGGATCGGCTTCTTCGACCATATGCTCGACCTGCTCGCCCGGCATTCGCGCATCGATATCACGGTCAAGGCCGTCGGCGATCTCCATGTTGATCACCACCACACTACCGAGGACGTCGGTATTGCGCTGGGCCAGGCCGTGAAGCAGGCGCTCGGCTCCATGGCGGGCATCACCCGCTATGCCTCGGTTCACATGCCGATGGACGAGACGCTGTCGCGCGTCGTGATCGACATTTCGGGCCGGCCGGTGCTGGTGTTCAAGGTCGACTTCCCGCGCGATAAGGTCGGTGCCTTCGATACCGAGCTGGTTCGGGAGTGGTTCAACGCCTTTGCGATTAACGCCGGCGTGACTTTGCACGTTGAGACCTTATATGGCGAGAACAGCCATCATATCGCCGAATCCTGTTTCAAGGGTCTGGCGAGGGCGCTTCGCTCTGCTGTTGCGATCGATCCGCGCGCGGCCGGCGAAGTGCCATCCACCAAGGGCCAGCTCGGCGGCTGAGTCCTAAGCATGATCTGGAGCCGGAGGGCCGCTTTGGCGAAAAGCGGGCGCCGGTTTTCCAACAAGGTCATGCTCAAAACCAACGGCTTCTACGGCGGAGAGTGCGATGCCGGTTTATACGGTGCATGCCCCGGTGACCAACGGCGCTGATCTCACAGCGACGGACAAGTTTGCTTTCGTGCGTGACGGCTTCCATTTCTGGGCCGCAATCGCCGGCGTGATCTGGCTTGCCTGGCATCGGCTGTGGCTGGCGCTGATCGGCTGGGTTGTCCTGGTGCTGGCCGTCAATCTGGGACTCACATGGCTCGGCATCGGCTCGCGCACCATGGTCGCCATCGATGTGGTGCTCGCGCTGCTGCTGGGGTTCGAGGCGGCGAGCCTGCGGCGCTGGACGCTGTCGCGGCGCAAATGGCGTATGCTCGACGTTGTCGTAGCTGACGACGAAGAGGCGGCCGAGCGGCGCTTCTTTGATCGCTGGACCTTACAGAATCGTGTGACCAACGATCCGTATTCGGTTGAACGCGGCGGCCCGCCGCCGACCCGCCAGTCGTTATCGAAGCCGCCGCCGATGCCGCAAGGCGGCATTATCGGTTTGTTTCCAGAGCCAGGAGGATCGCGATGACGGTTGCCATCATCGATTACGGCTCCGGGAATCTGCACTCGGCCGCCAAGGCTTTTGAGCGCGCCACGCGCGCCTCGGAAAACCCCGAAAAGATCTCCGTGACCCGCGATCCCGACGCGGTGTTCCGCGCCGACCGGATCGTGCTGCCCGGCGTCGGGGCTTTTGCCGATTGCCGCCGCGGCCTCGACGCGCTCGACGGCATGGTCGAAGCGCTGACGGAAGCGGTGCGCGACAAGGCGCGGCCGTTCTTCGGCATCTGCGTCGGCATGCAGCTGATGGCAACGCGGGGCAAGGAGCATGTCGTCACCGAAGGCTTCAACTGGATCGAGGGCGACGTCGAAAAGATCCAGCCGCGAGACGAGAATCTGAAAGTCCCGCACATGGGCTGGAACACCCTCGACCCGGTGCAGGAGCATCCAGTGCTGGAGCGTCTGCCGCTCGGGCCTAAAGGCCGGCACGCTTATTTCGTGCATTCCTATCATCTCAACGCTGCCAGCGAAGCGAATGTGCTGGCGCGTGCCGATTACGGCGGGCCGGTTACCGCCATCGTTGGCAAGGACACCGTTATCGGTACCCAGTTTCACCCCGAGAAGAGCCAACGTTTCGGGCTGGCGCTGATCTCCAATTTCCTGAAGTGGAAGCCGTGATCCTCTTTCCAGCCGTTGACCTGAAGAACGGACAATGCGTGCGCCTCGAACAGGGCGACATGTCGCGCGCGACCGTGTTCAATCTCGATCCGGCGGCGCAGGCGCGCTCGTTCGTCGCCCAGGGATTCGAGTACCTGCACATCGTCGATCTCGACGGCGCCTTTGCCGGTAAGCCGATGAATGCGCAGGCGGTCGAAGCGATGCTGAAGGCGGTCACCATGCCAGTGCAGCTCGGCGGCGGCATCCGCGATATCAGGACGGTCGAAGGCTGGCTGGAGAAGGGCGTGACACGGGTCATCATCGGCACCGCCGCCGTGCGCGATCCTGACTTCGTGAAGACGGCGGCCAGGAAATTCCCCGGCCGCGTCGCCGTCGGGCTCGATGCGCGCGACGGCAAGGTTGCGGTCGAGGGCTGGGCCGAGACCTCGCAGGTGACAGCGCTGGAGATCGCGAAGCGCTTCGAGGATGCCGGCGTCGCCGCCATCATCTTCACCGACATTGCCCGCGACGGCCTGCTGAAGGGCCTCAATCTCGATGCGACCATTGCGCTGGCCGACCGCATTTCCATTCCCGTGATCGCCTCCGGCGGCCTCGCGTCAATCGAGGATGTGAAAGCGATGCTGGCGCCCCGTGCCAAGAAGCTTGCCGGCGCCATCGCCGGGCGGGCGCTCTATGACGGCCGGCTCGATCCCGCCGCCGCCTTGGCGCTGATCAAGAGCGCCCGAGCGGCTGCCTAGAAGAGAGACATTATGTTCAAGGTTCGCGTGATTCCCTGCCTCGACGTCAAGGACGGCCGGGTCGTCAAGGGCGTCAACTTTGTCGACCTGCGCGACGCCGGCGATCCCGTGGAAGCCGCGATCGCCTATGACGCGGCCGGCGCCGATGAGCTCTGCTTCCTCGACATCACCGCCACCCACGAAAACCGCGGCATCATGCTCGATGTGGTGCGGCGGACGGCGGAAGCCTGCTTCATGCCGCTGACGGTCGGTGGCGGCGTGCGTACCATCGACGATATCCGCACGCTTCTGCGTTCCGGCGCCGACAAGGTGTCGATCAACAGTGCCGCGGTCGCCCGCCGGGAGTTCGTGAAAGAGGGCGCCGAAAAATTCGGCGAGCAATGCATCGTGGTGGCGATCGACGCCAAGCGGGTCAGCCGACCCGGCGGGTCCGATCGTTGGGAGATCTTCACCCATGGCGGACGCAAGAGTACCGGGATCGACGCCATCGAATATGCCCAGGAAGTGGTCTCACTGGGCGCCGGTGAGATCCTGCTGACTTCGATGGACCGCGACGGCACTCGTCAGGGTTTTGACCTGCCGCTGACCCGGGCCATTGC
>DASWVJ010000323.1:0-18690 GCA_036406295.1 Bradyrhizobium sp.
GCCCTTGATCTCGCCGATGAACACGGGCTTGGTGATGTGGTGGTTCGGCAACATCTTCGAGATGCCGCCGGTCAGGTTCGGCGCCTCGATGCCCGGCAGGGCGTCGATCACCTTGTCGGCGTCGGTCGACTTCACCTTCTCGAGCGCCTTGATCCACATGTTGAAGCCGATGACGTGCGCTTCCATCGGATCGTTGGTCACGCGCTTCGGATTCTTGGTGTAGGCCTGCCACGCCTTGATGAACTTCTCGGTCTCCGGCGACTTGATCGACTGGAAGTAGTTCCAGGCGGCGAGATGGCCGACCAGCGGCTTGGTGTCGATACCGGCGAGTTCTTCCTCGCCCACCGAGAACGCCACGACCGGGATGTCCTTTGCCTTGATGCCCTGGTTGCCGAGCTCCTTGTAGAAAGGAACGTTGGCGTCGCCATTGATGGTGGAGACCACCGCCGTCTTCTTGCCGGCCGAGCCGAACTTCTTGATGTCAGCCACGATCGTCTGCCAGTCGGAGTGACCGAACGGCGTGTAGTTGATCATGATGTCTTCCTGGGCCACGCCCTTCGACTTCAGGTAGGCCTCGAGGATCTTGTTGGTGGTGCGCGGATAGACGTAGTCGGTGCCCGCCAGCACCCAGCGCTTCACCTTCTCTTCCTTCATCAGGTAGTCGACGGCGGGAATCGCCTGCTGGTTCGGGGCGGCGCCGGTGTAGAACACGTTGCGCTCGCTCTCCTCACCCTCATACTGCACGGGGTAGAACAGGATCGAGTTCAGCTCCTTGAACACCGGCAGCACGGATTTGCGCGACACCGAGGTCCAGCAGCCGAACACGACCGCGACCTTGTCCTTGGTGATCAACTCGCGCGCCTTCTCGGCGAACAGCGGCCAGTTCGAGGCGGGGTCGACGACGACGGCCTCGAGCTTCTTGCCAAGCACGCCGCCCTTCTTGTTCTGCTCGTCGATCAGGAAGAGGATCGTGTCCTTCAGCGTGGTTTCGCTGATGGCCATCGTGCCGGAAAGCGAATGAAGGATGCCGACCTTGATGGTCTCCTGCGCCTTGGCCTGGGTAAAGGCGGCGAGGCCGAGAACCAGCCCGGCGGTGGCCGCCAGCCAGCGGCGGCGGCTCATCGGCGCTCTATCGTGAGTCAATTGAGTAAGCATGAGGTGTCATCTCCCTGACGCAGACGCGTTAAACGCTGCGAGAACGGCCCCATGGCCGCCTGCGTTAAGGGAATCGCAAGACTCGTGCCACCGGTCTCATGCCGACTAAGCGACTGGAATCGTGACGTAATACCGCAGCGTCCGGAAAATTCCGGAAGATCACTGCTCAAACCGTGGGCTAAAAAAATGTACGCTTTCGCGGCAAACCGACTAAATACTAGGCAAAACCAGCAATCTGGCTAAATTTACGGCAGGTATCCGACGGTACGAAAGCACCGAAAGTTGCGCGGATAGCTATCCAAGCCCTTCGCCCAGCGCAGAATGTTGCCGGAACGAAACCATGCGAAAGCAAAATCACCTTGAAACCGCCAGCTTCATCAGCCATATCCAGCGTGGCCCAAGGAATCGTCAGTGAGATCGTCAGTGATGACCGGGTCGCCGCGAGCCGCGTGTTCTGAACCCGTTTGACGGCGTTCTGGCTTGCCATTCAACCAGCCAACCAAACTCGATACCCAAAACACGCGGGTGTCCACGATGACCTCGCGCGCTCCTGGCTGCCTAGCCGGGCGCCTGCCGTTTTGATGGAAAGAAACTCCCTTTGACCTCCTTTCAGGATTTCGACCTCGCCGATCCCATTTCACGTGCCCTTCTCGAAGAGAATTACCACACACCCACCCCTATCCAGGCCCAGACCATCCCGCTGGCGCTGTCCGGCCGTGACGTGGTCGGCATCGCCCAGACCGGCACCGGCAAGACGGCCGCCTTCGCGCTCCCGATCCTCAACCGCCTGCTCGAGAACCGCATCCGGCCGCAGGCCAAGACCTGCCGCGTTCTGGTGCTCTCGCCCACGCGCGAACTGTCCGGCCAGATCCTCGACAGCTTCAACGCCTATGGCCGCCATATCCGCCTGACCTCGGCGCTTGCCATCGGCGGCGTGCCGATGGGCCGGCAGGTCCGCGCGCTGCTCGGTGGCGTTGACGTGCTTGTGGCCACCCCCGGCCGCCTGCTCGACCTCGTGCAGGGCAATGCGCTCAAGCTCGCCCAGGTCGAGTTCCTGGTGCTGGATGAAGCCGACCGGATGCTGGACATGGGCTTCATCAACGACATCCGCAAAATCGTCGCGAAGCTGCCGATCAGGCGGCAGACCCTGTTCTTCTCGGCGACCATGCCCAGGGACATCGCCGACCTTGCCGAGGCGATGCTGCGCGATCCCGCACGCGTAGCGGTGACGCCGGTCTCCTCCACCGCAGAGCGGATCAGCCAGCGCATCATCCAGGTCGATTTTGCGGCCAAGCACGCCTTCCTCGCCGAGCTTCTGGAACAGGAACCGGTCGATCGCGCGCTGGTTTTCACCCGCACCAAGCATGGAGCCGACAAGGTGGTGAAGGGGCTGGTGAGAGCCGGCATCGCGGCTGAAGCCATTCACGGCAACAAGTCGCAGAACCACCGCGAGCGCGTGCTCGGCGCGTTCCGTTCGGGGCAGATCCGCACGCTGGTGGCGACCGATATCGCCGCGCGCGGCATCGACGTCGACGGCATCAGCCATGTCGTCAATTTCGACCTGCCCAATGTGCCGGAGACCTATGTCCACCGCATCGGCCGCACCGCGCGCGCCGGCGCCGAGGGCGTGGCGATCTCACTGATCGCGGGTGCGGAGGAGATGGGATACTTGCGCGACATCGAGCGGCTGATCCGCATCAGCCTGCCCCGCGAGGACCGCCGCACCCAGGGCGGCCGCGAGGCGGCAGCACCAGCCCCGCAGCACCGCCCGGGCCGGCCGGCGCCCCGCGTGCATCCGCATCGGAACAATGACGGTGTACCGGCTGCGAAAGGGCCTCGCCGGAGGCGCCGTGGTGGTGGTAATCATGGCGCCGCTCCGCAGGGCGGCCGGCATGAGTCGGCCCGCCCACAGGGCGGCCAGGCTGACGGGATACAGGGAGTTGCCTTTTTGCATCGCGAAAGCCGGCCGAAATTCAAGCCCAACCGTAACCGACGTCCGCATCGCTAGCCGTCCATCGACCTGGAGAAAACCATGGCTAAAGAGGAGCTGATCCAGTTCGAGGGACTGGTCACCGAAATTCTTCCCGACGCACGTTATCGCGTGCAGCTCGACACGGGGCACGAGATCGTTGCCTACACCGCCGGCAAGATGAAGAAGAACCGCATCAAGACGCTGGCCGGCGATCGCGTCACCGTCGAGATGTCGCCCTATGACCTCGAAAAGGGCCGCCTGATTTTCCGCCACAAGGACGAGCGGCCGGCGTCGGCAGGCCCTGGACCCCAGCGCGGGCCACAGCGCGGCGGCCAATTCCGCGGCCGCAGGTAACGCCAAAACCGGGGGATCGCGCGTGGCATTTTCATGGCATGCGCGCCCCTTCTGCACAAAAGCCGTGCAATAAAAATTCGCGCACCTCAGGATTGTTTTGAGGCCGGTGTTCGAATATTATTGATTTATCGAGTTTCGGCCGGACGACATTAGCTATCCACCGGTGCAGCCGGTCAGACGCTGACGACCCTTCCAAAAATTCGATCTCACCCAGCCTATCGAAAGTGGGCTTCGACTTCGTTTACTAGAGGACTATCCCCGTGAGCATGGGAACTGTGAAGTGGTTCAACGCGACCAAGGGCTTCGGCTTCATCCAGCCGGATGACGGTGGCAATGACGTGTTCGTGCACATCAGCGCCGTCGAGCGTGCCGGCCTTGGCACGCTGCGCGAAGGCCAGAAGATCTCCTACGAGATCGTGGCGGACCGCCGTTCCGGCAAGTCTGCAGCCGACAATCTCCGCGTCGCCTGACGCGGCTCTCCGGGGCACTACCTGGAATTCAAATCGCCGATGCGAAAAGGCCGCGCCTTGAGCGCGGCCTTTTTGTTTATGGCGGCTGCCGCGTTCAGGTGGGGCAGACTTTTTGTGGACTGTAGAGGACGCAAAGCGACTGGCGCGGCCGTGTATAGGTCTCATCCTTGAGCGTGAGGCCCAGGGCCTTGTCAATCAGATAGCCGACCGCGGGAGTAAATTTGTATTCGACCTGGGAGTAGACCAGATAGGTGCCGGCAATCTTCAACGCTGCAGGAATGCTGATGGGCGTGTCGTTGCTGAGGGGCACCGAGCCCTTGCTCCATTTCACCTTCGCCGTCAGCGTGTCCGGATCGACATAGAGTTCGCTCACCGTCGCTTTCAGCGGCGTTGGACCGTATGGCGTCATGATCGCCTTGCCAGTCTCGGTGAAATTGGTGAGGTCATTATCACTGACGACGGAGGACTGCGATACGAGGTCGGACATCGTGCGTGCGACCAACGTGACCTTGCGGTTGATGGTGATCGCGGCGGAGAACTCGACCAGACCGAAGAACATCGTCAGCATCAGCGGCACGACGAACGCGAACTCGATGGCGGCGTTGGCCTGACGATCGCGGATGAGGCGGCCGATCAGACCGCCGGAACGACGGAAAAACGTACCCATGACTGCCCGTTCCTCTATGGCGGGGGTTCGATATGGAAAGCCGCAGTGGCCGCGAGCAGGCGCTTGCTGTTGGAGGAGCCGCGGCCGATATTGGCGATGTTGTATCCAAGCCCGGTGACGAAGAGCGGCCACTGGTAGAAAGCGCGGACCACGACCGTTCCGGTCGAGCCCTGGGGCGGCAGCACGAAGGCAAACTTGCTGTTGTCGTAGCTGCCGGAACCATCGATAGGATCGGTGATCGCAATGGGCGTGCCGGGCGGATAATACTGCACGTCAACGCCGACGCCGGTTGAATCGATGCCGGTTGCGCAGCTCATTAGTACCGAGACGCGCGGGCACAAATCCTCCATGAATTGATTGCGCGTCGTATTTTTGTTCGTCATCTGGTTGGTATAGACCAGCCGGCTGGTGTCCTGGACGGCGGCCTCGAGGACCTCTCCGGCGAAGAACACCATGCCGGTCTCGATGATGGCAAACAGCAGCGCAAAGAACGGCACGGCGACGAGCGAGAATTCGACCGCGGCCGAACCGCTGTCGTCGCGGCGGCAGCTTCGGAAAAATCGTTTCGGCGGGGCTGAGACGGCTGACGCGGGCATCCCTGAAATCCCTTGGGTGATAGTCACCTGAAGGCAGAATTAGCCGAAACAGATTGTTGAAATGTTTCGGCCGTTTCGAACAGTCCGGCCCATCTTGGTAACAAAGTCTTAACCAGTCCTGACATGCAAATGCCGCGCAGCGCGATCGGCGCGGCGCGGCATTGCGCAGTCCTCCAAGATCAGTTCGGCCCCTTGTTGGCCGCGGCAGCCGCCTGACCACTGGCCGTGCTGTTGAGCGAGCCGGCCTGGTCGATCGCCGCCTTGAAGTACTCGCCGCCGTCGCCCAGGGTGACGCGGCGCTGGCAGATCGGCATGCAACTGTAGGATTCCCGCTCTACGCCGCGATAGACGGTGACGAGCTGGTCGGAGGGACCTTCGACCTGGATGATGCGGTCCACCAGCACCTCGCCGGCGCGGTCGAGCGCGATGAAATTGGTGGCGCCATAGCCCTTGCCGGTGACGACGATAATGCCGCCGGGCTGCAGGGTGACGTCGGCGATCAGGGGGTTGCCCACCACGATGGTGGCGACCTTGCCGGGCAACTTCACCAGCTTGGCCTGATCGACATTGACCGAGATGGAATCGGGAATCGGTGGCACCGGTGCGGCGAACGCCAGCGCCGGCCACAACAGCAGTCCCAATGCGAGGGAACGGAATCCGAAACGCGCAGAGGCGCGGTTACGCAAGGTGTACGCCATACTCTACTCCGGGGCGTTGACTAGCCGGCACAAGCGATATGCAGCGGAGACCGGCGCCCGACGAAGCTAGGGTGCCCGCAATGTGTGAAATAATCGCAAAGAGGGCCGGGAAAATGCCCGGCATTTCCCTTTGATTTCAAGCGGGAGGGACGGAAGCCTGGCGCCTGAACGGATAGGCCAGCTGGCCCGCGATTTCGTTCGGAAAGGTCGCCTGTTCGACAATGCCGTAATTCTCCGGGAGACGGCCCTGCGGCATGTACCAGGTGCCAAACAGGAGGTCCCAGACCGCAAAGGTGCCGGCAAAATTCTTGTCGCCGCCCTCTTCCGGCGAGGTGTGATGCCAGCGGTGGAATACCGGCGTCGCCAGCACATAGCGGAACGGACCGAGAGTCCAGTTCAGGTTGGCGTGCACGAAGGCTGAATGGAAGACGTTGAAGGGTGCGAGCCAGATCATCGCATTCGGCGACAGGCCGGCGAGCAGCAGCACGACGTCGACGCCGATGGTGCCGATCAGGAGGTTCACGGGATGGAAGCGCGCCGCCGAGATCCAGTCGAGCTCCTCGGAGGAATGGTGAATGGCGTGGTATTTCCAGAATCCGCCGCCATGAAACATGCGGTGCAGCCAGTACAGGATGAAATCTCCCAGCACCAGGAACAGGACCGCCTGCACCGGAAGCGGCAGCGTCGACAGCGGGCCGTGGCCGTTGTCGTAGAAGGCCATCAGTTCGTCCGCGTCATGGATGTTGAAGAAGAAGCCGGCGCCGACCACCAACAGCCCGATGCGAAACACGCGCGCGAACAGCGGCACGAAGAACCAGTAGCAGACGTCGGTGACCAGCTCGCGCTTGCGCCACCAGGGCTTGCCGGGATTGCAGGCCCAGAAATGCGCCAGCACGGAAAATACGAGGGCCAGCACGATCGTCACCGGCACCACCTTGGCAATCGTCTGGCCAAGCATTTCGGCGACTTCCATGGGCAGGCTCAACATCGGGGCTTCTTCCGCAAACTGTAACATCGCAGCGTTACGCCGGTGCACTTAAGGAGCCATGAACGGCGGCGCGCGTCGCTCCATCATAAAGGCAGACGCAGGAAAATGTGGTTCTTTATCGAGGTCCTTAATGACACGTTTACTGTGCTCAAGAACACCCGGCTCCACCCGACTTTACCCGATCAAATTAACCGTGCCGCAATTGTCGCACCCTAGGCTGAACCAATGGTCACGGTGCTGAGAACGCCGGCTCGACCAAATTTAAAGTTCGACAGCCACGTGTACATGGAGTTGAGTCAATGAAGAACCTGCTTGCCCGTTTCGTGAAGGACGAGTCCGGCGCTACCGCGATCGAATACGGCCTGATTGCCGCCGGCATTTCGCTGGCCATCATTGCGATGGTCAACGGCCTTGGCACGAGCTTGAACGCCAAGTTCAGCGCGATCAACGCTTCGCTCCAGTAAGCGATGTTGCGAGCGTGACTTGCAAGAAGGCCCCGGGACGTCCCGGGGCCTTTCTTCTTTAGGCCTGCAAAAGTGTCGAGTATTGCGTATGCGCAAGCCCCCGCCGATCAAGGCCGCGGCTCTTCCCGCGGCAAGCCGGCTCAACCGTTCCACGACGCTGGTCTGCCTGTCGCTCGTGCTGGCGCTGCTGATGCTGTCGGCGCGCATCGCGAGCATCTGGTGAGACGGCTGCATCCGTTTCCCGATCGTTCACCATTGACGGCTAGGCTCGGGGCTCCGTCCCCATCGCCGCGTCAAGACCGGGCACGACACCCATGATCCTCGATATTGCACGCCTCCTGCTGTTCCCGTCGCTGATGGCGTTCGCGGCAGCAAGCGACCTCCTCACCATGACGATCTCCAACCGGGTGTCGCTGGCGCTGGCCGTGGGCTTTCTGGTGCTGGCGGTCGCCTCGGGCATGGGGGCTTACGACATCATGATGCATGTCGGCGCGGGCGCCGCGGTGCTGGTGATCGCGTTCGGCTGCTTTGCCATGGGCTGGATCGGTGGCGGCGACGCCAAGGTGGCTGCGGCTGCGGCCCTCTGGTTCGGCTTTGGCCACCTGATGAACTATCTGCTCTACGCCTCGCTGTTCGGCGGGGCGCTGACCCTGCTGCTGCTGCAGTTCCGGCAATGGCCGCTGCCGGTGTCGTTCGCGGGCCAGCCCTGGCTTGCCCGGCTACATGCCAAGGAGACCGGCATCCCCTACGGCATTGCGCTCGCGATCGGCGCGCTCATGATCTACCCGGAAACGGAATGGATAAAGGCGGTCGATCTGTCTCACCTTGTCCGGTGATTCTAGCAACACCGGCCAAGTAACTCGCCGTTAAGGCAATTTCCTCACGCTCCATTAACCATGCCTTGACGAATAGCTGGTCAACTCCCGTTACAGCGGCGGAAGCGTCGCAGAGTAATGTGGAAAGTGAAGCGTATGAATCCCGCGCGCATTGCAGTCCTTGCCATTGCCGTCGTCGCAGGCGGCATTGCCGCATATCTTGCAAGTGGATCGGATGACAAGCCAGCGCCCCAGCCCGTCGCCCAGATGCAGACGGTGGACGTTCTCGTCGCCAAGAACGAGATCGGCCTCGGCCAGTCGGTGAAGCCGACCGATCTGCAATGGCAGACCTGGCCGGCGACGACCGCGAGCAGCAACTTCATCAAGCGCACCGACCGCCCGGAAGCCACCAAGGAGATCACCGGCTCGATCGCGCGCGCCCCCTTCATTGCCGGTGAACCGATCCGCGAACCCAAGCTGGTGAAAGCTGACGGCTCCGGCTTCATGGCCGCTATCCTGCCCACCGGCATGCGCGCCGTCTCCACCGAAATCTCGGCAGAAACCGGCGCCGGCGGCTTCATCCTGCCGAATGACCGCGTCGACGTGATTCTGACCAGGCGCGAAAAGAATCCGGACAGCAAGAGCGCGCCTGACATCGTCCAATCCGAGATCATCCTGCCCAACGTGCGCGTGCTCGCGATCGACCAGGCGCCGAAGGAAAAGGAAGGCCAGAACGCCGTGGTCGGCAAGACCGTGACGCTGGAACTCAAGCCCGAACAGGCCGAGACGCTCGTGCGCTCGCGCCAGATGGGCACGCTGTCGCTGGCACTGCGCTCGATCGCCGACGTCAACATGGTCGAGAAGCTGGACGAGGACGGCCAGCAGCGCGCGCGGCGCGGCGGAAGCGTGAATGTGGTTCGCTATGGGGTCGTCAGCCCGACGATGACGCAGAAGTGACGATGGGGACACGGGAAATGAAGTGCAGGGAATATGGACCGACGCTGCGGAGCCTGATGGCCCGCGCCCTGTCGCTTTCGGCGGTCGCGGCGCTGACGTTGAACCAGGCCGTGGTCACGCCCGCGCTGGCTGGCGACTACCGCATCGGCACGTCACCCTCCTCCGCCGACGGCCAGACCAACGCGCGTTTTTTGTCGCTCGGCGTCGGCAAGTCCGTCGTCATCGACCTGCCGCGCGACGTCAAGGACGTTCTGGTTGCCGATCCCAAGGTCGCCAATGCCGTGGTCCGTTCGGCGCAGCGCGCCTACATCATCGGCGCCGCGGTCGGCCAGACCAACATCGTGTTCTTCGATGCGGCCGGCCAGCAGATCGCCGCCTATGACATCGCGGTGAAGCGGGATCTCAATGGCGCGCGCGCCGCACTGAAGCAGATCATGCCGAATTCCGAGATCCAGATCGATGGCCTTGGCGACAGCATCGTGCTGAGCGGCACTGCCGCGAGCCCGATCGAGGCACAGCAGGCCGGCGATCTCGCCGCCAAGCTGGCCGGCGGGCAGGACAAGGTGGTCAACTCCGTCGTGGTGCGCGGCCGCGACCAGGTGATGCTGAAGGTCACCGTCGCCGAAGTCGCGCGTAACATCATCAAGCAGCTCGGCATCGACCTCAGCGGCAGCCTGAATTACGGCACCTCGGTCGTGAGCTTCAACAACCGGACCCCGTTCACGGCCTATGGCCGCCCGCTGGTCGACCTCAACAACATCACCGGCTCGTTCGGAGGCGGCAACGTGCAGGCCGTCCTCCGCGCCATGGAAAGCGCGGGCGTGGTCCGCACGCTGGCCGAACCGAACCTGACGGCGATTTCGGGCGAAGCCGCGACCTTCATCGCGGGCGGCGAATTCCCGATCCCCGCCGGCTATTCCTGCGATCCCGTGACGCACGTCTGCACGACGCAAATCACGTACAAAAAATTCGGCATCTCGCTCAATTTCACGCCTGTCGTATTGACTGAGGGCCGCATCAGCCTGCACGTGATGACCGAGGTCTCGGAACTGTCCCTCGACAACGCGATCACGCTGAACCAGCAGGGCAGCTCGCTGACCATTCCCGCGATCCGCACCCGCCGTGCCCAGACCACGCTGGAAATTCCCTCCGGCGGCTCGATGGCGATGGCCGGCCTGATCGCGGAGCAGACCAAGCAGGCGATCAACGGCCTTCCCGGCCTGACGCAACTGCCGATCCTCGGCACGCTGTTCCGCAGCCGCGACTTCGTCAGCAGCCAGACCGAGCTGATGGTGCTGGTGACACCCTACGTCGTGCGCGCGGTGGCGCAGAAGGAATTGTCGCGGCCGGATGACGGCTTTTCCAACGTGAGCGATCCGCAGGCCGACCTGATCGGCAACATCAACCGCATCTACGGCGTTCCCGGGCGCGTCGAACCGGCGCGGAACTACCGCGGCACGTACGGCTTCATCACGGACTAGGGACGGGCATCAACGATGACGATCACAGCCAAATCATCCGCCCGCCGCAGCCGGACCTTGCGCCTGGCGACGACGCTGATCGGCCTTTCCGTCGCCCTCAGCGCCTGCAAGACTTTCGACGCGCCGATCGTGGCCGCCGACCCCTATCCGGACGACTACCGCCAGCGCCATCCGATCGCGGTGACGGAAGCCGATCGCTCCATTGTCGTGTTCATCGGTACCGGCCGCGGCGGCATGACCGCCGCCCAGCGCGCCGACGTCATGGGCATGGCACAGAGCTGGCTGCGCGAGGGCACCGGCGGCATCACCATCGACATGCCGACGGGCACGCCGAATGCGCGCGCCGCGCACGAGACGCTGCGCGAGATCCAGGCGATGATCGCGGCCGCCGGCGTCCCGCCGCGCGCGGTCAGCGTCCGCCAGTACCATCCGAAGGATCCGCGGTTCATGGCGGCGATCCGGCTCAACTACCCGAAGATTTCGGCGACCGCCGGTCCTTGCGGCATCTGGCCGGAGGACCTCGGCCCCTCTATCAAGAACCCGAGCTATTTCGAGAACAAGAGCTACTACAATTTCGGTTGCGCCAATCAGCGCAACCTCGCGGCCATGATCGACGAGCCGTCCGACCTGGTGCAGCCGCGCGCGGAGACGCCCGCCTACACCATGCGGCGTAACGTGGCCTTCGAGAAGTATCGCAAGGGTTCTTCAACCACGACCGTCTATCCCGAAGCCGACAAGGCCAAACTCAGCGACACAGGCAAATGATCAGCTACGCGCGCCAGAACCAGGAAGAACAGCCTGAGGCCACCTCGCCGCCGGTCGACGATCACATCGCGCCGGCGCCGCGAGTGTCGGTGCAGGCCTTCTGCGAAACGGTCGAGAGCGCGGCTGCCGTGCAGTCGGCGGGCGAGGACCGGCGCCTCGGCAAGGCGCATCTGAAGATCCAGATGGGCGGCATGGTCGCCGCCATCGAGGCCTATCGCTCCGCGCCTACGCCGAACGTCATTATCCTCGAGGTCGAGAGCCGCAACAACATCCTGACCGGCCTCGACCAGCTCGCCGCCGTCTGCGACGCCGGAACCCGCGTCGTCGTAATCGGCCGCGTCAACGACGTGGCGCTGTACCGCGAACTGGTGCGCCGTGGCGTCAGCGATTATCTGATCGCGCCGATTACCGCGCTCGACGTGGTGCGTTCGGTCTGCAACCTGTTCTCCGCACCGGAAGCCAAGTCGGTCGGCCGCATCATCGCCATCGTCGGCGCCAAAGGCGGCGTCGGCTCATCCACCATCGCCCACAACATAGCGTGGGCGATCGCCCGCGACCTCGCGCTCGATTCGGTGGTCGCCGATCTGGACCTTGCCTTCGGCACCGCCGGCCTCGACTACAATCAGGACCCGGCGCAGGGCATCGCGGATGCGGTGTTCTCGCCGGACCGCGTCGACACCGCGTTCGTAGACCGCCTGCTGTCGAAATGCACCGACCATTTGAGCCTGCTCGCCGCACCCGCGACGCTGGACCGGGTCTATGATTTCGGCGACGACGCGTTCGACGCCATCTTCGACACGCTGCGCGCCTCGATGCCCTGCATCGTGCTCGACGTGCCGCATCAATGGTCGGGCTGGACCAAGCGCGCCCTGATCGGTGCCGATGACATCCTGATCGTCGCCGCCCCGGATCTGGCCAGCCTGCGCAACACCAAGAACGTCTTCGACCTGCTGAAGGCGGCACGGCCGAACGATCGTGCGCCCCTCTACTGCCTCAACCAGGTCGGCGTTCCCAAACGCCCCGAGATCGCCGCGACGGAATTCGCCAAGGCAATCGAGAGTCAGCCGATCGCGACAATACCGTTCGAGCCGCAGATGTTCGGCGCTGCCGCCAACAACGGGCAGATGATTGCGGAAATCTCCGCCAATCACCGCACCACCGAGATGTTCCTGCAGATAGCGCAGCGTCTGACCGGGCGCGGCGAGACCAAGAAACCGAAGAATTCGTTCCTCTCGCCCCTGATCAGGAAGCTGCGCGGCAAGTAAGCCGTCCGGAGTGCCGTCGTGTTTGGTAAGCGTTCAGATAGCGACCACCGAGTTGTAAAATCTCCAGCCCCCACGCTGGCGCCTTCGGCTGCGCCGGCCGCGCCGTCGGCCGCCCCCGCCATCTCCTCCCCGCCGATCTCGCCCGCCAAAGCGCCGCCTCCCGCGCCTGTGATCGAGAGCCGCCGGTCGGACAATTACTACCAGGTCAAGGCGACCATCTTCGGCGCGCTGATCGAGGCGATCGACCTCGCGCAACTGGCCAAGCTGGACAGCGAGTCGGCGCGCGAGGAAATCCGCGACATCGTCAACGAGATCATCGCGATCAAGAACATCGTGATGTCGATCGCCGAGCAGGAAGAGCTGCTCGACGACATCTGCAACGACGTGCTCGGTTACGGCCCGCTGGAGCCGCTCCTGTCGCGCGACGATATCGCCGACATCATGGTCAACGGCGCCGGCACCGTCTACATCGAAGTCGGCGGCAAGATCCAGCGCACCGGTATTCGCTTCCGCGACAACCAGCAGCTGCTCAACATCTGCCAGCGCATCGTCAGCCAGGTCGGCCGCCGCGTCGATGAATCCTCGCCGATCTGCGATGCGCGCCTCGCCGACGGCTCGCGCGTCAACGCCATCGTACCGCCGCTGGCGATCGACGGCCCCGCGCTCACCATCCGCAAGTTCAAGAAGGACAAGCTGACGCTCGAACAGCTGGTCAAGTTCGGCGCGATCACGCCGGAAGGCGCGGAGATCCTGCAGATCATCGGCCGCTGCCGCTGCAACGTGCTGATCTCCGGCGGCACCGGCTCCGGCAAGACCACGCTGCTGAACTGCCTGACCAACTATATCGAGCACGACGAGCGCATCATTACCTGCGAAGACGCCGCCGAGCTTCAGCTGCAGCAGCCGCATGTGGTGCGGCTGGAAACCCGGCCGCCCAATATCGAAGGCGAAGGCCAGATCACCATGCGCGAACTGGTGCGCAACTGCCTGCGCATGCGCCCCGAACGAATCATCGTCGGCGAAGTCCGCGGACCCGAGGCGTTCGACCTGCTACAGGCCATGAACACCGGCCATGACGGATCGATGGGCACGCTGCACGCCAACAACCCGCGAGAAGCGCTGTCGCGCTGCGAGTCCATGATCACAATGGGCGGCTTTTCGCTTCCCTCGCGGACGATTCGCGAGATGATCTGCGCCTCGATCGACGTCATCGTGCAGGCCGCGCGCCTGCGCGACGGCTCGCGTCGCATCACCCACATCACCGAGGTGATCGGCATGGAAGGCGACACCATCATCACCCAGGACATCTTCGTCTACGACCTGATCGGCGAGGACGCCAACGGCAAGATCATCGGCAAGCACCGCTCCACCGGCATCGGCCGGCCGAAATTCTGGGAGCGCGCGCGCTACTACAACGAGGAGAAGCGGCTCGCCGCAGCCCTCGATGCCGCCGAAAGCAAGCCGACTACCTAAGGGCCGCACCATGAACATGCAAAATCTCGCATTGGGCTTCCTCGCCGCCACTGCCGTCGGCGGGCTCGCCTGGGTGTTCATCTATCCGATGCTCTCCGGCGAGCGGCAGGCCGCCGCGCGCCGCGAGCAGGTTGCCCGACCCGAGCCTGCGTCGCGGAGCGCGGACAACAAGGTGCAGAAGTCACGCCGCGAGCAGGTCGAAGGCTCGCTGAAGGAGATCGAGGCGCGCGCCAAGGAGAACAAGGTGACGCTGAGCGCCCGCCTGATGCAGGCGGGTCTCGGCTGGAGCACGCAGAAGTTCTGGATGATATCCGGCGTGCTTGGGCTAGTCGGCTTTGCGGTCGCATTCGTCGTCTCGGGCAGCCTCCCGGGCGCCGTAGGCTTGGCCTTTGCGTTCGGCTTCGGCGTGCCGCGCTGGCTGCTGGCGTTCCTGAAGAAGCGGCGCGAGAAGGCATTCCTTGCCGCCCTGCCGGACGCGGTCGACGTCATCGTGCGCGGCATCAAGGCGGGCCTGCCCCTCTTCGAATCCATCAAGGTGGTCGCCGCCGACACGCCGGAGCCGCTGCGCGGCGAATTCAACGCCATTATCGAGACCCAGGCGATCGGCATGCCGCTGGGCGAGGCCTGCTCCCGCCTCTACAGTCGCATGCCGGTGCCGGAAGCCAATTTCTTCGGCATCGTGATCGCGATCCAGCAGAAATCGGGCGGCAACCTCTCCGAAGCGCTCGGCAACCTGTCCAAGGTGCTGCGCGACCGCAAGAAGATGGCCGAGAAGATCCAGGCCATGTCGATGGAGGCCAAGGCTTCCGCCGGCATCATCGGCGCGCTGCCGCCGATCGTGATGATCCTCGTCTACCTCACGACTCCGGACTACATCTCGCTGTTGTGGACCGATCCGAAGGGCCAGCTGATGCTGGTGGGCTGTGTCGTCTGGATGTCGATCGGCGTCATGGTGATGAAGAAAATGATCAATTTCGACTTCTGACGGTGCTGGCATGGTCGATTTCCTGATAGCAAAACTGCACGATGTCCGTTTCATGACCATGTTGCTCGCGGCGATCGCCGCGAGCCTGACCGTCTACACGCTGGTGATGCCGCTGCTCGCCGGCGAGAACATGGCCAAGCGCATGAAGGCGGTGGCGAGCGAGCGCGAGCGCATGCGCCAGCGCGAGCGTGACCGTCTCAACAGGTCGGAGAAGGTCTCGCTGCGCCAGTCGCCGAAACAGCTGGTCTCCAAGGTGGTGGAGGACTTCAACCTCACCAAATGGCTTGCCCAGGAAGCGGCGCGCGACAAGCTCGTCATGGCGGGCTACCGCGGCCCGGCGCACTACGTAACGTTCCTGTTCGCCCGCGCGGTGACGCCGCTCGTGCTGTTCATCGGCGCGGTGCTCTACGTGTTCGTGATCTCGCAGATAGAGAAGTCAATGCCGGTCAAGATCGGCATTTGCGTCGGCGTCGCCTATCTCGGCCTGCAGGCGCCGATGCTGTTCCTGAAGAATGCCATCACCAAGCGCCAGCTCGAGATCAAGCGGGCGTTCCCTGATGCGCTCGACCTGCTGCTGATCTGCATCGAGTCCGGCATGTCCGTGGAAGTCGCCTTCCGCAAGGTGGCGGGCGAAATCGTGGCGCAGTCGGTGGCGCTGTCGGAAGAGTTCACGCTGACCACGGCCGAGCTGTCTTACCTGCAGGACCGCAAGGTCGCCTATGAGAACCTGGCGCGGCGCACCGGGCTCGAGGGCGTCAAGTCGGTTTGCCTCGCGCTGCAGCAGTCGGAACGCTACGGCACGCCGCTCGGCCAGTCGCTGCGCGTGATGGCGCAGGAAAACCGCGACATGCGCATGAGCGAGGCCGAGAAGAAAGCGGCCGCATTGCCGCCCAAGCTCACCGTGCCAATGATCCTGTTCTTCCTGCCGGTGCTGTTCGTCGTCATTCTCGGACCGACCTACATCAAGGTCTCGGCGATGCAGTAAGTCGCCTCCGCCGTCCATGGCGGGACAAGGTGGCTCAATCAAGCTGTCATCGCCCGGCCTCGGCCCGGCGATCCAGTATTCCAGAGGCGCTTTGGTTGTTCCGAGAGGCGGCGGCGTACTGGATCACCCGCGTGCGCGAGTGATGACAGTCCGTGCCCGGATGATGATCGTCGATTAATCCGACAGATCCTGCGCCATGACCGGCGGCTTGCCGCGGGCAGCGGTGCGCGGATGGTCTTTGCGGGCCAGCATCTGCTTCAGATAGGCGACGTTGGCGGCAGCTTCATCGGCCGGCAGGTCGGCGCGGGCGATGCTCTCGGCCTCGGCAAAGCGGCCCTGCAGGCCGACGGCAAGCGCGAGATTCTGCCGTACGCGCGCATCGGCGCGGCCGGTGGCCTGGGCCTTGCGCAGGGTCTCCTCGGCGCGCGGCAGGTCGCGGGAGAGCACGTAGGACAGGCCGAGATTGGACAGCACCGATGGCTCGTCCGGCGCAATCCGCAGCGCGCTCTCGTAATAACCGCGAGCTTCCTGATGCTTGCCCATCTGGTCCAGCGCCGTGCCCTGCACCGAGAGGATGCGCCAGTCGGGATTGTCGGGCGAATGCGCGCGGCTCAGCACGTCGAAGGCCTGCTGGAAATTGCCGTTGTCGGCGAGAGCGCGGCCGTAAGCCGCCAAGAGCTGCTTGTTGCCGGGATGTGCGAGCGAGGCCTGTTCCAGCACGGCGACGGCCTGGGAGCGCTGGCCGGTGCTGCGCAGCGCCGTGCCGTAGCGCAGCGCCGCTTCCGCATCCTTCGGGTTGGCGCGGTAGCGTTCGCCATACACTTCGGCGACGCGGCGCGGATCGGTCTCCGTGGCGGCATCGGATTTGGAGGTGAGCGAACCCGTGATGTCGCCCATGGTCTTGCAGCCGCCAAGGCCGCTGGCCAGCAGGGCCGTGACGGCGGCGGAGCCCAGCAATCGGGCAAGGGAAGGACGACGCATGGCACTTTCTCGGGTCGCGGAACCGAATGGGCCAGCAATAGACTGTTAACCCTAACGTCTGGTTAATCGCCCGCTTCCGGGCACGGCCAAACGCGTGTAGGTAGCGGGAAACACCTCGCCTTCCCGCCCCATCTCCGAGACAAGCATGCCTTCTGTGTTCGAGACCTCCGCCGCTTCCGCCATTCCCATCACCTTCGCCACCAAGACGACATGGGACGCGATCAGGAAAGACCTGCCCGTCGAAGCGCGGCAATTTGCGGAAGCTAATGGCTTTGCAGCAAAGCCCGGCAAGTGCCTGATCCTGCCCGCGGCGAATGGCGCGATCGCGCAGGTGATCTTCGGGCTCGAAGAGGAGACCGCGAAATCGCGCGACCCGTTCCGGCCCGGCACGCTGCCGGGACTGTTGCCGGCCGGCACCTATCGTTTTGCCAATGCCCCGCATGATGCCAGGCTTGCCGCGCTGGCCTTTGCCCTGGGGAGCTATCGTTTTACCCGCTACCGCAAGGTCGACGGTCCCGAGGCCCGCCTGGTGCCGCCCGACGGAGTAGATGCTGCGGAACTGGCGCGGATGGCAGAGGCTGCGTTCCTGGCCCGCGACCTCATCAACACGCCTTCCAACGACATGGGGCCGGCGGAGCTGGAGACCGCCGCGCATGATCTGGCGAACCGCTTCGGCGCAACATTCTGCTGCATTGCCGGCGAGCAGCTTGCCAAGGACTTTCCGCTGATTCACGCCGTCGGCATGGCCTCGACGCGCGCACCGCGGCTGATCGATTTCACCTGGGGCGATCCCGCCCATCCCAAGGTGACGCTGGTCGGCAAGGGCGTCTGTTTCGACACCGGCGGGCTCGACCTGAAGCCGTCGAACGGCATGCTGATCATGAAGAAGGACATGGGCGGTGCAGCCAACGTGCTGGCGCTGGCGCAGATGGTGATGGATGCCAGGCTGAAGTTGCGGCTGCGCGTGCTGATCCCGGCGGTGGAGAATGCGGTGGCCGGCAACGCCTTCCGCCCGCTCGACATCTTCAGGTCGCGCAAGGGCATCACGGTGGAGATCGGCAACACCGACGCCGAGGGCCGGCTGATCCTCGCCGACGCGCTGGCGCTGGCCGACGAGGAGAAGCCCGAACTACTGGTCGATCTCGGCACGCTGACCGGCGCGGCGCGGGTCGCCCTGGGGCCGGATTTACCGCCCTTTTACACCAATGATGAGACGCTGGCCGCCGACGTCGCGCGGCTGGCGCGGCAGGAGAACGATCCGTTGTGGCGCATGCCGCTCTGGCCGGCTTACGATTCATGGCTCGACTCGAAAGTCGCCAACGTCACCAACGCGCCGTCGGGCTCCTTTGCCGGCTCCATCACCTGCGCGCTGTTCCTGCAGCGCTTCGTGGAGGCTGCAAAGAGCTGGCTGCATGTCGACATCTACGGCTGGACGCCGTCGGCAAGGCCCGGCCGCCCCGAGGGCGGCGAGTGCCAGGCCGCGCGCGCCATCTACAAGCTGCTGAGCGAACGCTATGGATGATCCGCGCCTGACGCCGGCCCGGCCCGAAGTTGCCGCCAAATATCTCGAAGGCAAGGTCAAGGCGGCGCGCTTTGTCGAAGGCGAAGTGTTCGAGGTC
>DASWVJ010000324.1:0-8760 GCA_036406295.1 Bradyrhizobium sp.
TGCCGATCCGGCACCAGCAGGCGAAACATCCCGCCGCGTGGATTGTCCGCAGCCATGGTCCCTATCCCCGTCTCGGGGGTCTCAACCCTCGGGCACGCCGGTCTGCAGCGCCAGCGCGTGCAGCAGGCCACCCATTTGGCCCTTCAGCGACTGGTAGACGATCTGGTGCTGCTGCACACGCGACTTGCCGCGGAAGGACTCCGAGATCACGGTTGCCGCGTAATGGTCGCCATCGCCGGCAAGATCCCGGATTGTCACCTCGGCGTCCGGAATCGCAGCCTTGATCATCAATTCGATATCGCGGGCGTCCATCGGCATTCCAGCAGACCTCCTTAAGCTCGAATCAGGGCCGGATCGCGCGGCCGTGATGGCCGAACCTAGCGCGGACGGCCTTCTAGGTCACGCGTTCCGGCACTATATCGTGGCGGCCCCGGTTTGGAATCTGCCCAATTGCCCCGCACCGATCACGACGGGCTGATCAAAAAAGGCACAAAACCCATGAAACTCCCAGGTCCTGACCATCCCATCACGATCACGCCCAACCCGAAGCGGGTCCGCGTCTCCGCGGGCGGCGTGGTCATCGCCGACACCGCCCAGGCGCTGACCCTGAAGGAGGCACGCTATCCCGCCGTGCAATATGTACCGCGCGCCGATGCCAACATGGCGCTGCTGGAGCGCACTGAGCGGACCACGCATTGCCCGTACAAGGGGGATGCGAGTTATTTCAGCATCAAGGCCAACGGCACGACGCTGGAGAATTCGATCTGGACCTATGAGAACCCGTTCCCAGCGATGGCGGAGATTGCCGGGCATCTGGCGTTCTATCCGGACAAGGTCAAGATCGAGGAAGTGGCATAGCCTGCGCTCCTTCTGCCGTCATGGCCGGGCTTGACCCGGCACGATGAGTTGATAGGGCGGCGCCCACTACGCCCTGAATATCGTGAGCCCGAGTATCAGGAGCACCAGGAAGATCACGACAAAGATGTAGAACAGGAAGCGCGCGATGTCGGCTGATGCGGCGGAGATGCCGGTAAAGCCGAAAAGGCCTGCGATGATCGACACGACCAGGAAGATCAGCGCCCATTTCAGGATCGTCATCGGCAGCACCTCCAGGCTTGCCCCGCTGCTCCAACGCTCGGAAACTTCACCGGTTCCTGAGGATGCGCCGCAGATTGGGCCTTGCTCAATTCGAGACCCGCTGCGAGATTTAACCGGCCATCAGCGCGCCGGGGGGCTCTCATGACGACCATTTCGACTACTGTGGCTCACGCCGCGCCGGCGGCCAAATCGCGCAACCTCTCGCTCGATCGCGCCCGCACCTTCCTGACGCTGGTGGTGCTGCTGCATCACGCCGTGATCCCCTACACTTATTTCGGCCACACCGATCCGACGTTTTTCTTCGGCTTCGACATGATCGTGCTCGCCACCGACAGCTTCTTCATGGCGATGTTCTTTTTCCTGTCGGGCTTGTTTGCCTGGTCGGGCATCGCCCGCAAGGGGGCGGCTAGTTATTTGTCGGATCGCCTGCTTCGGCTTGGCCTGCCGTTCGTGATCTGTGCATTCACGATCATTCCGCTGGCCTATTACGCCATCTCCCTGCGGCAACATCCCGAGATCGGCTTTTCGGAATACTGGTGGAATATGGTCACGAAGGGCCCTTGGCCGAGCGGACCGATCTGGTTCCTCTGGGTCCTGCTCGCCTTCGACCTGGTAGCTTGCCTGCTGCACCGGCTGCGGCCCAACCTGCTCGATCCGATCAATCGCCTTTCGCTGCACGGCCGCCGCCGGCCCGCCGAGTTCTTCGCGGTCATGCTTGCCGTCACCGCGGCGTTCTACGTTCCCGGGCTGGTTCACTACGGACCAAGCAGCTGGTTCGAGTTCGGACCGTTCTCGGTGCAGCACGGGCGCGTGATGCTCTATGCGAGCTACTTCTTTTTCGGCGCCGGCATCGGCGTCGCGAATATGGACCGCGGGCTGCTCGCGCCTGACGGCCGGATGGCGAAGGTCAGCTGGGACTGGATGGTGCTGGCGGTCGTGCCGTATTGCCTGCTGTGGGTGCTGATCTTCATCAAGCGCGAAATACTGGGCAATCCGTCGCCGTTGCCGGACTGGTATGAGGCGATCTACGCCATCTGCTTCACCGTTTTCAGCGTGGCCGTGATGTTTCTGATCCTGGCCTTTTTCCAGAGATTCAGGCAATCAGGCTCGGCCAGGCTACTCGACCCGATGCAGGCGGACGCCTACGGCATGTTCCTGGTGCACTACCCGATCGCGCTATGGCTGCAGTACTGGTTGTTCGACTATGAACTACCGGCGATCGTGAAGGCGACGGTCGGCTTCGTGCTGACGGTGCTGTTGAGCTGGGGCATCACGCGCGCACTGCGGCAGATCCCCGGGGCGACCAAGGTGTTGTGAGCGATGGAGTCATTCCGGGGCGATGCGAAGCATCGAACTATGGAGCGCAGTTGCGCTCCTGAGAATCTCGAGGTTCCCCGATGCGCAATTGCGCATCTGAGGTCTGGTCCGGAGCCTGTCATCGGGCCGCGCTTTGCGCGGACCCGGTGGGACCATCCCGGAACGATGAACTAACCCTTCCAGCCCATGTAGTTCGGCAGCCAGCTTTCGAACGCGGTGCGAAGCTTCTCGATTGCAACCGGCGGCTCACCGGCCACCGCAATCGCATCGCCGCCCGTGGTGCCGATCCGCGCGCAGGGCACGCCCGCACCCTTCATCTTGGCGAGCACGAGGCCGGCGTCGGCTGCGGGCACGGTAACGATATAGCGCGCCTGGTCCTCGCCGAACCAGTACGCATGCGGCACGGTCGAGGACGGCGCCGCCAGTAGCTGCGCGCCGATACCGCTCGCCATCGCCATTTCGGCGAGCGCGACCAATAGCCCGCCATCGGAGACGTCATGCACAGCGCTCGCCGTGCCCGCGCGGATCATGCCGCGCACGACATCGCCATTGCGCTTCTCTGCCGCGAGATCGACCGGCGGCGGAGCGCCCTCTTCACGGCCGCAGATGTCGCGCAAGTAGACGGATTGCCCGAGCCAGCCTTGCGTTTCGCCCACCAGCAGGATCGCCTCGCCCGCCGCCTTGAAGGCGAGCGGTGCGGACTTGGTGAAATCGTCAAGCACACCCACGCCGCCGATCGAGGGCGTCGGCAGGATCGCCCGGCCATTGGTCTCGTTGTAGAGCGAGACGTTGCCCGAGACGACCGGGAAATCCAGCGCGCGACAGGCCTCGCCGATACCCTTCAGGCAGCCGACGAACTGGCCCATGATCTCGGGCCGCTCCGGATTGCCGAAATTGAGATTGTCGGTGATGGCGAGCGGCTTGCCGCCGACCGCGGTGATATTGCGCCAAGCCTCCGCCACCGCCTGCTTACCGCCCTCGAACGGATCGGCCTCGCAGTAGCGCGGCGTCACGTCGACGGTGAGCGCGAGGCCCTTGGGCCCGTCCTGCACGCGCACCACAGCGGCATCGCCGCCGGGCCGCTGCACGGTATTGCCGAGGATGACGTGGTCATACTGCTCCCACACCCAGCGCTTGGAGCAGAGTTCCGGCGTGCCGATCAGTTTTTCCAGCGTCGCGGCAATGCCCATCGGCGGCTTCACGTCGCGCGCCTGAATGATCGGCAATGCGGACGAGGCCACATGCGGGCGATCATAGACCGGAGCCTCGTCGCCAAGCTCCTTGATCGGAAGGTCCGCCATGACGTCGCCGCCATGCTTCACCACAAAGCGCTTGCTCGGCGTGGTGTAGCCGACCACCGCAAAGTCGAGGCCCCACTTCTTGAAGATCGCCTCGGCCTGTTTTTCCTTCTCGGGCTTGAGCACCATGAGCATGCGCTCCTGGCTTTCCGAGAGCATCATTTCATAGGCGCTCATTCCGATTTCACGCGTCGGCACGGAATCCAGAATGAGATCGACGCCGAGATCGCCCTTGGCGCCCATCTCGACCGCCGAGCAGGTCAGCCCCGCCGCACCCATGTCCTGGATCGCGATCACGCAATCGGCTTCCATGATCTCGAGACAGGCTTCCAGCAGCAATTTTTCGGCGAAGGGATCGCCGACCTGCACGGTGGGGCGCTTCTCCTCGGAGTCGTCGTCGAACTCGGCGGAAGCCATCGAGGCGCCGTGAATGCCGTCGCGCCCGGTTTTCGAACCGAGATAGACGATCGGCATGTTCACGCCGGAGGCGGCCGCGTAGAAGATCTTGTCGGCATCGGCGAGCCCCACCGCCATCGCATTGACGAGGATGTTGCCGTCATAGCGGGTGTGGAAGCGCACCTGCCCGCCCACCGTCGGCACGCCGAAGGAATTGCCGTAGCCGCCGACGCCGGCGACGACGCCGGACACCAGATGTCGCGTCTTTGGATGCTCCGGCGCGCCAAAGCTCAGCGCATTGAGGCAGGCAATGGGACGCGCGCCCATGGTGAAGACATCGCGCAGGATGCCGCCGACGCCGGTCGTCGCACCCTGATAGGGCTCGATATAGCTCGGGTGGTTGTGGCTCTCCATCTTGAAGACCACGGCCTGGCCGTCGCCGATGTCGATCACGCCGGCGTTCTCGCCCGGCCCCTGGATCACCCATGGCGCCTTGGTGGGCAGCCCGCGCAGATGGATGCGCGAGGACTTGTACGAGCAGTGCTCGTTCCACATCGCCGAGAAGATGCCGAGCTCGGTGAAGGTCGGGACCCGCCCAATCAGCTTCAGGATGCGCTCATATTCGTCGGGCTTGAGCCCGTGGGCAGCGACGAGTTCTGGGGTGATCTGGGGTTCGTTGGTCTGCATGAGGCCCGTAATAGGAAGTCCAGAGGGGCTGGAAAAGGCCTTTTAGGGGCCATTTTCCCGCTGTCCAGAGCTTTGCGGCCGGTTGCGGCGCATAGCCCGCCAAAGTGTGAGCAGTTGGGCGACAAAGCCATGCGCCTACTTATGTTTTGACCGCGCGCGGACGCAAAACCGGTTCCCACCTTTGCTGGTCGGGCTCAACAGGGTTTGCGTCTGGCCGATGGATCGGATTTAAGGGCGCCAAATCGCAAATGAAGGCCCCTTTTTCGTGAACGAGCTTCCTCAAAACGCATTCCACCGCCGCCCCGACCTGCATGTCGAAACCGAGGGCGAATTTGCGGGCTGGCGCACCTGGACCCGAGATCCCTTCGAGACCCATAACGGGCCGTTCTGGCACCGCATGGACGAGACCGGCCGCGTGCAATGCGCCTTCCGCGTCGAGAAAAAACACCTCAACGGCCTGCGCAGTGTCCACGGCGGCTGCTTCATGGCCTTTGCCGATTACTGCCTGTTCGCCATCGCCTCCTCGCATCTGCAGGGGCCGGGCGTGACGGTGGCCTTCTCCTGCGAATTCCTCGACGCGGCACGCGAGGGCGAGTTGGTCGAATGCGACGGCGAGGTGACGCGCGCCGGTGGCTCGCTGATCTTCCTGCGCGGCACGCTGCGCTCGGGCGAGCGCAAGCTGTTCACCTTCTCCGGGACGATCAAGCGGGTGAAGTGGAAGAAGCCGCCCGTGCCTGGCCTCACTGGCTTGTAGCCATGCAACCGGTGTCCTTGTGCTTCGCTTGCGGATAAGGCCATAAACGCAAGTGGAAGCGCCGGGAAGAACAAGTTGCCGAAGAGCACAGCACTCAGCGAGATCGAGGCGGCGCCTGCGCCGCAGCCCGCGCCCTCGCCGCCCCAGCCGCGGCAACACAGCTGGCGCGACTATGCCCTCTTGCTGTTGCTGGCGTGCTTCTGGAGCTCAACCTATCCACTGACAAAAATCGGACTCGGCTCGATCCCGCCGATCACCTTCATCTCGGCACGCTCGCTGATCGCCGCCGCCTTCCTCATTGCAGTGCTGCATTTCCGCGGACTTCGCCTGCCGACCGATGTGCAGGCCTGGAAGCTGTTCGCCCAGCAGCAGACCATCAACTCGACGATCCCGTTCCTGATGATCACATGGGCGCAGCAATATGTGCCGGCCTCGACCACGGTGGTGCTGGCCTCCACGACGCCGATCTTCGCCTTCCTGATCACCTGGGGCATCACGCGCCACGAGCCGGCAACGCTGCTGAAGCTGCTTGGCGCGATCCTCGGGCTTGCCGGCACCGCCGCGATCATCGGCCTCGACGCGCTGGGCGGGCTTTCCAGCGATATCGTCGCCGAGATGGCGATCCTGCTCGCCACCATCTCCTTTGCCTGCGCCACGATCTTCGGGCTGCGGCTGTCGTACTATGATCCGATGGTGGTCGCCGCGGGCTCACTATTGTTTGGCGGCTGCGTGCTGTTGCCGCTCTCGCTTATTGTCGAGCATCCCTGGACCTTGCGGCCGACGGCGGAATCCCTCGCCGCGGCGGTCACCATGGGTATCTTCTCCTCAGCGCTCGGGCTGATGCTGTTCTACATGTGCCTGCAACGGCTCGGCACGATCACCACGAATGCGCAAGGCTATTTGCGCATTCCGATCGGCGTCGGCCTGTCGGTAGTGCTGCTCGGCGAAAGCGTGCCGCAAAACCTCGCGCTCGGGCTTGTGCTCGTGATGGCTGGCGTGGCCGCGATGACCGTTCCCGGCGATGCGCTCGGGCGCGCCATGCGGCGACTGCGCGGCAGATAGCCGTTACTTCTGATCCGCCAGCAGCTTCCTGAATTTCTCGACGTCGCGCGCCACGAGTTGCTGCAGCACATCCGGCGTGTGCTCGCTGGCGTCGGGCGCAACGGTGGAAAGATCGGCAAAGCGCTTCCTGACGGGCTCGCTCTCGACAGCGGCCTTCGCCGCCGCGTTGAGCTTGGCGATGACATCGGCCGGCGTCCCCTTCGGCGCGAACAGGCCGTTCCAGCCCTGCGCCTCGAAATCAGGAAGGCCCGCTTCCGCCGCGGTCGGCAGTTCCGGCAACGAGGCAAGCCCCACATTGGCGCCGACGACGAGGCCTTTCACCAGTCTCTCGTTGATCGGCTGCGCGACGGATGCCGCCGCATCGCAGACGCCGTCGATCTGGCCGCCGATCGCGTCGGTCAGCGCGGGCGCTGCGCCGCGATAGCCGACCAGGGTGACGTCGATGCCGGCGGCATGCGCAAACGCCTTGCAGATCAGGAAATTCGATGAGCCGACGCCGGCATGCCCCAGATTGACCTTGCCGGGATTGCTCTTGGCGTAAGCGATGAACTCCTGCAGGTTCTTCGCCGAAAAATCCTTGCGCAACGCAATGATGCCGAACGTCTTCGCCACCACGGCGATTGGTGCGAAAGAGTCCGGCGTGAAAGTCAGCTTGGGATAGATGGTATAGGTCGCGGCATTAGTGCCGGCATTGCCGATCGCGATGGTATATCCGTCGGCCTCCGCGCGCGCGACGCGCGCCAGCGCAATCGAGCCGCCGGCGCCGCCGACATTCTCGATCACCACGGGCTGGCCCAGCGCCGACGTCATCTGCTCGGCCACCGTGCGCGCGATCACGTCGGACGTGCCGCCGGCGGCGAACGGCACGATCATGGTGATGGGACGTGACGGGAAGCCCTGTGCGAGGGCTGTCCCGATCAGGCTGAGAAAGAACGCAAGAGATAACGCCACGCGTCTCACACCGTGTCTCCGACCTTGCCTATTGCGCGAAAGCATTGCCGCTCTGGATCGAGCAACTCGGCGTGGAGTTGCTGGTGGAGGTGACTTCGACCATCTCCCCACTCGGCCCCCTGCGGCGGATGGTGCCGCCCGCGGTCCGTCCATCGATCACCGTGGCCGTGCAACTCGTAAAGCCCGGATCAAAGGTCGCGGTAATCTGCCTGGCGCCCGCTGCCCACGTCATCGTACCAACCAGGCGATTGCCCTGGAAAGCAAAGCTTCCGCCGCGACCGCCGCCGGGCTCGAAATCACCGCCACGCGAGCGGCGCCCCTTGCTCATGGACGTCGCGCGATGTCGCATGAACAGGCGGCCATTGCTGCTGACATAGATAATCCTCGACACCTGTGTGCTGAAGCCGGCGCTCTTGCCGAGTGAGTCGGTACGCGTTCCGCTCGAGGTGAAGGAAATCGTGATGGTCTTGTTATAGGCGGCCGCCGGAGGAGCCGCGAACGCGGGTGAAGACGAAACAGCAAAAACAAGCGGAACAGCGAAAAAAGGCGTAATTCGCATTGCGGCGCCCCCCGTCAAATAATTGGAGGAGCCTAGCCGCGCCGTCGGCTGTATTTCAAGCGGCAAGAAGGAGGCGGACCACGACGCAGAAAATCCCGGGATCACGCCGCCCGATCGAGATGCGCGACGAGCCCGGCAAACAGGCCACGGCCGTCGGTGCAGCCCATGATGTCTTCGACGTGGTTTTCCGGATGCGGCATCATGCCGAGCACATTACCACGCTCGTTGACGATGCCGGCGATGGAATTCGCGGCGCCGTTGATGTTGGAGGCCCCGTCCACCACGCCCTCGGGCGAGCAGTAGCGATAGAGCACCCGCCCCTCGCCTTCGATTCGCTTCAGCGTCTCTTCGTCCGCCGCGTAATTGCCCTCGCCATGGGCGACCGGCACGCGGATCACCTGGCCCGCATTGTAGCCGCGGGTGAACGGCGTATCGGAGCGCTCCACCCGCAGATGCGCGTCGTGACAGATGAACTTCAGCCGCGCATTGCGCATCAAGACGCCTGGCAAGAGCCCAGCCTCGCAGAGGATCTGGAATCCGTTGCAGACGCCGAGCACGAGGCCGCCCTTGGCCGCGAAGTCGCGCACCGCGTCCATGACCGGCGCGCGCGCCGCAATCGCGCCGCAGCGCAGATAGTC
>DASWVJ010000325.1:0-6218 GCA_036406295.1 Bradyrhizobium sp.
TTCTTCATCTCGAGCCCGGTATTGGTGAGCTCGATGTCGTTCGACTTGGAGCAGCAGGTATTGACCTCGCGATTGAATTCCTGCGCCAGGAAATCGAGCCGCCGCCCGACCGGTCCGCCCTTGCCGAGAATGTCGCGCGCCTGCGCGATGTGGGAGGCAATGCGGTCGAGCTCCTCGCGGATATCGGCCTTGGTTGCGATCATCAGCGCTTCCTGGGTCAAGCGGTCCGGATCGAAGCGATCGGTCGTCTCCAGCAGTGTCGCGATCTGTTCGGCAAGTTTTGCGCGGATCGCTTCGGGCTTACGTCCCGGCGCGGCCTCGGCGCGCTTTGCCAGCTTCTCGATCTCGTCCATCCGTACGCTGAGGACCTGCCCGAGCGCCGCGCCTTCGCGGCGGCGCATCTCGACGAGATTTGCCAAAGCCTGCTCGAACGCCGCCATGGCGGCCGCCTTGGCCGCCTTGTCCTCTTCTTCATCGCTCTCGGGTTCGACCACCTCGATGACGCCCTTGATGGCAAGCAAGCCATCGACGCTCGGCGCCACCGCGTCGATCCTGGCGGCAACGCTGCCTGCGACTTTCACCACCGCCGCGAGCACGTCCTCGTTGATGCGTACCTGCGCCACCGCATTGGCGCGCTTGATGTTGAGATTGGCATAGACGGTGCCGCGCACGAGCAGTTCGCCTGCCCGCTTCTTGGCCGGCGCCTCGATGTCGTCCCAGCCGGGCGGCAGCCGCAGACGCAGGTCAAAGCCCTTGGCGTTGACCGATTTCAGCTCCCACTCGAACGTATAGGGGCCGCTAGCGCCATGGCTGCGGGCAAAACCGGTCATGCTCGACAGCGCCATCGCGACAAATTCTCCGGACACGAGGGAATGAGGGACTCAAGGATCGCGCGCGACCATAGGACGATTCCGCACCAAGTGGAATCGGCCAGGCTCGCATGGAGCCCCGCACGGCGCGAAGACTAGCGCTGCACCACCGGAGGCGTCGTGGTCGATTGCACCGCGCCCTGCCGTGCCGGTGCCTGCGCAGGAGCAGCCGGGGCCGGCGGCCGCGCGGGCCGCTTCGCTGCAGGAGGCTTGGTACCGGCGGTCGGGTTGGGGTCGGCGGCCGCCGGCGCGCCAGCGGCAGCGGGTGGCGCCTCCTCGGCCGGCTCGACCGTGTCATTCTGGATTTGCTTTTCCATCGCGCGCAGCTTGGCGACGTTCTTCTGGTGCGCGTCGTAGGTTTCCGTGAAAGTGTGCCCGCCGGTGCCGTCGGCAACGAAGAATAGGTCGCGCGTTCGCGCCGGGTTGGCGGTGGCCTCGAGCGAGGCGCGTCCGGGATTGGAGATCGGCCCCGGCGGCAGGCCCTCGATCACATAGGTGTTGTACGGCGACGGCTGGGCGATCTCCGAACGCTTGATCGGCCGCCCCAGCGTGCCCTTGCCGCCGACCAGCCCGTAGATGATGGTCGGATCGGACTGCAGCTTGATCTTCTGGCGCAGCCGGTTGGCGAAGACGGCCGCCACGCGGCTGCGCTCATCAGCCCTGCCGGTTTCCTTCTCGACGATGGAGGCGAGCGTGACCAATTGCTCCGGCGATTTGATCGGAACGTCGGGATTGCGGCGCTCCCAGATCTCAGCCAGCACGCGCTTCTGCGTCTGCTGCATGCGCTGGATCACCTGCTCGCGCGTGGTGCCGCGCGGGAACTTGTAGGTCTCCGGCAGCAGCGTGCCTTCGCGCGGAATCTCGCGCACGCTGCCGGCGAAGATGTCGTTCTCGGAAAGCCGAGCTACGATTTGCTCGGAGGTCAGCCCCTCGGGAATGGTGATCGCATGCTGCACCACCTTGCCCTCGACGATGGTGCCGATCACATCGCGCAGGCTCGCGCGCTTCTGGAATAGATACTCGCCCGGCTTGAGGTCGGAACTTGCCTTGAGCGCATAGACGCTGCCGATGAAGATCCAGGGATTGACGTCGATCACGCCCTCTCTCTGCAGCACCTCGGAAATGTCGCGCTTGCCGGCCCGCGCAGGGATGTTGACGATCCTGTCTTCCTTCAGCGGCCCAACCGACTCCAGGATTTGCTTGCCGTAGTAGTAGGAGGCGCCCGCCCCGATCATCAACAGAATCAGGATGGTGAAAATGGCATTGCCGACCACGACGAACGGATTGCGGGCGCGTTCGGAGCGCTTCGGCGGCGGCGGCACCTGCTCGGGCTCGAGCGCGGCGCGCGGACTGCGGGGCGAAATGGGCGGCCTCTCACTCATCGATGCAACCTGATTCCTGCCGGTTCGATCGTGGCGGGACAAATCCTCGCCCTGCCAATAACATACGCCCGCAACTAGGGTTCATCGCCGAATGCGGCGAAACCGTGGATTAACTTCAAACACGCGTTAATTGGCCACGCGCTGGACGATCACAGAAGCATTCGTGCCCCCGAAACCGAAGGAGTTCGAGAGCGCAATATTGATCTCGCGCTTGCGCGCCGTATAGGGCACCAGGTCGATCGCCGTCTCCACCGACGGATTGTCGAGATTGATCGTCGGCGGAGCAACATTATCGCGAATCGCTAGAATGCTGAAGATCGCTTCGATCGCGCCGGCCGCACCGAGCAAATGGCCGGTGGACGACTTGGTGGACGACATCGACACCTTCGAGGCGGCGTTGCCGAGCAGCCGCTCGACCGCGCCGAGTTCGATCTCGTCGCCGAGCGGCGTCGAGGTGCCGTGCGCGTTGATATAGTCGATATCGGCGGCCGTGATGCCGGCGCGCTTCATCGCTGCCGACATGCTCCGGAATCCGCCGTCGCCATCGGGCGCGGGCGAAGTGATGTGATAGGCATCGCCGGACAATCCATAGCCGGTCACTTCGGCGTAGATCCTCGCGCCGCGGCGCTTGGCGTGCTCATAGTCCTCGAGCACGACGATGCCGGCGCCCTCGCCCATCACGAAGCCGTCGCGGTCCTTGTCGTAGGGGCGCGAGGCCTTTTCCGGCGTGTCGTTGTAGCCGGTCGACAACGCGCGCGCCGCGCAGAATCCGGCCATGCCGATTCGGCAGATCGGCGATTCCGCTCCGCCCGCCACCATCACGTCGGCATCGCCAAGCGCGATCAGCCGCGCTGCGTCGCCAACCGCATGCGCGCCGGTCGAACACGCCGTCACCACCGAATGATTCGGACCCTTGAGGCCGTGCTCGATCGACACATAGCCGGAGGCAAGGTTGATCAGCCGTCCCGGAATGAAGAACGGCGACACCTTGCGCGGTCCCCGCTCCTTCAACACGATCGCCGTGTCGGCAATGCCGGAGAGACCGCCGATACCGGAGCCGATCAGCGTGCCGGTGGCGCAGCGCTCTTCTTCGGTGGAGGGATGCCAGTTGGCGTCGTCGAGCGCCTGCTTCGCCGCGCACATCGCATAGATGATGAAGTCGTCGACCTTGCGCTGGTCCTTCGGCTCCATCCACTGGTCGGGATTGAAAGTGCCGCCCGAGCCGTCGCCGCGCGGAATCATGCAGGCGATCTGGCAGGTCAGGTCGGACGCATCGAAGGTGTCGATCTTCTTTGCACCGCTCTTGCCGGCCAGGATCCGCGTCCAGGTCGGTTCTACGCCGCAGCCGAGCGGCGTGACCATGCCGAGCCCCGTGACGACCACCCGTCTCATTTCAACACTCCACCCTTGAAAACTGCGGCCGACAACAAGAAACCGGGGGACCGCACGACCGCGGTCCGTCCGGCTCCGAAAGCCGCGAGGGCGTCAGCTCTTCGCGTTCTTCTCGAGAAACTTCGTTGCGTCGCCGACGGTCAAAATGGTTTCCGCGGCATCGTCGGGAATTTCACAACCGAATTCTTCTTCAAACGCCATCACGAGCTCGACGGTGTCGAGACTGTCGGCGCCGAGGTCGTCAATGAAGCTTGCGCTGTCGACCACTTTGTCGGGCTCAACACCAAGGTGTTCGACCACGATCTTCTTAACCCGCTCACCAATCTCACTCATCGTTCAACCTCGTGCTTGTTCCATTGGTCCCGCCCCCAAGACATCCCGAAGACGATAGAGCCATCGTGGTCGTTAAGCTTCCTTCGCAATCGCGCGCTGATTCGGCCCGGTCTTGTCCCTGGACCCGGCGAACGTCGGCAGGCTTCGCCCCGCCAATATACAGGGTTTCAAATTCCTGCAAGGCGTTCTTTACCCATCCATTGTGCGGTTCGGTTATCATACTTCCAAACCCTTGACTACAAGGCCAAACCGCCCCTTTTCGCTTCCGCGAGAGGCGCTAACGGGTTCAAAACATGGCCATTCCGCCATTGACGTGGAGGGTCTGCCCGGTCACGTAGCCAGCCTCGTTGGAGCTGAGATAAACCGCCGCAGCGGCGATGTCCTCGGGCGTCCCCAGCTTGGCGGCAGGAACCTTGGACAGGATGGCTTCGCGTTGCTTGTCGTTGAGCGCGTCCGTCATCGGCGTCTTGATGAAGCCGGGCGCGATGCAATTGGCGGTGACGCCGCGTTTGGCGTATTCGGCGCCGACCGTCTTGATCAGGCCGATGATGCCGGCCTTGGACGCGGTGTAATTGGCCTGGCCGGGATTGCCGGTAACGCCCACGATCGAGGTGATGGCGATGATGCGGCCGAAGCGCTTACGCATCATCAGCTTGGTGGCGGCGCGCGCGAGGCGGAAGGTCGCGGTCAGATTGACCTGGATGACATCGTCCCAGTCCTCATCGCGCAGCTGCACGAAAAGGTTGTCCTTGGTGATGCCGGCGTTGGCGATGAGGATGTCCACCTGACCCATGGCGGCTTCCGCCGCCGGCACCAGCGCCTCAACCTCATCACTTTTCGAGAGGTTGCAAGGCAGCACATGGACGCGCTCGCCCAGCTTGGCGGCGAAGCCCTCGAGCACTTCGCGGCGCGTGCCGGATATCGCAACCGTCGCGCCCTGTTTGTGCAGCGCCTGCGCGATCGCCCCGCCAATGCCACCGGTTGCGCCGGTGACGAGCGCCGTCCTGCCAGTCAGATCGAACATGAAGTTCTCCTAATCTTAGTGCGTCACAATCGCTCTAACTCCTCATCCTGAGGAGACCGCGGAGCGGGCGTCTCGAAGGATGCAGGCCACAGGCGGGGCCTCATGGTTCGAGACGCGCTTCGCGCTCCTCACCATGAGGGGCTTGTGACGCAGTAGAACTAAAGCATGGTCCGGAAAAGTGTGAATCTCATCGCGCTTTAGGCCGATTTCGCAGCCGCCAATGCTTCCTTTGCCGCGGCGATGTCGCCGGGTCCGCCGACGGACACGCCAACCGCGCCCTCGGCAATGCGCTTGACGAGCCCGCTCAGCACCTTGCCGGCGCCGATCTCGAGGAAGCGGGTCACGCCCTGGCCGGCCATATAGGCAACCGACTCGCGCCAGCGCACGGTGCCGGTGACCTGCTCGACCAGGCGGCGGCGGATTTCGGCAGGATCGGTGATCGGCGCGGCCAGCACGTTTGAGACCAACGGCGCGGCCGGCGCCTTGATGGCGACATCGGCAAGCGCCTTCGCCATCGCGTCCGCCGCCGGCTGCATCAGCGCGCAATGGAAGGGCGCGGACACCGGCAGCAGCATCGCGCGCCTGGCGCCCTTGGTCTTGGCGATCTCGACGGCGCGGTCGACGGCGGCCTTGTCGCCGGAGACGACCACTTGCCCGCCGCCATTGTCGTTCGCAGCCTGGCAGACCTGCCCTTGGGCGGCTTCATTGGCGACGGCAACCGCCGCGTCGTAATCGAGGCCGAGCAGCGCCGCCATGGCGCCGACGCCGACCGGCACCGCCTTTTGCATGGCAAGCCCGCGAGTCCGCAACAGGCGCGCAGTATCGGAGATGCTGAGACTGCCGGCCGCCGCCAGCGCCGAATATTCGCCAAGCGAATGGCCGGCCACGAAAGCGGCATCCTTGCCGACCGAGAATCCGGCTTCGCTCTCCAACACCCGCAGGGTTGCGAGCGATACCGCCATCAGCGCCGGCTGGGCGTTCTCGGTGAGCTGCAGCGTTTCGGCCGGGCCCTCCCAGATGATGGCCGTGAGCTTCTCGCCAAGCGCCGCGTCGACCTCGTCGAACACCGCGCGCGCCACCGGAAAGGCCTCGGCCAGGGCCTTGCCCATACCGACCGCCTGCGATCCCTGCCCCGGAAAAGTGAATGCTGCCGTCATCGGCGCTCCCTGAACGTCCCGAAATCCCCTGAGATTGGGGGCGTAAGTCACCGACCACGGC
>DASWVJ010000326.1:0-17742 GCA_036406295.1 Bradyrhizobium sp.
GGAGAGCCGGATTTCCACCTTGTCCATCGTGAATCCGACGACGGCGAGGGTCGCGCCATGATTGATCAAGCTGAATGCGGTCTCCTGTCCGACGCGCGTGCCTGAACATTCGAAGATGACCCATTCGGTTTGCGGCAGACCATGCCGCTTCGCATACTCCTGGATCGTTGACTTGATGTCGCGCGGCGTCATCTGTCTGGCATTCAGCGTCAGCGCGATGCCGGATCCGGCAATTGCCGCAAGCTTGTCCTCGTTGACATCGACCGCGATGACGACCCCACCCAGGGCCGCTGCGATCTGGGCGGCGTATCCGCCGACACCGCCGACGCCGTTGACGACGACAAGATCACCCTTCTTGACACCGGCCTGGACGACCGCCTGGTAAGGCGTGGTCACCGCATCGGCAATCACCGAGAGGTCAGCAAGCTCGATTCCGACCGCTGCGAGGCGCCCTTCATCGACGACGCAAAGGCCGTGCGCCGGCACGGTGATATGGGTGGCGAAGCCGCCGTGAATGTCGTTGCCAGGCATCTTCTGGTTCGGACAGATCGTCGTCTTGCCGCGCAGGCAAGCGTCGCATCGACCGCACGGAATCACGGCCGGAACGATCACGGCCTTGTCGACATAGAACAGCGCGTCGGCGCCCGCCTCGATGACGCGACCGCTGATCTCGTGCCCGAGCGCCAGCGGCAACTGGTGCTTGGTGCGCACACCGTCGTAGTAATAGCCAAGATCGGTGTGGCAAACGCCGCAGCCTGCGATTTCGATGACGACTTCGTCGGCGGCCGGAGCTGCGATCTCGAATTCGGTCGGCACCAGGGGCTGGCCGGTGCCCGTCATCACCCAGCGTGTTGGCTTGGCGCCCATACCGATATCCTCTGCTCCTGCTGCTACGTTCGCGTTTCACTACGCGCCGTCTTGTCCGTCATTCTGTGGTGAGCGACCCCCGCATTGCCTTGACTGACGTCAAGGCAATGTAAAAAAACGTATTCTAGTACTTAAATGCATATTGGCACCAAAAAGAGTTCCAATGAGGAGGCAATCGCCATGGCAGCTTCGCCGAGCATTTCTGTCGCAATCGTTGGCAGTGGCGGCGCCGGCGCCCTTACAACGGTAAATCTCCTGCTCGAAGTCGCCAGCTCAGCGGGTTGGCACGGACTATTCACACGCACTCTGGGTCCGCAGATCCGAGGCGGCGAAGCGGCAGGATTGCTGCGCCTGGCCGTGCATCCCGTCGACTGCCTGCCGGATCAGTTCGATTTGATTATCGGCATCGACTGGCTAAACGCGCACCGGTTCGGCGCTGAAATCAAGGCCGGACCCGAGACCCTGGTGATCAGCGACCCGCGTGGCGGCGAACCGCCGCCGATGATGACGCAGTCCGGGTCGCGCGTCGTGGAAGTCGAGATGAAGGAAATCGCCAAGTCCATCACTGGCGGGCGACCGAATATGATTGCGCTCGGCATCGCCAGTCGCCTGCTGGGATTTAGCGTCGAACAGGTGTTCGCCCTGGTCGAAAAGCAGCTTGGCGGCAAGGGAGCCGCCGCCATCGAGGCCAGCCGTGCCGGAATTGAGGCCGGCTTCAACGCGGCTGCCGGTATCAGGTTCGAGGCGCAACTTGCCGCACCGGCTCCGAGCGAGGCGCGTAGATGGCTGCTGTCGGGCAACGAGGCAACCGCGCTCGGCGCCCTCCGCGGCGGCGTCCGCTTTGCTGCCGCATATCCCATTACGCCGGCAACCGAAATCCTCGAGTGGCTTTCGCCGAGTCTTGCGAAAATCGGTGGAATCCTGCTGCAGGCCGAGGACGAACTCGCCGCGATCAACATGATCATTGGCTCATCCTATGGCGGCACGCCGGCGTTGACGGCGACCTCGGGTCCCGGGCTCTCGCTGATGATTGAAGCCATCGGGCTGGCAACCGCTGCCGAAATCCCGATCGTGGTCGTTGACGTGATGCGTGGCGGTCCCTCGACGGGCATTCCGACAAAATCCGAGCAAACCGACCTGAATATCGCCATCTACGGCCTGCACGGCGATGCACCCCATCTCGTGCTGGCGCCGCAGTCGGTTGCCGACTGCCTCTTCACGACCCAATGGGCGACCTATCTCGCCGAAACGCTGCAGACGCCAGCCATTGTGCTGTCGGACCAGTTCATGGGACAGGCGCGAGCTGCCATCGAGCGCCCTGCCGACGTGTCGTTTATCGGCGCGCGCACAACCGCTACCGGCATAACCGGCACCTACAAGCGCTACGCACTTGCGCCTGGCGGCGTTTCAGCGATGGCACTTCCGGGGATGCCGGGCGGCCAGTATACGGCAGACGGACTGACCCATACCGAGCAAGGCATTCCGACCAGCGGAGCCAGCGACCATCTCGCCCAGCTCGACAAGCGGCGCGACAAGCTCGATCACTTCAATTTCGGCGACCATTGGGCAAGCATTGAAGGAACCGGCGATCTCGCACTCATCACCTGGGGTTCTCTCACCGGCGCCGCCCGCGAGGCGGCCGGACGCGCCGCCGCGGATGGCGTCGACGTCCGCGTGATCGCGCCACGACTGCTGGCGCCGGTGCAGCCGGAGCGGCTAGCCGCGGCCCTCGAAGGGGTCAAGCGGCTCGTGGTCATCGAGCAGACGCATAGCGGACAGTTCCTGCGCTACCTGCGCGCCCATTACGACCTGCCGGCGCAAGTTCGGTCATTCCACCGGCCGGGACCGCTGCCGATCACCGCCGGCGAAATTCATCGCGCCATCATGGACTGGAGATGACAATGTCGGGCCTCACCACACGCCTCGCCTGCAAGCCGGCAGACTACAAATCGGATCTGAAGCCGATCTGGTGCCCCGGCTGTGGCGACTATCACGTGCTGATGTCGTTCACGCGCGCATTCGCGCAACTGAGCCTGCCGTCAGAAAATATTGCCGTCGTGTCCGGTATCGGCTGCTCGTCGCGAATTCCTGCCTACACGAACTGCTACGGTTTCCACGGCGTGCACGGCCGCTCGCTGGCGCTCGCCGCCGGATTGAAGGTGACGCGGCCGGATCTCACCGTTGTGGTCGCCAGCGGCGACGGCGACGGGTACTCGATCGGCGGCAACCACTTCCTGCACGCCTGCCGTCGAAACATCGACATGACCTATGTGGTGATGGACAATCGCATCTACGGTATGACCAAAGGTCAGCCCTCGCCAACCACCGAGCCGGAATTCGACACCGCGCTGACACCGGGCGGCACCGGCGTCGCACCGTTCCACCCGCTTGTCGTCGCCCTCGCCTCGGGAGCAAACTTCATTGCCCGCTGCTTCTCGGGTCAACCGAACGAAACCGCCGACGTTCTGGCGGCAGCCATCAGCCATCCCGGATTTTCCTTTGTCGAGATCCTCAGCCCCTGCGTGACCTTCCGTCCCGACGAAAAGGACTGGAAGGACTTGGTACGTCCGGCCTCCGTGCCCGAGACCAGCGACCAGGGCAAGGCGGCGCGCCGGCTCATGACCGATGACGGCTTCAATCTTGGAATCCTTTACCGCGGCAATCGCCCGCCACTCCGGCCTGCGCTCGGAACCACCGGCGTCGATCTGGCGGAACTCGAGAAGGATTTTGAGCTATGACCAGTTCACCAGCCAATCCGACCATCTCCAATCTGAATGATCTGCTGGCCATGGCCTACCAGATCGAAATCGATGCGGTCGATCGCTACAACCTACTGGCCGACCAGATGGAAACCCATAACAACCCGGAACTGGTGAAGATATTCCGCGATCTCGCCCGGGCCGAAGGCATTCATGGCGAGGAAATCCGCCGACTCGCCGGCACGTTCGACGTCGTCAATCATGCGCGCCAGATGGCGCGATTTGCACGAACCGAGAGCCCGGAAGTGGCCGAACTCGACGCTGCGCATTATCTGATGACGCCATGGCATGCGCTGCAGCTCTCGCTTGCCGGCGAGAAACGCGCGCTCGCCTATTTCACCAAAATTGTTGAGACGGCGACCGATCCCAAGGTCAAGGCGCTGGCGGAAGAACTGGTCGAGGAGGAAGCCGAGCACGTCAATCTGGTGAACCGGCTGTTGCGCCGCTATCCGAAGCCGGATGATTCGTGGGCCGACGATCCGGATCCACCGGCATCGCCGGAGTAGACACCGATGTTGAAAAGGACGATCCGGCGCTTCATTTTGTTTGCGGGGGCGACCGCCGTGCTGGGTGCGGCGGCGATCTATCCGGCGCAGGAACGCAAGGCCACCGCGCAAACGAGTGGGACCATTTCCGATCAGCGCTCACCTGTTGTCGTGACTGAAGAAGAGCACGCATTCATACTTGGTGAAATGCGCGGCTTGCTCGAAAGCATTGCAGATATCCTGGAGGCGTCCGAGGCAGGCGACCGCGCACGCGTTGCCGCCTCGGCCCGCCGTTCCGGCATGAACGGGCCGGAAACCAAACACATTCCGAAATCGCTCGGCGCAAAGCTGCCGCCCGAATTCAAGAAGCTCGGTCTGGCAACTCACCGCGCGTTCGATCAGATCGCGCTTGATGCGGATCAGTTCGGCGACAGCCAGGTTACGCGGAGGCAACTCGTCGACGTGATGAGGAATTGCACCGCCTGTCACGCAACATGGCGCCTGACCCGCGAGGCCGGGCGCTAATTTAGACCTCCGGCCGGCCCGGCAGGTGGGCCGGCATGCCCTACTTCGGCGCCTTCCGCTCGTCCTTCACCCTCACGGCCTTGCCTTGCGAGCGCGGCACCTCGCCTTGCCGTTTCACGGCGATATCGCAGGTCACGCCAATCATCGACTTGATGTGATGCCGCACCTCGGCTGCCTTGCGTTCGCGCGCTTCCTCGCCGTCCGCTGCTCCCGGCGCCAGCTCGACCTCGACTGTCATGGCATCGAGCGCGCCGGCGCGCCTGAGCACGATCTGGTAATGCGGCGAGAGTCCGGGAAAGCCGACAAGCACGGACTCGACTTGGGACGGGTAGACATTGACCCCGCGGATGATGAGCATGTCGTCATCGCGCCCGGTCACCCGCATGATGCGCAGATGGGTGCGGCCACAGGCGCAGGGCGCGTCGTCGAGGCGCGTGATATCCCGCGTCCGGTAGCGGATCATCGGCAGCGCTTCCTTAGTGAGCGTCGTGATGACGAGTTCGCCTGCCTCGCCGAACCGTTTCGGTGCCAGAGTCTCGGGGTCGATGACTTCGAAGAGGAAATGGTCCTCCCATCCGTGCAGACCGGACTGCGCGACATGGCATTCGCATGCGACGCCCGGACCCATGATTTCCGACAGCCCGTAGATGTCGACGGCCTTGATGCCGAGCCGTTCCTGCAGGTCGCTGCGCAAGGCTTCGCTCCATGGCTCTGCACCGAATATGCCGCAGCGCAGCGGCGACTGCCGCAAGTCAACGCCGGTCGCTTCCGCCACCTCGGCAATGTTGAGCGCGTAGGATGGAGTCGAGCACAGGACGTTCGCACCGAAATCGTTGAGCAGCGCGACCTGTCGCTCGGTGCCGCCGCCCGACATCGGAACCACGGTGCAGCCGAGCCGCTCCGCGCCATAATGGGCGCCGAGCCCCCCGGTGAAGAGGCCATAGCCATAGGAATTGTGGACGAGGTCGCCGGGGGCAGCGCCCGCACAGGCAAGCGAGCGGGCCATGAGGCCCGCCCAGCGGTCGAGGTCCGTGCTGGTGTAGCCGACTACCGTCGGCCTGCCGGTGGTTCCGGATGAAGCGTGCAGCCGCGCCAACTGCTGGCGTGGCAGAGCAAACATTCCGAAGGGGTAGTTGTCGCGCAGATCCGTCTTCAAGGTGAAGGGAAAGCGGACGATATCGCTGAGAGAGGTGAGACTTTCCGGCTTTACGCCAGCCGCGTCGAACGCACGGCGGTAGTGCGGCACATTGGCATAGGCGTGTTCTAGCGATCGCTTCAGTCGCTCGAACTGAAGAGCGGCCAGCGCGCCACGGGACATCGTCTCGACGGCAGGATCGAACATGAAGACTTCGGCATTGCGCAGTGCGCTGTGTCTGTTCACGGCATGATCTCCCATTTGCTTTCGTTCGGGCCGCTCTACCGGAGCCCTTCCGATGTGACCGCTGAAGTCCATCCCGGCTTCACTGCCGGACCAGCCTGGCCGGTGCCCCGCACGGGTGTGTGCGGCAGCGCAAAACCCTGGTTGTAGCCGGCACGCGTGATGAGCAGGAATTTGAAGCCCAGACCGGCGGCCGCGGCTGCGGCGCCGGCCACCACGAATAGCGGCGCTGCGAGGCTGTGAATGAGCAGCCCGGCGACGACGCCTGCGACCGGAACAACGAGTCCACCGACCAATAACCACGGCCGGTAATTGTCGAGTACTGCAAGTGCCTTGATTGGTGCGCCCCTTTGCGCCAGTGCACGGCGATAGGCGACCCAGGTGAAAGCGCGGGCGATCGCAAGCGCAACCGTTGCAACCGCCACATGGCGGGCCAGGGGCGCGAGTGCCGGCAGCACCGTGCAGGCCACCAGAAGCGCGCCTGCCCCCTCGGTCAGTCCGGTGGCGACGATCAGCGGCACAATGCGATGTTCGCGCCAGACCGGAATGCCCTTTGCCTCGCGCAGGATCATTGCCTGGCAGAAGAGGAACATGAGCGCGAGCGCGGCGGCTGCGAGCCACAGCACGGTACTGCCACTCCACACGGCCGCAAGCGCTGCCGGAAAGAAGGCCATGGCGACCCATGCCTCACGCGACATCCACGAGCGCTGCGGTTGGCGCAGCACCGAGTACGCCCGCAAGGGCCGGCCAATCTTCATCATCACCAGGACAAGCCCCAGGCCTACAAGCGCCATGGCGAGCAGTCCGAGCACGGCCGACGGGCCGACTACGAGGGCAGCGACCGCGGCGCCGGTGAACAGACCCGGTCCTATTCCGCCGGTCAGGAAATTGCCGGCCGCTTTCCAATCCCAGTGCTTTTGGTGCCAGGGCTCGACGCCACGGGAGCGAATGCGCGACGGCGTTGTCGGCACGGGTCGCTCCTCGCAATCGTCGCCAGAGATCGACGCACCGGCGTGCTGGTAGAGATAGTAGAAGCCGGGGCCCGTGCCGATCTCCTCATGCATGCGAAAATGCTCGTGCTGCTTCAGCAGCATCGAAACATTGCTGGAGGGGTCATCGAGATCGCCGAAATGCAGCGCGCTGGCGATACAGGCATTGGCGCAAGCAGGCGTCGCGCGCGGGTCGACACCTGGCGTAAGGCCGTTCTCCAGTCCGAAGTCGATGCGGTCGGAGCAAAAGGTGCACTTCTGCGCAACGCCGATCCGGGCCGGATCCTCCCGCTCGGCCTCGTTCTGCATCTGCCGGCCGGCGCCATAGGCGAAATCGGCGGCATCGACCTTGAAACGCGCCTGGTACGGACAGGCTACGTCACAATAGGCACAACCAATGCAGACGTCGTAATCGATCGTGACGATGCCGTCGGCGCGCTTGCGCGTCGCCGTCGACGGGCAGACGTGCATGCATGGCGGATCTTCGCAGTGCTGGCAACCTACCGGCACATAGGTGCGCGATACCTCGGGATACGAGCCCGCCTCGATGTCCAGCACCTTGCGCCATTGTACGGCCGGCGAAGTCGCATTGGCATGCTTGCAGGCCGCGGTGCAGGTCTGGCAGCCCACGCAGCGCTCAAGGTCGGCGATGATCGCCCACCGGGTCATGCCGCACTCCGGAGTTTTGTCACCTTCACCCTGACGAGGTCCGCCGCGGAACCGGTGGCATCCGTGAGGTCGAGCAGCATCGGCACCAGCGCATTCATGCTCGGTGCGTCGAAGTCCTTGGCGTAGGGCGTCGCCCAGTGCTCAAACTGTCCGATGATCAGCAGCGTGTCAGGGCGAATGCCCTCGCGCAGTACGACGCGGCCTTCCGTGGCATTGAGCGGCGAGCGTACCTCGATACGGTCGCCGTCCTGGATGCCGAGCCTTGCCGCCGCGCTCTCGCTCATCACCACGCTGCCGTGGCCGATAACGTTGTCGGCAACCTCCCTGATCAATTGCAGGCCGACGTTGTTGCCCCAGGAATACTGCATGCTGCGCGAGGTCACGAGCCAGAACGGGTAGTCGGCCATATCGACATTGAAGTGCCGGGCGAGCGCGTCCTCCCATAGTTTGCCGAGATCCCGCCAGTGCGGGATCGCTTCATATTCCTCGAGCTGGCGATCCCACCACGTGATGCCCTGCTCGTGCAGGCGCCGTCCCAGTTCCTTGCCGATTCGGAACAGCCGCTCCTGATAGGGCTGCTCGAAGCGCAGGCCCTGTTCGACCAGGCGCGGGTAGAGGTACCACATGAGACGCGGGAAGCGCGTGACGCGAAAACCCTTCTCGCGAAACCAGGCGAGGCCGTCGCTCGCCTGACCATCCGTGATCTCCGCGCTCGCGGCGCGGCAGGTCGCGTCCCAAATCTCCTCGACGCCGTGCGGCACCGAGACGTCGAGCGAGAAGTCGTAGTTCTTGCCCGAGAGCTTGACGCCGTGACCGCCGCGATTGATGGCGGCATTGTAGGCTTCGAGAATGCCGGAGCGGTGCGCCAGTTCGGTTGCGATCCAGGTGAAGTCGCGCGCTTCGCCCTGTGGCGTGACGGCGGGGTCGCGCAGCGCAAAACCCTGATAGTCCCAGAACTGTTCGATGTACTTGGTGCCGCCGATGCGCAGGAGTTGGAGACCTTCGAGGTCCGTGCAGTCGGGCAGCAGCACGTCGGCCATGTGATTGGTCTCGTCGCGCGTCAGCGCGAAGCAGACCGTGAAGGGGAAGTTGGCAACCGCCTCGCCGACCCGCTTGGTATCCCAGAACGAGATCACCGGGTTGGTGCGGTAGACGAACCATACATCGGGCGGCGAGGCATGCGGGAAATGCTCGAAATCCTCGCTCTGCTGCATCCAGGCGAGATGGGTCGGTCCCAGCGCCTGGCTCCAGGCCGAGTTGGCCACCAGCGGCACCAGCGTGCGATGACCCGAGCGAGCGGGAGGACGGGATATCCAGCCCTCCTTGCTGGTCGGGTTCATCGGATAATCCATGAAGCCGTCCGGGCCCGGCTTGATGCTCGACCAGCGATTGTCAGCCGGACGATTGAGCCGCACGGTGCTGCCGAGCGTGCCACCCGGTACTTCCAGCGCACCGAGCAGGCACGGGATCAGGGTGCGGGCCCAGCAACATTCATAGCCGCCCCAGCCATTATTGACGGTCTTGCCGAAGGAGATCGACACCGGCCGGAACGGCAAGGTGACGCCCTCGACCTCGATGGTCTCGCCGACGTGGGCATGATCGAGGAATTCGTTCGTCACCCGGCGGATGGTTGCAGCCGGCACGTCGCAAATCCTGCTCGCCCATTCCGGCGAGTAGGATTTTACGTGTTCGACAAGGTGCGCAAAGGCCGGACGAACCTCGACGCCGTGATGCACGATCACCTCGTTGTCCGGCCCGACCTCGATGCCGTCGACCCTGAAGGTGCCCTCAAGCGCTGGATCGACGCCCTTGGCGTCAAATGGCACCGCGCGCCCGCTCTTGAGGTCGAACATCAATGGCTTGCGCGTGTCGGCGCTGCGCAGGAAATAGCCGTCCGGTCCGATCAGGTAGGGCGATGAGGTGACGTTCTTGAGAAACGGCACGTCGAGCCGGTCGCGCGGATGCTCGTGCAGCAGCACGTGGATCATGGCGAACAGGAAGGCGACATCCGTCTTGGGCTTGATCGGTATCCATTCGGCCGACGCACCGCCGGTCACGGAGAGGTGCGGCTCGACCTGCACACGCTTCATGCCACGGTTGCGCGCGTCAGCATGGCGCTTGACGCCGCACACGCCGCCGGACGCCTCGACATTGGCGCCGAAGGAGATCACGTATTCGCACAGCGGCGTATCCGGTGCCACGGTGAACGCGCGATGCCATAGCTCGCCGTAGAGATGCTCCGAGTGCGTACACTTCACGCCTTGTCCGGAGCCAAAGCTCAAATCAACCGGGCCCCAGGCGCCGAGAAACGCCGGCAGCGTGCCCATATAGGCCGTCGGCGTGCCGCCGCCGCCAAAGCTCGCCGCAACGCGGGGATAGCCGGCCTCATCGGTCAGGCCCGCAGCGCGCGCCGCGTTGAGTTTTTCCGCCACGAGGTCGAGCGCTTCATCCCACGAGATCGCGACGAAACCGGGATCCTCGTTGCGCCCTTTCTTCGGATTCGTGCGCTTCATCGGCGTCAGCACGCGATTGGGCGTATAGGCTTTCTGCACGAGCCCGAACGCCTTGACGCACACCTTGCCGCCGGCCGGGTGGATCGTCGCGGCATCGAAGTTCGGACCTATCTCGGTCGCGACATTATCCTCGATGCGCACCTTCAAGAGATCCGGACCGGCAACGCACTGGTAGCAATAGGTCGATACCGTTCGCTCGTTATGCGCCGGCTTGCTTTGCGCGGACTTCCCCGCCATCGCCTCTATCCCGTCTTGACGGTCCGTTTGGCGGCCTTCGCCTTCAGACGTTCGATTGTCTTGCCGACATCGACCACGAACCGGCCGTGCGTGCCGCTGCAGATCGGCTCGATCTCGTCCTTGGCCGACACGTCGAACGAGACCTTGCGCCCTTCGACAGCGGCCACAGTGACCTTGATCTCGACCGACATGCCAAGCAGGGTTGGCGCGACGTGCTTGATGGCAATGTCGGTGCCGACGGAATCCTCGCCAGCATCGCCGTACTCGAGCAGCAAATCACGGCAGGTGTGCTCGATGTCGCGCACCAAATACGGCGTCCCGTAGACGCGGCCCTCCTCGCCCATGAAGCCGATGCTGCGGTCACGGTCCACGGCAATTACACTGGTCCGTGAAACTCCGGGCCGGAGATCCGCCTTCATTGCTGCGCTCCCTCGAATTGATAAATGACGCGCTCTGATTAGATTGATTTTGCGAATTGACTATCTTGACTGATGTCAACGGCAAGTCGCATTTGTTCAAATTCCCAGATAGGCCTCGCGGACGCGTCGATCGTTCTGGACGTCAATGGCCTTTCCGCTCAGCGCCACTTTGCCGGTCTCCAGCACATAGGCACGATCTGCGATGGCGAGCGCCGCGCCCGCATTCTGCTCCACGAGCAGGATAGTCATGCCCTCATGCTGCAGCGAGCGGATCACCGCAAGCACATGATCGACCAGCTTGGGCGCAAGACCCATGGACGGCTCATCCAGGAGCAACAATCGGGGCCTCGCCATCAAGGCACGTCCGATCGCCAGCATTTGCTGCTGTCCGCCCGACAACGTTCCTGCCGGCTTCTCCCAGAACGCCTCAAGCATCGGGAACAGCTGGCGGACGCGCGCAAGGTCTTCGGCGAGATCGCTCGAACGGCGGGACCACGCACCAAGCCTCAGATTGTCCTTCACCGACAACGGTTCGAAGACCTGCCGACCTTCAGGCACCTGCGAGATGCCCGCCGCCACTCGCGCGTGCGCGGGCAGTTGCACGATCGAGCGGCCCTCGAACCGAATCGTGCCCGCGGTGATCGGCTGAACGCCCGAGATCGCATGCATCAACGTGGTCTTGCCGGCTCCGTTTGCGCCGATCAGGGTCACGACCTCTCCGGTCTCGACATGCAGCGTCACTCCGTGCAGGACCTCGATGCGGCCGTAGGCGCTCCTGACATCTTCAACCGAAAGCACGCGCGGCCTCCTTTGCGCCGTGATCTCCCAGATAGGCTTCAATCACCGCGGCGTTGGAGCGTACCTCCTCGGGCGTGCCTTCGGCGAGCGTCCGTCCCCTGGCGAGGACATGAACGCGATCGGAGATGTTCATCACCAAGCGCATGTCGTGCTCGACCAGCATCACCGTGATTCCATCCTTCACCAGAGAGCGGACGACGGAATCGATTTCCTGGGTTTCAACCGGATTGCAGCCCGCGGCAGGTTCGTCGAGCAGCAACAGTTTTGGATCACTGGCCAGAGCACGCGCAATCTCGAGGCGCTTGAGCGCTCCGTAGGAAAGCGAGCCAGATGCGCGCCTGGCATCACCCGCAAGCCCGACGCGAGCGAGCGCTGTAAGAGCCACCTCCCGGGTCGCTGCATTCTGCCGCCTGACAGACGGCCAATGCACCAGATCGGCTAACACCCCCGTATCCTCGTGACGGTGGTGCCCGACCATCACATTTTCAAGCACCGACATTCGCGAGAATATCTGCAGGTTCTGAAACGTCCGCGACAATCCCCTCCGCGCCAGTTGATGAGGCTCGAGTCCAGTCACAGTTTCGCCAGCAAAGCGAATGCTGCCGTGGTTAGACGCATAGACTCCTGAAACCAGATTAAACAACGTCGTCTTGCCGGAACCGTTCGGCCCGATGATGGAGAACACTTGGCCAGCTTCGACCGCGATGCTGACGTCGTCGACGGCCCGCACCCCACCAAAGGCGACGGACAACCGCTCGGCCTCCAGGATCATCATTTGCGCCACCCCGCAAATGACGCAGCTATCGAAGGCACGATGCCGCGGCGCAAAAAGATCATGAAGATCATTACGATCAGCCCGAGTAGCGCCTGCTCGTAGTCATGGAAAATGGTGAGCGCCTGCGGCAGCACGACCAAGACGATCGCACCCACCAGCGAGCCGACGATCGATCCCATGCCGCCCAGCACGACCATCGCGACCAGTTCGATCGAACGCAGGAAGCCGGCCGCATCCGGCGTGATGTAGCCGTTGAACAGCGCCAGAAACGATCCGGCTACCGACGCGTACATCGCGGAAATCACGAAAATCGCCACCTTCTTGCGCGCCACGTCAACGCCAAGCACGCGTGCAGCGATCTCGCTGTCGTGGATGGCCTGCAGCGCGCGGCCGGTTGGGCTGTCCATCAAATTGAGCGCGAGCACAAATCCGACGACAAGGGTCGCTCCGGCAACCCAGTACCAGGCAATCGCGCCGCGCACGCTCCAGCCGAACAGCACCAGCCTCGGCACGGCCATGCCATCCGGCCCTCCGGTCCAGCGCGCCTCGTTGGTCAGGACGATCGCAAAGAGCAGTCCCAGTCCGAGCGTCGCGACGGCGAGATAGTGCCCCTTTAGCTTCAGAATTGGCCGACCTACCAGGAAAGCGATTGCGCCCGAAAGCAGCGCGCCCCCGAGCAAGCAGAGCCATGACGGTGCGCCGAGATGGACCGGGCCAATGGCGACCGAATAGGCGCCGATCCCGAGAAAGCCCGCATGACCGAGACTGACCTGGCCGGCAAAGCCCATCAAGAGATTTAGACCCACGACTGCAAGCGCAAAGATGAAAACGAGCACTCCGATGCGGTAGTAGTAGGCCGACGGAAAGAACAGCGGCAGGATCACGATCAATGCCACGATCATGATCGCCGGCATTAGCCGGATTTCGAGCAGCGCACGCAATCTACACCCGCTCGACTTTGGCCCGACCAAACAGGCCCTGAGGAATGGTAATCAGCACGACCAGAATGATCAAAAACGCGACCGCGTCCTTGTAGTTCGAGGAAACATAGCCCGCGGCAAAGGCCTCCATCATTCCGATCAGCAGGCCGCCGATCACGGCGCCAGCGGCACTGCCGATTCCGCCGAGCATGGCCGCCGCAAATCCTTTCAGCGCAAGCAGCGTTCCGGCATCGTAGCTGGTCAGCGCGATGGGCGTTATGAGGATACCTGCGATTGCCCCGACCGCGGCAGATACCGCAAACGAGAGCGCGACGACGCGACGCGTGTCGACACCAACAAGCCGGGCGGCAAGGCGATTGGCGGCGGTCGCGATCACGGCCTTGCCCAGCAAAGTACGGTCGATGAACAGCCACAGTAGTGTCACGATGACGGTCCCGCTGGCCAAGACGACAAGGCTTTGCGGCAGGATCGCTGCCCCGCCAAACTGGATCGGTTCGGCGCCCAGCAGCGGGGGCAGGCTGTGAAAGCGCCTATCGAATACAATCTGCGCCATGCCGCGCAAAAAGATCGAGGCGCCGATCGTGATCATGATCAGGGCAACGGGACTCGCTCCGCGTGCGGGCTCGATCGCAAAGCGGTGCAAAGCCAGTCCGACTGCGGTGGTCGCAGCGACGGCAACAAGCGCGGCCAACGGCAGCGGCACGCCGGCAAGCGCGACGAACACGGTCGTCATCCCGCCCAGCATGACGAATTCGCCCTGGGCAAAGTTGATGATGTCAGACGCCTTGTAGATCAGCGTGAAGCCGAGCGCGACCAGCGCGTAGATGGCGCCGACGGTCAAGCCCGACGAAATAAATTGCAGCAGCTCGGCCATCGGTCCAAGGCCCTCGCATGGCTTGATTCAACTCGCAGCAAGGTGGCGCGGGCAGGCTAGCCGCGGCCTGCCCGCCTTCCGCTCAGGTGTCGGGGATCAATGTCCAGTCGCCGCTCTTGATTTCCAACACACGGAATGCAGAGAGATCGAGGCCCATGTGATCGGTCGCCGACATGTTCACGATACCGCCCGTTCCGACATAGCCTTTGGTGCGCTCAATTTCGTCACGGACCTTGGTGGAGTCGGCGCTCTTTGCGCGCTGCATCGCCTGGACCAGTATCATAAAGCCGTCATAGGCATGCCCGCCGAAGGTCGAGACGGCCTGACTGGTCTTCGCCTGGTAGGTGCGCGAATAGTTCTCGACGACGGATTTCTGCGGATCGTTCGCCGGCAGCTTGTCGGCGACGAGAAGCGCCGCCGCGGGCAGGCGCACCCCTTCGGCCGCCGGACCTGCGAGCTCGATGAACTGCTTGGAGGCCACGCCATGGCTCTGATACAGCGGCAGCGTGATTCCGAGCTGGCGGTAGTTGCGGGTCACGATCGCCGGACCCTGGCCGAAGCCGGGATTGACCACCGCCTGCACCTCCGCCTTGTTGCGGATGTTTGTCAGCTGCGGCGTCATGTCGCTATCGCGCGGACCGTAATTCTCTTCGGCGACGATATTGATTCCGGACTTTGGCGCCACCGCGACGCATTGGTCGCGCATCGATTTCCCGAACGCATCCGTCCCCGAAATCAGCGCGATCTTCGTCAGCGCGCGACGCTTGAGGTCGGCGTATATCTTTTCACAGGCCATCTTGTCGGTGTGCGGGGTCTTGAAGACCCACTTGCGTACGGGCTCGATGATCTGGATCGCGCCGGCCAGAGAGATGAACGGAACCTTGGCCTCTTCGAAGACCTGGACCATGGCTAGCGTCGTGCCGGTGGTGCTGCCACCGACCATTGCCACGACCTTGTCTTCTTCGATCAGGCGTGTGGCAAAGGTCCGTGCATTGTCGGCGCTGCCACCATCATCATAGACGACCAGTTGCAGCTTCTGGCCGTTGACGCCGCCCTTGGCATTGATCTCGTCAACATAGATTTCCAGCGTCCTCTTCTCGGGATCGCCGAGAAAGGATGCCGGCCCGGTGATTGAGAGAACCGAACCTATCTTGATCTGAGCAGACGCAGGATCTGAGGCAGTCAATAACGCGACGAGGCCGACGGTCGCCGCTACGGCGCAGCGTTGCAACGCACCCATGGGATTCCTCCACAGTTCTAGTTCGTTGATGGATGCTTATCAGAAGCGGGGAACGCCGAACTTGACCGAATTCAAGACAGTGGTTTCCGGCCCAGGGGCTGTTCAGCTGCGCTTTTCCGACGAGCCGCTGTCGCGCCCCATATCAATGCAGCCGCAAATGCTGCAATCGCCGCCACAGTCGCAACGCCGCTCCATTGCCTGAGTCCATCCCATTCGCCGAGGTCGCCGACCATTCGCATCGCGAGCGAACCGTGCAGGATAAGGAGCGGCACGTAGAGCACCGGGCTGTAGCTGATCCTGATCCGGGTAACCGCCGGCAAGATAATCAGTGCATGCCCAAACACCATCGAAAGGACGAAGCCGATCAGCACGGCATGAAGCATCATGTCGTACCTGAACGCTGCGGCTGATGTCGCGATGGCCATCAGACCGCCTGCGACACCGAGCCACAGATAGCCCGCCAGCATGCAGGCGGCGAAATATCGCGGTGCGCCCGCCATGCGTATATTGCGCCGTGCGATATCGTGGCGCAGCAGCCAGAACGTACAAGCGAGCAGGCCAGCGCCATAGAAGCGTGCACCGACATTGTCGTCGACGCCCAAGCATGCGCCCGCCACAATCAGCGCGACGGAGATCACGAAGAGAATCCGGCTGCCGCGTCGCGACGGCAGCAGCCGGCTCATCTCAAGCCGCTCGCCGCCGATGGTCAGCACGAGGAAGGCGATCCACCAGCCGACCACTGACGGAATCTCCGCGCCGGTCAGCCACAGCGCGCTTCCGGCGCCCCATGACAGCGCGCCGAGAAGCAGGGCGACGGTGAAGATGGCAGGCTGAACCCGCACGATGAGGAGTGATACGATGGCAAGGATACCGGCAGCTGCCAGGTAAAGCGCTGCGCCTGACGACGATGTTGCTCCCGCCAGCAGCGCAAGGGTGCCGAGTCCGGAAAGAGCCGGCGCCGCGTAAGACCATCCCTTTCCGAAAGCAACGGCGCGCTCAAGGCCGATCACCGTGCCAAACAGGCCGGAGATCATCAGCGGTCCATGCAGGGCACCAAGCCTGGCCGCGACCGGCACATCCCAGCCCAGGCGCCACAGGCCGCCGGCAAGCCCGGTCGCGAGCGCCACGGGAGCCACGGCAAGTACGGCAAGTCTCACCCACCACCAGTCTGGCCGGCCTGATGCACGCGGTGCCGGGCTTGTCGGAATTGCCGGAGGCGACGTGATACGCATGGAATCCGTCACATCGCGAGCGATTCCCGCCCCGCCGCCGACATCATGGCCGGCGTCCAGGGCGGCTCCCACACGAGGCTCGTCGTCACGAGCAAGGTCGGGAAATGCCGCGACAAAGCGGCCCTCGCCTCCTCCAGCATCATCTCCCCCAGCGGACAGGCGCGGGTGGTCATGGTGATGGCGACATCAATTGCCTCATCCGTACGCTCAGCGCGATAGACGAGCCCGAGATCGACAATGTTGATGCCTATCTCCGGATCGATGATGCCGCGAAGGACGTCCAAGAGGTCAGTATCCAGTGCCATTGATCATTCCTCGAAATGATCTTGAATAGCACTTGCCGACGGTTCGTTATTGATCCGGCACAAAGCTGGTGGCCACCAGACGACGCACGAGGCAGTCGCGCCATTTTGCCCGGAAACAGACTTCCGCGTAGCGCATCGCGCTTCGGTGACGGCTCAACGCCGGTTCGGATCCCGCAGCGCACAAATTATGTCGGACCTGGAGCCATCGTTGTGAGGGATACGGGTCGGCTCCCCCTTCGGCGTCATCGCGACCGTCCAATACCAAACGACCTACTGTGTTCCGTGGCGAATTTCAGTCAGAAGACTCATCAACCCAACAGCAATCGTAAGGATCCCGACGGCGATGCACAATACGGATGTTGCCGAGTTCATACCTGCGGCAATCCAGACAATGCCGATGCCGATGATCCCGAGAGAAACGAGATACGCCAGTATGGTGTCGTTCATGGCGTCACTCCCGAGGCGCTACTTCACTTCGTCGCCCTGGAGCGCCCCGCCTGCTCATCTCTCCCCAGGCGACGTTGACAATGTGGCCATCCAAGTCGCGATCGGTAATAGCCGCTGGCCCAAAATTAATTTTGTCTCCGGATGGATGCGGCGTAGCCTCATCGGCGGATCGCGCTAGGCTTCCCACGCCAGCAGAGCCAGAGCGGGTCGCTCCCGCCAGCGCCAGTCGAAGTGGGCCCGATCCACGCGTTGGTGCACCAGAACGGCGCTGGCAACAGCGCCGTTCTTA
>DASWVJ010000327.1:0-4279 GCA_036406295.1 Bradyrhizobium sp.
TTCGCCGCTCCAATGCATCGGCACGAAGACGCAGCCGCGCCGCTGTTCCGATGTGACCGTCACACGCGCCACCATTGCGCCGTAAGCCGAGCTCAGCCGCACCAGCGCGCCATTCTCGAGGCCTTCACGGCGCGCATCCTCGGGATGGAATTCGGCGCAGGGCTCGAACACATGCAGCATCAGCCGCGGCGACCGCGCAGTGCGCGTCATGGTGTGCCAGTGGTCGCGGATGCGGCCGGTGTTGAGCGCCAGCGGATAGTCGCGGCTTGTCGCATTCTGCGGAGCGCGCGCAGTGACCGGCACGAAGCGCGCCTTGCAGTCCGGTGTGAAAAACCCACCGGCCTCGAACAGCCGCGGCGCGCCGGTCGGAAACTCCGGCGTCACCGGCCACTGTACCGGCGCCAGCGCGTCATAGGCGCGGTCCTTTATCGTTTCGAGCGCGGAGATGTCGAAGTCGCGACTGCCGCCGTTCTCGAAGCCGGAAAGTCTTGCATGCTCGCGGAAGATATCCGCGGCGCTGGCGTAGCCGAAGCCGGCAAATCCCATCCGCTGTGCGACATCGCAAATGATCTTCCAGTCCGCACGCGCCGCGCCTGGCGCCGGCAGGAACGGGCGCTGGCGGCAGATGCGGCGCTCCGAATTGGTGACGGTGCCGTCCTTCTCGCCCCAGGTCAGCGCCGGCAGCAGCACCCGCGCATGCCGCGTGGTCTCGGTGTAACGCAGCGCATCCGACACCACGACGAGGTCGCAGCCATCGAGCGCGGCGCGCATGCGGTCGGCGTCGGGCATGCTCACCAGCGGATTGGTCGACATGATCCAGATCGCCTTGATGCGGCCGTCCGCGACCGCATCAAACATGTCGACCGCCTTCAGCCCCGCTCTGTCAGGCATGACGGGCGATTGCCAGAAGCGCTGCACGATGTCGCGGTGAAGCGGATTGTCGATGTCCATGTGGGCGGCGATCTGATTGGCGAGCCCGCCAACCTCGCGTCCACCCATCGCATTGGGCTGGCCGGTGAGCGAGAATGGCCCCATGCCGGGACGGCCGATCCGCCCGGTGAAGAGATGGCAGTTGATGATGGCGTTGACCTTGTCGACGCCGCTCGACGACTGGTTGATGCCTTGCGAATAGAGCGTGACCGCGCGCTCCGTCCTGATGAACCAATCGAAGAAGCGCTCGACCGCGCCCTCGGCGAGTCCACAGATTTCGGCCGTTTCCGCCACCGTCTGTCCGGCGACGGAAGCCAGCGCCGCATCCACGCCTGTCGTGAAGGCGCGCACAAAGTTGCCGTCGATCGCATTGGCGCGCTTGAGCGCAGCGAGCAGACCGTTGAATAGCACGGCGTCGCTGCCGGGACGCAGCGGCAAATGCAGATCGGCTCCCTCGCAGGTCGCCGTGCGCCTTGGATCGATCACGACGATACGGCAGGCCGGATTCTTCTCCCTGGCCGCTACCATGCGCTGGTACAGCACGGGATGGCACCAGGCCGTGTTGGAGCCGGCCAGGATCAGCAGATCGGCAAGCTCCAGGTCCTCATAGCAGCCCGGCACCGTGTCGCTGCCAAACGCACGCTTGTGGCCGGCGACGCTGGAGGCCATGCACAGCCGCGAATTGGTGTCGATGTTGGCGGTGCCGCAAAAACCCTTCGCGAGCTTGTTGACGACGTAATAGTCCTCGGTGAGCAGCTGGCCAGAAACGTAGAACGCAACCGAATCCGGCCCGTGCTCGCGGATGGTCCTGGCAAAACCTTCCGCGACGAGGTCGAGCGCGGCATCCCAGCTCGTCTCCTGCCCGTCGACGACCGGCGCCAGCAGCCGCCCCTCGAGGCCGACGGTGTCGGCCAGCGCCGAACCCTTCGAGCACAGCCGGCCGAAATTGGCGGGATGCAAGGGATCGCCGGTAATGCTGACCGCGCCCGCCTTGTCGGTGCTGGCGATCACGCCGCAACCGACACCGCAATAGGGGCACGAGGTCTTGACCGGCATGCAGGCTCACCCGGTCAGGCGGCAGCGCTTTGGCGAACCGACAGCCACACGATCCCGTTCTCCACCTTGGCCGGGTGCGAGTGCGTGCAGCCCTCGTCTGGCGCGACCGCCCGGCCGCTTTCGAGCTCGATGACGAAATTGTGCAGCGGACACGTTACGCGCTTGTTGTGCACGATACCCTGCGACAGCGGCCCGCCCTTGTGGGGGCAACGGTCGTCGAGCGCGAACACCTCGTCATTCTCGGTGCGGAACACCGCGATGTTGCCGATAGCCGTGCGCACCACGCGAGAGCCGAGGCGCGGAATGTCCTTCAGCGCGCCAATTTCGATCCAGTTGCTCATGCGGGCTCCATTTCGGCCAGTTCGGCCATCGGCTTGAACTCGTTGCTGTCGACGCCGCGGCGCGCGCGGGCCGCCCAGGGATCACTCTGCGCGAATTGCTGCGAATAGGCGAAACGGCCATACAGCGCCTTGCGGTTGGCGAGATCGTCCACCACGGCCTTGCGGATCTGCTCGAGACCGACGCGGTCGCACCATTTGTACATGCGCTCGAGGTACCAGCCCTGCTCGCGGTAGAGCTGCGTCAAGGCCGCGATCACCTCGATGGTCTCCTCCTCGGTCTCGACCTTGCAGAGGAACTCGGTGCCCTTGATGTGCAGGCCGGCAGCGCCGGCGAAATGGATCTCGTAGCCGGAATCCACGCAGACCACGCCGACGTCCTTGCAGGTCGCCTCCGCGCAATTGCGCGGGCAGCCGGAGACGCCGAGCTTCACCTTGGCCGGCGTCCACGAGCCCCACATGAACTTCTCGATCTTGATGCCGAGCCCGGTGGAGTCCTGGGTGCCGAAGCGGCACCATTCGGAGCCGACGCAGGTCTTCACCGTGCGCAGTCCTTTTGCATAGGCGTGACCGGAAACAAGGCCAGCGTCATTGAGGTCGGCCCACACCGCGGGCAGGTCCTCTTTCCTGACGCCCAGCAGGTCGATGCGCTGGCCGCCGGTGACCTTCACCGTCGGAATCTTGAACTTGTCGGCGACATCAGCAATCGCACGCAGTTCGTTCGGCGTGGTGACGCCGCCCCACATCCGCGGCACCACGGAGTATGTGCCGTCCTTCTGGATGTTGGCGTGGACGCGCTCGTTGATGTAGCGCGACTGCTGGTCGTCCCGGTATTCGCCGGGCCAGGTCGCGAGCAGATAGTAGTTCAGCGCCGGGCGGCAGGAATGGCAGCCGTTCGGCGTCTTCCACTCCATGAACTTCATGACGTCGGGGATGGTCTTCAGGCTCTGCTCGACGATGACGCGGCGGACATCGTCATGGCTGTGGTCGGTGCACTTACATAGCGGCTTGACCTTGGGCGCCGCCGAATAGTCGCCGCCGAGCGTGAAGGCTAGCACCTGCTCGACGAGGCCGGTGCAGGAGCCGCAGGACGAGGAGGCCTTGGTATGGGCGCGCACGTCGTCCAGCGTGAACAGCTTCTTCTCGATGATCGCCTTCTTGATCGCGCCCTTGCAAACGCCGTTGCAGCCGCAGATTTCGGTCTCGTCGCTCATCGCGGCGACCGAGTTCTGGCCGGCGGTGCCGCCGTCGCCGAGATTGGCCGCGCCGAACACCAGCCGCTCGCGCATATGCGAGACGTCGGTGCCGTCGCGCAGATGCTGGAAGTACCAGGGACCGTCGACGGTGTCGCCGTAGAGCACGGCGCCGACGATCTTCTTGTCCTTCAGGATGATGCGCTTGTAGACGCCGCGGTTGGCGTCCTGCAGCACGATCTCCTCCTTGTCCGGCCCGGGCGCGAAGTCGCCGGCCGAGAACAGGTCGATGCCGGTCACCTTCAGCTTGGTGGAGACCACCGAGCCGTCATAGGTGGCAAAGCCCTTCAGCGCCAGATGGTTGGCGCAGACCCTGGCCTGATCGAACAGCGGGGCGACGAGGCCGTAGGTCTGGCGGCGGTGCTGCACGCATTCGCCGACCGCGTAGATGCGGCCGTCATAGGTCTGCATGGTGTCGGAGACGACGATGCCGCGCTCGCAATGGAGGCCCGCCTTCCTGGCCAGCTCGATATTGGGGCGGATGCCGACCGCCATCACGACGACGTCGGCGGGCAGCTCCGTGCCGTCCTTGAAGCGCACGCCGGTGACGTGATCCTCGCCGAGGATCGCTTCGGTCTGCGCCGGCATCTTGAACACCATGCCGCGCTCTTCCAGCGACTTGCGCAAGAGGCCGCCGGCCACCGCATCGAGCTGGCGCTCCATCAGCGTGTCCAGCAGGTGCACGACGGTGACGTTCATGCC
>DASWVJ010000328.1:0-3191 GCA_036406295.1 Bradyrhizobium sp.
CACTTCGCCCGGCGTCTCGTCGGTGCCGGCAAGCAGCGAACCGACCATCGCGACATCGGCGCCGGCGGCGAGCGCCTTGGCAAGATCGCCGGAATACTTGATGCCGCCGTCGGCGATGACGGACACGTTGGCCTTCTTCGCAGCTTCCACCGCATCCATGATCGCGGTGAGCTGCGGCACGCCGACGCCGGCGACGATGCGCGTGGTGCAGATCGAGCCGGGGCCGATGCCGACCTTGATGGCATCGGCACCGGCGTCGATCAGCGCCTGCGCACCTTCTTGCGTCGCGATATTGCCGGCGATGACCTGCACGGCGTTGGAAAGCCGCTTGATGCGGTTGACCGCGTCCAGCACGCGTGCGGAATGGCCATGCGCGGTATCCACCACCACCAGATCGACGCCGGCATCGATCAGCCGCTCGGTGCGATCGAAACCGCCCTCGCCCACCGTGGTGGCGGCGGCAACGCGAAGCCGGCCCTGGGCGTCCTTGCAGGCAAGCGGATGGGCGACCGCCTTTTCCATGTCCTTCACGGTGATCAGGCCGACGCAGCGATACTGATCGTCGACCACCAGCAGCTTCTCGATGCGGTGCTGATGCAGCATCCGCTTTGCCTCGTCCTGGCTGACATTCTCGCGCACGGTGACCAGCTTTTCGTGCGTCATCAGCTCGGAGACCTTCTGGCGCGGATCGGTTGCAAACCGCACGTCGCGGTTGGTCAGGATGCCGACCAGCTTGCCGGGCTTGCCGACCGCGCCGCCGGTCACCACCGGGATGCCGGAGATGCCGTGGTCCTTCATCAGGGTCAGTGCGTCCGCAAGCGTCGCGTCGGGGGTGATGGTCAGCGGATTGACCACCATGCCGGACTCGTACTTCTTGACCTGCCGCACCTGGGCGGCCTGGCCCTCAGGATCGAAATTGCGGTGGATGACGCCGACGCCGCCGGCCTGCGCCATCGCGATCGCCATGCGCGCCTCCGTCACGGTGTCCATCGCGGACGCCATGATCGGAATGTTCAGGGGAATGGCCCGGGTGACGTGGGAGCGTATGTCGACTTCGGAAGGGAGGACGTCGGAAAGACCGGGTTTGAGCAGGACGTCGTCGAACGTGAAGGCTTCGCGGATCGCGTTGTTGGCCTGAAGATTAGAGCCTCGGGCAAGAGCCATTGCCAACTCCTTTCGGCGGCACGGCGCCGCGAAACAATACGGAATGAGCGTCGCCCTCGGCGGAGCCTTGCGGCCCGGCCCTCGAATCGAAGCCCATCGGTGGGGTTGACGCTGGTCCCTAGCATGGCCGCACGCCGAATCAAAGCGTTTGGCTGCCATGCACAGGTTTTTGTGACCTGCGGGGCGGCCCTGGCCAGAGGCTTTCCCGGCGGCGAGGAACACGTCACGCAGGATTTAGGTATGCCGGTGGCCTCCGCAATAGCCTCCATGACACCGGGATGATACAGCCCCCAACTGACCTGCCGACCTCTCGCCCCTTTTCGCCATGAACAAGCAGCGCCTTATTCCGCTCATCGTCGCCACCGCCCTGTTCATGGAGAACATGGACTCGACGGTCATTGCGACCTCGCTGCCGGCGATCGCGGCCGACATCGGCACCAGCCCGCTGACGCTGAAACTGGCGATCACGTCCTATCTGCTGTCGCTTGCGGTGTTCATTCCGGCGAGCGGCTGGACTGCCGACCGCTTCGGCCCGCGGCTGGTGTTTGCGATCGCCGTCGGCGTCTTCATGGTAGGGTCGATCGGCTGCGCGCTGTCGCAGTCGATCACCCATTTCGTGATCGCGCGCATCGTGCAGGGTCTCGGCGGCGCGATGATGACGCCGGTCGGAAGGCTCGTGCTGCTGCGCTCGATCGACAAGAGCGCGCTGGTCAACGCCATGGCCTGGGTGACGGTACCGGCGCTGATCGGTCCCGTGATCGGCCCGCCACTGGGCGGCTTCATCACCACCTATTTTTCCTGGCACTGGATATTCCTGATCAACATCCCGATCGGGCTGCTCGGCATCTTTCTCGCGCTGAAATACATCGACCCGATCAAGAGCGAGGATCCCAAGCCGTTCGATCTCTATGGCCTGGTGCTCGCGGGCATCGGCCTTGCCGGCATCGCTTTCGGCCTGTCGGTCGCCGGCCTCAATTTGCTGCCGTGGACGGTGGTCGCGGCGCTGGTCGGCGTCGGATCGGTCTCGATGACGCTTTATGTGATCCACGCGCGGCGCACCGGCTCGCCGGTGCTCGACTTCTCCATGCTGCGGCTGCCGACGCTGCGCGCCGCCATCATCGGCGGCTTCCTGTTCCGCCTCGGCATCGGTGCCCTGCCGTTCCTGTTGCCGCTATTGATGCAGGTCGGCTTCGGGCTCTCGCCATTCCAGTCCGGTCTCGTGACCTTTTCCTCCGCCGTCGGCGCGATGGGGATGAAGACGCTGGCCGCGCGGATCATCCGCACCTTCGGCTTCCGCAACATGATGACCGCAAATGCCCTGATCAGCACGGTCTTCCTTGCAGCCTGCGCGCTGTTCACCATCCACACACCGCTGCTGCTGATCATGATCATTCTGGTGGTCGGCGGCTTCTTCCGCTCGCTGGAATTCACCGCGATCAACACCGTCGCCTATGCCGAGGTCGAGCGGTCGCAGATGAGCCGCGCCACCACGCTGGTGAGCGTCAACCAGCAGCTCGCGCTTTCGGCAGGCGTCGCCATCGGTGCCTTCTCGGTGGAGTCGACGATGCTGCTGCGTCACGCCACCGAACTGGACGCCACGATGTTCCCGCCGGCCTTCATTGCGGTCTCGATCATCTCGTCGACATCGGCCTGGTTCTTCTGGCAGATGCCACATGACGCCGGCCACGAGATTTCCGGCCGCAGGGCGGTCGAGATTTCCAGCCGAAAGGGCGAGGCCAGCGCGAAGGAGAGCGCGGCGGTCAAGGTAGCTACCGAAGAGACGCAGGACGCGCGCGATCAGCGGCTCGGCTGACCGCGAAAGCCCGTCGCCAGCACGTAGCGTTCGGAGGAATCCTGCCGGCTCGATGCCGGCTTCACGTGGCGGACGCTGGCGAAATCGCGCTTCAATTGCGCAAGCAGCCCGGCGTCGGCACCGCTCTGGAACACCTTTGCCAGGAAGGTGCCGCCGGGATTGAGCACCTCGCTCGCAAACAACGCCGCCGCCTCGACGAGGCCGACGATGCGCA
>DASWVJ010000329.1:0-6848 GCA_036406295.1 Bradyrhizobium sp.
CCGCAGGGCGAAGGTACCGGCCTCGTGCACCTGGCGAACGGCCGGATCTGGGGTCGTGATGGCATCATGAATTACGACGGCACCTGCCAAGTCGATGGCGACCGATTTACCGCGACGGTTACAACCAAGAGGCACGGCGAAGGAGCATGGCCCACGGTCTTCGGCAGCCATGATGACCTGCGGTTGAAGCTCGAAGGGACCTGCCTCGGCAAGACAGGCCATTACGTTGGCACCGCGGAGCAGTTCCCCGGAGTGCTTCTTGAGGGAACTCTCATTTTCCAGGAAGAGCAGCTACCCAAGCCGGAAGCGAACATAGGCATGTCAAAGTTCGATCCAAGCAGACTGCCGAAGTTGCCGAAACGCTCCCGCTAGACGACGGGTTCGGCCATCCCGCCGCGGCTTCTAAATCGGTTGCAGCACACTCTCGGTTCCGCTCAATAACTGGCAAAATCAGAACGAGGGCATACCGGAAGGCGACGATCGCATGTTGATAGCGATCCGTAACGGCTTACATCCGAAATATTTCTGCACCGTTTGATGCCTGTCTTTCCGGCCGCGCCGCAATTCCTTTGCAAGTCAGCACTGATCGAACCGATTTCATTTTTGACTGTCCACCGAGCACAAGGAGATGATTATGGCTACGAGCGTCAAGCAGATGATGGAAGCCGCCAACGCGGCGGTGCCGCGGATCACACCGGCGCAGGCAAGGGAAATGATGGCCAAGGGGAACACGCTCGTCGTCGACGTGCGCGACGCTCCGGAAGTGGAAAAGAGCGGCAAGGTCGCGGGCGCCGTCCACGTTTCCCGCGGCATGCTGGAATTCCGCGCCGATCCCGAGACACCTTATTACGACAAGAATTTTTCCAAGGACAAGACGCTCATCCTCTATTGCGCATCCGGCGGGCGGTCGGCGCTGAGCGGCAAGGTGCTCAAGGACATGGGCTACGCCAACGTCTACAACCTCGGCGCCTTCAAGGACTGGGCCGAGAACGGCGGGGCCATCGAGAAGCCGATCGAGCCTGGCATGTGACGACTGGACCGCTTCGTGGGCCGAGCGAGCCTCGATGGCGATGCCGGTGAAAATGGTGCGACCGGCATCGTCTGTCGATCCGATGGGTTGAAGCAGGGCCTTGGCAAGCGGGGCGATCTGGCTGGAGAGCCCGGCTTCGTGCCGGGGCGGCGCATCGACGTGCGATACTATTGGTCGATGAGCTCATCCTTTCCGGCTGCCGGCAAGGTGAAACGGAATATCGTGCCGCCGCCCGGACGCGGGAGGGCTTCAATTTGCCCGCGATGTGCCTGGATGATGGTCTTTGAGATCGACAGGCCGACGCCCATCCCGTTCGCCTTTGTCGAGGCGAATGGCTGAAACAGCTTTAGCGCCATCTCCTCCGATATGCCGGAGCCGGTATCGTCGACATGGACGGCTACCATGCCGTCGCAAGCCGGCTTCGTGCCGATCAGGAGTTCGCGCTCGCTCGACTGTTCCATCGCCTCGATCGCATTGCGCATCAGGTTGACGAGCACCTGCTGAACCTGGACCTTGTCCGCGAACACGAGATCGATCTGCGGATCCAGATCGAAGGACACGCGCACGCCCTTTTCCCTTGCGCCAAGCAGCGCCAGCGCCGCAGCTTCCTGGATGAGGCGGTTCATGCTCTCGATCCGCTGTTCGCTCTCGCCGCGGCTGACGAAGTCGCGCAGGCGCCGGATGATCTGGCCGGCCCGCAGCGCCTGTGCGGCGGCCCGTTCCAGCGCGTCTTCGACCACCGGCAGACGCGTTTCATCGGCTCCCTTGAGCAAATGCCGCGAGCCCTTGAGATAGTTGACGACTGCTGCCAGCGGCTGATTGATCTCGTGGGCAATGGCGGACGCCATCTCGCCCATCTCGCTGAGGCGCGACATGTGAATAAGTTCCGACTGCAAGACTTGCAGGCGCGACTCGGTTTCTTGCCGCTCGGTCAGGTCACGGATGAATCCGGTGAAGAATCTCCGGTTGCCCGACCACATCTCGCCGACGGCCAGTTCGATCGGGAAGGTCGTGCCGTCTTTCCGCAGTCCGGTGACCACGCGGTCGGTTCCGATGCGACGCTCTCCGGTGTCCAGGTAGCGCTTGATGTAGCCATCGTGTTCCTCCCGGAACGGCGATGGCATCAGAAACTTCACGTTTTTTCCGACCGTCTCGCTTGCTGCGTGACCGAACATCATCTCGGCCGCAGAGCTGAACGACTGAATGATACCCGTCTCGTCAATGACGATCATGGCTTCGGGGACAGTGTCGAGGATGGACCGCAGATGAGCCTCACGCATCGTGGCCTGCTGCCTCGCCTGTCGCAGCCGCTCACCAATCCATGTCGCGCCGAGCCCGATCAGCGCGAATATCGAGGCGTTGAGAATCTCGGGCCGGCCGATCTCGCCAAACCTGGCGAGCAGAAAGAAAACGAGCGGAAGGCTGAGCCCCGTGGCGACGATGCCGGGGCCCAATCCACCGACGCCGGCGGCGAGAAGCACCGCAGGAAGAAAGAAGAGGTAGGGAGACTGGCCTTCCAGAACAGGACCAAGCGCCAGTCGCGCGGCGAAGACGGCCAGCACAGCGGCAACGGCCGTTGCATACGGCAAGGCTGAGTTGCGGCTGGCGTGCAGCGGCCCGTTCCGCTGCGCTGCGCCTTCCGAACGCGTCAACGGCGGTGGTTCCGACCCGGTCTTCAAATCGTCCTGCATCCAGTCTTGAAATCGTCCTGCATTTGGGCACGCCAAGAAGGCGGCCGCACCGCCCGCAGCCACCCCTGGCCATGATTGCATTGTGATCCGCGCCGTATTGTTGTGGCAGATCAATCGCGCGGATTACAAGAACTGCTGCGGGGTCTCTCAACGCCAACGCGCCTTTGACGTGCGAAGCGCCGTTGACTCAATGTTCTATTTTTGTTCTTATCGCGCAAGCGCTCTCCACTCGACGCGATGAACGGGGATGAACAATCCGGCCACCATCCTCCACGCGGATCTTGACGCGTTCTACGCCTCCGTCGAGCAACTGCTGGACCCGTCACTGCGCGGCAAGCCGATCGCGGTCGGGGGCGGCGTCGTGCTCGCCGCGTCATACGAGGCCAAGGCGTTCGGCGTTGCCGGCGGCATGCCGGGACGGCGGGCGCGCGAATTGTGTCCGCAACTGATCTTTGTCGGCGGACATTTCAGCGAATACCAGCGGCTGGGCGATGCGGCGATCGGCGTACTCGGTGATTTCACGCCGCTGGTCGAGCGGATTTCAATCGACGAGGCCTTTGCCGACGTTGCGGGCTGTACGCATCTGTTCGGACCACCCGCCGAGATCGCAAACGCCATCCGGCGCCGTGTGCGGACGGAGCTTGGCCTGCCGATCTCGATCGGCGTCGCGCGCACCAAGCATCTGGCCAAGATCGCCTCGCAAGTGGCCAAGCCCGACGGGCTGGTGGTGGTCGACCCCGCTCGCGAACTCGCTTTCCTCCACGATCTGCCGGTCGAGCTGATGTGGGGCGTGGGGCCCGTCACGACGGCGCGGCTGGCCGGGATCAACGTCCAAACCATCGGGCAGCTGGCGCGCCTGCCCGGATGGTCGCTCGAACCATTGCTCGGCCACGCGGCCACGGACAAGCTGTCGGCGCTGGCGTGGAATCGCGATCCGCGGGAAATCAGGACGCATCGCCGGGCGCACTCGGCCGGAGCGCAGTCGGCGCTCGGCAAGAAGACGGCCGATGAGAAGGTGTTCCGGCCCGCGCTGTTTCATCTTGCCGACCGGGTCGCCACCCGCCTGCGCGGAAGCTCGCGGCCGGGACGGACGGTAACCGCGCGCGTTCGTTTCGCCGATCTCAGGTCGGTCACCCGCTCTGTCACGCTCGATGCGCCGATCTCGGCGACCGCGATCCTGGCCGAAATCGCCGAGGAGCTCGTGCGCGGCGTGCTGATGGAGCATTCGCACGAGAGATTCATCTCGCTGCTCGCGATTTCCGTGTCGCATCTGGAGACCTGCTGGGACCTTCAGCTCGAACTGCCGCTCGCCCTGCCGGATGAACGACGCCGGCCCGGCAGCAGGCGAGGAATGGCGCGCTGGTCGGCCGACCGCGCAATCGATACGATCCGCGATCGCTACGGCTGGGAGGCCGTCGGATATGGGTCCGTCGTGCTCGGCCCGTCCCGCTCCGTCCCCGACGCGTTTCGCGAGCTCGCGGAAAAGGATCTCTGATCCGTCCGCGCCGCCCTATTGCGCGCAACCATGCAGAAACAATTTCACAACGGCCTGCGCGCGCCGCTCCAGCTCCTTGCGGCCGGGCGCCGGCGCGTGGCCGAACATCACGGCACGCTGCGGCTGGAAGGCGAGCATGCCGAGCAGCATGCCGGCGGCATCGGTGGCGTTGTCGATCGAAATCAGGCCACGCTCGGCCTGCGCCTTCAGCCAGTTCGCCAGCGTGCTCTCGGTGCGCTTGATCGCCTTGTTGTAAAACAGCTCCGCGATCTCGGGAAATTGTTCACTTTCGCCCAGGATCATTCGCTGCGTCTCGATCACCGTGCCGTCGAGGATCAATTCGCCGCAGACGATCAGCGCCTCGCGCAGCGCCGCCTCGATGTCGGAGCCGTCGCATGCCCGCAGGCGCACCCGCGAAACGAAGCCGTCGATCCGGTCCGTGATCATGCCCTCGAACAGCGCGGCCTTGTTCGGGATCAGGCGGTACAGCGTCCTGGTGGAGACGCCGGCGCGCCGCGCCACGCCTTCCATGCTGGTCGCCGCATAGCCGCTTGCGGCGAATTCCTGCCGCGCCGCCTCGAGGATCACCACGCGTGTCTCGTCATCCGGCCGGGCCTGCGGCCGGCCGCGGCCACGCCGTTCTTCGCTCACCGGAACTCCCGTCTTCGTGATCGCCATCGCGAGCCATGCCTTTGAATGATGCCTGTCATTCCATTGACAGTCTCAATATGCGGTCTATTTTGGAAAACATCAAGTTTCCAAAATACGGAGCTCGCCATGAGCACCCAGGCTACCGCCCTCCAGACCGTCGACCGGCTTCCGGCCGAAACCGCCTTGAGGACTCCGGTGCCGGATTCCGCCAGCCCGGCTGCATTTCCGCAGGCACAGCCGTCAAGGAAGGATCGAATCCGCAGGACACTGATCGCCGGAACGGCCGCCGCGCTGCTCGCCACCGCATCCTGGTATGGCTGGGACTACTGGACTGTGGGGCGCTTCCTGGTCTCGACCGATGACGCCTATGTGAAGGCCGACAACACCACGATCGCCCCGAAGGTCTCGGGTTATCTGAATCAGGTCCTGGCCGGCGATAACGAGCATGTGAAAGCCGGCCAGATGCTGGCGCGGATCGACGACCGCGACTTCAAGGTCGCGCTCGATCAGGCCAAGGCCGATGTCGCCGCCGCCGATGCTTCCGTCGCGAGCAAGCACGCCCAACTCGACGTGCAGCAGGCCGTGATCGATGCGGCCAAGGCTACGCTGGACGTCGATCAAGCGGCGCGGGTTTTCACCGCCCAGGAGAACAAGCGCTACACCGACCTCGCCGCCACGGGCTATGGCAGCGTGCAGAATGCGCAGAACGCGCAGGCGCGCGACAATACGGCGGTTGCCGCCATCGAGCGCGACAAGGCCAATCTTGCCTCGGCGCAAAAGCAGGTCGAGCTCCTGAAGGCCGAGCTTGCGCAAGCCGTCGCGACCGACGCGCGGGCCAAGGCGCTGCAGCGGCAGGCCGAGCTCAATCTTTCCTATACGACCATCACCGCTCCGATCGACGGCGTGGTCGGCAACCGCACCCTGCGTGTCGGTCAATTCGTCCAGGCCGGCACGCAATTGATGTCGCTGGTGCCGTCGAACGGCGCCTATGTCATCGCGAATTTCAAGGAGACCCAGCTCGGCCAGGTGCGCGCCGGCCAGGTGGTCGATATCGAGGTCGACATGTTCCCGGGCAAGGCCGTGCACGGGCATGTAGACAGCCTCGCGCCGGCCAGCGGCCAGGAATTCGCCCTGCTGCCGCCGGACAACGCCACGGGCAATTTCACCAAGGTGGTGCAGCGCATCCCCGTGAAGATCGTGCTCGACAGCGCCGACGCCGACCTGCGGCCGGGGATGTCGGTCATCCCCAGCATTCAAACCAGGGCCGCGACCAAGGCTGCCTTGCAGCCCGCGAAACCTCGCGGCATAGCGCCGCAGCTCGCCTCAAACAGGTGACGCCATGTCCAGCCTCACCCTCACCGGCCCCACCTCAGTCCCACGCGCGATCCCCGCACCGGCCACTGCATCCGAGCGGGCGAGCGCCACCATATGGATCGCCATCCTCGCCGCCATGATCGGCGCGTTCATGGCGATCCTGAACATCCAGATCACCAATGCCTCGCTGCTCAATATCGAAGGCGGCATCGGCACCGGCGTCGACAACGGCTCCTGGATCTCGACCTCCTACCTGATCGGCGAAATCGTGGTGATTCCGCTGACCGATTACCTCAGCCGGGTGTTTTCCTTCCGCAACATCATGCTGTGGTTTGCGAGCCTGTTTGCCGTCTTCTCGGTCGCCTGCGCCTTCGCCACCGACCTGCCGACGATGATCGGCCTACGCGCCTTTCAGGGATTTTTCGGCGGCGTGCTGATTCCGATGGCGTTCACGCTCGTCTTCGTCAAGCTGCCGAAGGCGCAGCAGCCGATCGGGCTTGCCATGTTCGCGCTGGCCGTGACCTTCGCGCCGGCGATCGGCCCGACCATCGGCGGCTATCTCACCGAAAATTACGGCTGGCAGACCATCTTCTTCGTCAACGTCGTGCCGTCCGTGATCATGGTCACGACGCTCTACTTCTCGCTTGAGCGCCAGCCGATGAACCTC
>DASWVJ010000330.1:0-5591 GCA_036406295.1 Bradyrhizobium sp.
TCGTTGGTGCCGGTGATGGTGACGGTCTCGGTCTGATGCACCGTCGCGCCGTGCGCGTCCTTGATATCGTAGGAGACCACGATGACGGTCTGCTCGCCCTCCGCCAGGTGATCGAAGGCCGGATTGGTCGGATCGATCTTCAGCGTATGCCCGTCGGGCCCGATCGAGATGCCGGCCGGCGCCGCCGCCGAAGATGCTCCGCCATCGACCGCGTAGTTCACATCGGCAACCGCCAGCGTCAGGGTCTCGCCGTCGTCGACATCCGAAGCCCCGCTCAGCAGATCGCGGGTGAAGGCGGCGTCGCCTTCGTCAGCACTGACGGTCAGCGCCGCCGCCACCGTCGGCGCGTCGTTGGTGCCGGTGATGTCGATCGTCAGCGTCGCCGACGACGTCGAGCCGAGCGCGTCGTGCATGGTATAGGTGAAGACGTCGGTGACATGCTCATCCTGCGTCAGCGCCTGCGTCGCCGGGTTGTCATTGTCCAGCGTGTAGGTCCAAGTACCGTTGGCGGCGATCGTCACGTGGCCATAGGTGCCGTACACCGTATCTCCAACGTGATCCGTCAGCGGGCCGTCAGCCGTGCCGCTCGCGACGCCCTGCACGGTCTTGGTATCGCCGGTATCGACGTCGTAATCGTTGGTGAGGACATTCCCGGTCGCAGTGTCGACGCCGGCGAACGCCGTATTGCCGGGATCGACCCCCTGCTCGACAACCGGCGTACCGTTCACGTCGGTCGCGGCGACCGGCGCGGCGTTGGCCACCGGCTCGTCATTGGTCCCCGTGATGTTGATCGTGAGCGTCGTCGTCGAGGTGCCGCCATGATGATCGGTCTGGGTGTAGCTGAAGACGTCGCTGACCTGGGCGCCTTCGGGCAAGGCGTTGGTATCCGGGTCCTCGTTGTCCAGCGTGTAGGTCCAGCTCCCGTCCGCGTTGAGCACCAGGCAGCCGTAGGTACCGTGGATCGCAGTGCCAACGCCGGTCGACAGGTCGCCAGAGACCGCACCGGCGGCCACTCCGATGACTTCGTGGGTATCGGTGAGATCGGCGTCAGTATCGTTGGCAAGCACATCGCCCGTCGTCGTTGCAACGCCCGGCACGGCGTTGTCGTAGGCGTCGTGCCCGGACTCGACGATATTGCCTGCGTCGATGTCCGCAACCGCGACCGGCGCGTCATTGGTGCCCGTGACGGTGATCGTCACCGGCTGGGTCGAAGTCATCTGGTGTTCGTCAGTGATCGTGACCTCGTAGGTGATCGTCAGTGTCTCGCCTTCGGCAAGGAAATCGAAATAGTGGTCGCTGGCGCTGTAGCTGAAATCGATCGAACCATAGCCGGTGCCGGTGCTGTCATGCGGCGTCAGCGTGAACGTACTGGCCGCCGTCAGCACGCAGGTCTGCGAGAGCGTCAGGGGCAGCGGGTGGCCGTTCGAATCCAGCCAGGCGAAGACCGGTGCCGAACTGCTGACCGTGTGCGTATCGCTCAAATCGACATCGCGGAAGGTCAGCGAACCCTCAGCGGTGTCATTGCACGGGTCGTTGGTGGCGTTCTCCCGCTCGGTAATGGCATGCAGCCCGTGGTCGCCGGAAACATCGGCAGCAAGCTCCGGCGCGTCGTTGCTGCCGGTGACCGTCACTACGACGTCCTGCGTGACGGTGCCGCCATGATGGTCGTCGACCTGGATGGTGTAGGTGAGCGTGACCGTCTCGCCTTCGGCGAGATAATCGAAATAATGATCCTCGGCCGAAAACGACCAGGCCTGCGAACCCGTCACGCCGTTGGTAGAATCGCTGAAAGCACCGAGGGACAGCCAGCCGAGCAGCGTATCGTGATCCGCAAGGCCCGTGGTCGTTCCTTCGGCACCGACATCATCTGTGATGCTGGCCTCATGCTTGTCTGTGAGGTCGGCGTCCTTGAACGATACCGTGCCGGCAGCAGTGTCCAACGTGGTCGAGTCATGCGCCTGCGGGCTGGCTATTTCCTTGATGGCAGCGATCTGCGGAACGCTGGCGGTCGTCGGCGCGTCGTTGGTGCCGATGATCGTGATCGTGATCGGCGCAAACGCATATTCGTTGTTCAACGAAAAATTGTTGTCGACGCGCGCCATGTAGGTCAGCGTCAGGGTTTCGCCGTCGGCGAGGAAGTCCAGCGCGTGATCCTGGACGCTATAGGTCCAGGTCGCGGAACCGTAGTTCTTGCCTTGGGGATCCTGCTCCACGACGAGCGGCACTGTAACCGCGGCGATCGCGCTGCGCTGCGCTGCCGTGAGCGTGGAGGTGACATCGTGGCCCGCGCCGTCACGGTAGCTGAAATGATCGAATGTCGTCTGGACGGAGGGAACGTCGCCGGCATTTACATCGACATAGCTGACGACGCTCGACACCCTGTCGACGAGCGAACTGCCCGTAAGGAGCGTCCTCTCATCGACACCGGCGTTGAAGGCGACCACGCTCGGCGGCCCTGGAATGTGATCGAGCGACTTCGGCACAGGGACGTTCGCTCCGGCCGGCGCATCCGTGGCGGCAAATATGCGAATCGTGGCCGTCCCGTTCTCGCCGCCGGCAAACTTCACGGGAAACGTGTTGTCCGGAATCAGCGAGTCCGTGAAATGAGTATTCGACTTCGGATTGGTGTTGTCGGTGAACTTCTGCGAGAAGACCTCGCTGATCAGCTTCATCACCTCCGGCGACAATTGCGCGGAGGCAAGGAACGACACCGTGCCCTGGCCGCTGACCGTGGTCACCGTGCCGGCCTGGTTGACGGTCGCGATCGGAGCCAGCGTCACGCGGTCGAGCAGCACGTAGGAGCCGGTGGTGCCGTCCGGCTCGACCAGCACCTGGAAGCGCGCGGGCGGCGCGCTGCCGGGAACCGTTACCTCGAAATCGATTTCCACCAGCACCGCGGTGCCGCGGATGCCCATGGTGGCAACGGGGGTATCGACCTTCATGTCGCCGTGCTTGGCGGTGGCGCCGGCGACGAAGGAAATGGTGCCCTGAACGAGGCTGAGGAACGAGGAATTGCTCGACCCGTTGGGGTCGTAGACCATCTCGTTCAGCACCATCTTGGCGTTCGACCCCAGGCCGAAGACGGAGCCGTCGACAAAGGTGATGCCGAGCGTCGAGTTGGATCCGGACTGGACCACGTCGCCCTGATGGACGTTGTCGCCATTGTTCAGGATGATCGACACGCCGTTGCGGATCACGGTGGCGTTGCCACTCAGCTTCGTGACGTGACCGATGATCTTGGCGGCGGCCGCGCTGCCATCGGCCTGCGCCATCTGGACGTGGCCGGTCAGCGCGTCGACGATGTTGCCGGTGAGATAGGCGCCGTCAGGGGAGGCGAGTGGCGCGTGCTTGCCGCCCTTGAAGTAGTCGGACAGGACCAGTTCGCGGTCGTCCCTGGAGATGACGAGATCGGCACCGGCGCGCTTGAAGTCGCCGTTGAAGAGAAGATCGGCGTCCTCGACGACGATGGCGTCCGCCGGTGCCTTGGTATGCACCGTGTCGGAATGCATCTGCGCCTTCGGGTGAGTTCCCGTAAAAGGTAGCAAGCCGTCGAATTTGGAAACGAAATTCAAGCGCCACCGCAAAAGGAGTTAATATTTACAGAATATTCAGCAACCTAATCTTGCATACCACTGACGGCTGCTAGGCGAAACCACCCATTGCTTGTGCAGGCTGATTTGGCAGAGCGAAAAACGAAGCTGTTTTACTTGGATAAATTTGATCGTCGAAAGTAATCCGATCTAAAAATATGGCGGATTCCTATATCATTCAACCATTCAAAACTAGTTCTAACGTATTCAAAGCAAATCTCAGGATATTTTTACTTTGATCGGCTGATTCCGTATTTGTACGGCCGGATCATGCACCGGCTCCGAGGCTAAAAATGTAATCCAGATTAACAAATCAGGCGCCTGCCAGTACCTTTGGCGGCGTTAACCGAAAATCAACGATACCCCCATGCCTATGGGGTATCAGCCGGTCGGCTAAGCTTCCGGCTCGATAAAATTGTCGGCAATTTGCTGAAGACGATTTCAGCCTGTTTCGCGATTTCGTCCGCCGATTCGTCGGCTTTAAGCCAATCCAAAGCACCTCCGCCGATCCTCGCCCGGTCAAACGATCCGGTCACGCGTGAGGCCAACGAGCCCGCCGATGCCCGGACATGGGGCGTCAGATGGGGTTCTTCGGTCAATCGCGCGCGTGGCGCGCGACCATGCTTGCGTGCAGCCTGGCCTGGTTCGGATCGGTGTCCGGCCTCGAGGCCGAGACGCTGGCCGCCTTCGCGCCGAACCTGCCGGCAAAGTCCGCCGAACCGTTCGGCCTCTCCGCCACGGCGGTCGCCGCGGGCACCCTGCACGACAAATGGCTCGGCCTGCAGCGCCGCATCGATGACGACATGGTGCAGCTTGCGCTGTGCGACGGCGATCGCGAGGGCTGCGTCTCTCCGGCCGCGCTGCAACTGCTCGCCATCGTCGATGCCGCGCGTGTGCGCGAGGGCCGCGCGAAACTCGGCGAGGTCAACCGCGCCATCAACCTCGCCATCCGCTCCGTGAGCGACGAGGCGCAATATCGCGAGACCGATGTATGGGCCTCGCCGCTTGCCAGCTTTTTTCGGGGCGCCGGCGATTGCGAGGATTACGCCATCGCAAAATTCGCCGCCCTTCGTTTTGCCGGCATTGCACCGGGCGACCTGCGCATCCTGATCATGCGCGATACTATCCGCGGCGAGGACCACGCCGTGGCCGCGGCGCGGCTGGACGGCCGCTGGCTGACGCTCGACAACCGCCGCATGGCGATGATCGAGAACGCCGACATCAGGAATTACCGACCGAGCTTCGTGATGGATCGCGACGGCATCCGCCGATACGAGCCTGTGCCGCTGCTCTCCGGCATCGCAGCTCAGGCTGCAGAGCCCGCCACCCTGCCGGTGCGCGCAGCGCCTGCGGCCAGAATTGCCGCCGCCGCGGAGGATTGACAAACTACCCTATCCAACTCCATTTGCTGCCGGCTGCTCACTGGGTGCAGCCTTAAGATTTGCGTTGGCACGCCCGGGCAGGGATTGAGATGCGGTCGATTGCGGCGGCTTTCCTCGTGCTCCAGCTCGGCTGGACCATGCCGGCCCTCGCGCAAACTGCGCCGGCCGATGCGAAATGGCCGATAGCCGAGATGCTGGCGCTGTTCGCCAAGAACAAATGCGCCGACGTGCGGGATATTACCGAGCAGTTGTTCTGCGGCGACCCCGATCTCAACGCGCTGACGCCGAAACTGGGCAGCGCGGCGGAAGCCCGCCTGAGCCGTATTGCGGATCGCAGGGCGGCAATCGCCGAGAACGTGGAGTGGATCACGAGCCGCAACTCGAGCTGCGGCATATTAGGCACTCAGCCGGTTCAGCCCGCGGCCTTTGCTTCCGTCAAGGCCTGCCTGATCAAGGCAACGCAGGAGCGGATCGCGATCCTGATGGACGCGAATTTCGATTGCCTCGCCGCCAACACCACCTCCAGCCTCGTGATCTGCGCCGATCCGGAGCTTGCGATCGCTGACAAGGAGCTCACCGCGCAAGTCGTCGCACTGATCGGAAAGCTCAGGGAAGACCA
>DASWVJ010000331.1:0-4783 GCA_036406295.1 Bradyrhizobium sp.
GCCTATGCCGATGGCGACGGGCGCACTTGCCGGGATTTTCTGGCAAGCTATGTCAACGGCCGTACCGAAGGCTGGCTGCAGGGAGCGGCCTGCCAGGCTGGCCATGGCCGATGGGAGATACATACGCTAAAGCCATGGAGACGGGGCTGATTCCGGCGGCCCGCCCGTTGCAGAAATGCAACTGGCCCCCACATCAAGGCAAAATGGGTATTCTGTCCGAATCCGACGGACCCGATTCCCCGAAAGGAGATTTGACGGATGCGCGACCCCTATGAGGTCTTGGGGGTGCCGCGGAGCGCCAGCGCTGCGGCCATCAAGAGCGCTTTTCGTAAGCTCGCCAAGAAGCATCACCCCGACAGCAACAAGGGCGATCCGAAGGCCGCAGAGCGCTTTGCCGAGATCAGTACGGCCAACGAAATCCTTGGCGACGAGGACAAGCGCAAGCAGTTCGACCGCGGCGAGATCGATGCCGAGGGCAAGCCGCGCTTCCAGGGCTTTGGAGGCGGCGATCCGCGCGGCCGCGCCGGCCCCGGCGGCTTCGAGACCTATACTTTCCGCAGCGGCGGCGGTCCGGGCGGCACGAGCGGAGGCAGCTTTGAGGACATCCTCAACAGCATGTTCGGTGGCTCGGCCGGCCGGAATGCGCGCGGCGGCGCCAGTCAGTTTGAATTCGATACCGGCGGCATCGGGCTCGACCTTGACATCAATGCCTCGCTCACCGTCTCGCTCGAAGACGCCGTCCAGGGCGCCGAGAAGCGCGTGCGGCTGCCTACCGGCAAGGAGCTCAACGTCAGGATTCCCGCCGGCGTCACCGCGGGCCAGCAGATCCGGCTGAAGGGGCAGGGCGAGACCGCGCCGGGCCACCGGCCGGGCGACGTGCTCATCACCGTCAGCATCGCTCCTCATCCTTTCTTCAAGGTCGATGGCAGCGATTTGCGTGTCGACCTGCCGATCACGCTTTACGAGGCGGTGCTCGGCGGCAAGGTTCGCGTGCCGACACTGGGCGGCGCGGTGGAATTGTCGATTCCGAAGAACACCTCCAGCGGGCGAACCTTTCGCCTCAAGGGCAAGGGCCTGCCAAAAGCGGGCGGAACCGGCGATCTCTTCGTCACCACGAAAATTATCCTGCCTGACGGGAACGACAGCGAACTTGAGCAATTGATGCAGAAGTGGCGCGACGGACACCCGTACAATCCACGCAGCGATATTGGCTGACCTTCTGGTTCCGCGAAGCAGGAACGTGAAGCAAGAGCCCCGCTTCGATCGCGTGAGCCAGCAGGTTTGCGCGAACGGATTGGCGTCGACCCCCAAAAGAGGGGTGCGGCCTCGAAAGGGGGACCAGCGCGGTACCAAACCCCGATCGAGGCCGCTTGCGCCGATCGGCGGATCGAGCGCTGCTCATTTTCTCGTGATCATCCGGTGCGATAATGAGACGCGTCGGTGGTCTGATTTCAGATATTCAATGTCCAAATTTGGACAATTCGCTGCGCCGCAATTCGGCCGTCAATCTTCTTGATCCCGCAAAAATGTCGCCCAACGCGCGCAACAATTCGCTGATCGCGCGCGCCGGGCGATTCAGCCGCCGAGCTTCTCGCTCTGGTCATAGACGAGCTTGGCGATCTGGGTGAGGCGATCGCGGTCGCCCGAGCCTGACACCACGAAGCCGACGCCGCGTTCGGCCCAGAACAGCGCGCTGTCCCGGCCGTGCGAGGCGTAGCGCATCTGAGTCGTCTCCACCGTCGCCTTCGCGGCATAGACCGTAAAGCGCTCGCCCGACGGCCCTTCATACATCAGGAATGACGCGGGCCCCGCCGGTCCGGGCAGGAGCCGGCCGCCGACCAGCTTCAGCCCTGCGGAGTCGAGCTCAGGCGCGTGCACCTTCCATCCGCAACGCCGCGTCAGCCATTGCTGCAGATGGGCCCGTTCGGCGCCGGGCACTTCGACGGGGTGGCGCACTTCCACGACATAGAGCCGGTGCGCATCCAGCGCATCGCCCGTGATGCTCTGGAATGCCGAGGGCGTGGCCGATGCGCCATGCGCGATCCAGCCGATGCCGCCGCCGGCGACGAAGGCGGCCAGCGCGGCCGCCACCGCGCCATAGACCCAGCGGCGCGGCGGGCCTGCCAGCTGCTCGAGTTCGAGCCGCTTCGGCACCGGCTCGTCAAGGACCGAATCGTATCTGGCATGCAGCATCTCGGCCATCGCGCGCCACGATTGCACCCGTGCCGCGTCCTCGGGACGCGCCGCCAGCCACGCCTCGACATCGCCGCGGCGCTCCGCCGGCAGTTCGTTGTCGACGTAAGCATGAAGCTCGTCTTCGGTGACGGGAATTTTGGGGTCGGTCATTGTCGTCGTCTCTGTCCAGTCCTGCTCAAAATCTTTCTTCGATGCAATTGGCCTGCCGCTATTTGACCCGACGCAACACGGTACGCTCGCCTTCCAGAACAGCTTTGACGTGGGCGCGCGCACGGGCAAGCCGTGACATTACGGTGCCGATCGGCACGCCCTGGATGTCAGCGACCTCGCGATAGCTCATGCCCTCGAGCATCACGAGCAGCAGCACCGCGCGCTGCTCCTCCACCAGTGTCGCCAGCGCTCGCGCGATGTCGCGGCCTTCCGCTTCCGTGCCGCTGGCGTCGGGATTGTTGTCGAGCAGCGGCATGAATTGCGGGCGCCTTGCAAGAGATCGTCGCCGGTTCTTGTTGAGGTTGGTCAGGATCGTGTAGAGCCAGCTCCGCACGTCGCCGCCGAGAAACAGCTTCTCCGAGCGCAGCGCCCGCACCAGCGTGTCCTGCACCAGATCATCGGCGATGTCGGCATCGCGTGCCAGCGCCCGCGCGTAGCGGCGCAGCGCCGGGATCATGGCTTCGACACTCTGGCGAAACGGGCTCATGCTTCAAGCGGTCCGGTGACGTCGGCGCAAACGCGCTTTCCCAACATAACACCCAAAAGACGGAACTATTCCGGCCATTGTTCGAACTGCGAACAGCTTAGTGACGCGCCGATTTGGGCTTTCCCGCCGCAGAGTGCTGGTGTACCTCCTGACGCCAGATCAAGTCCGACTGGGAAGCCGATGCCGCAAAGTTCAGGTCTGATGAAGGGCAAGCGGGGAGTGATCCTCGGCGTCGCCAACAACCGCTCCATCGCCTGGGGCATCGCCAAGGCATGCCACGACGCCGGCGCCGAGATCGCACTGACCTTTCAGGGCGAGGCGCTGAAGAAGCGGGTCGAGCCGCTGGCGAAGGAGGTCGGCGGCATTTTGCTCGGCCATTGCGACGTCACTGATCCCGCCACCATCGACGCCGTCTTTGCCGAGCTCGGCAGGCAATGGGGCAAGATCGACTTCGTGGTGCACGCCATCGCCTTCTCCGACAAGGACCAGCTCGACGGCCGCTATCTCGACACCACTGCTGACAACTTCACCAACACCATGCTGATCAGCTGCTACTCGCTGACCGCGATCGCGCAGCGCGCGGAGAAGCTGATGACGGGCGGCGGTTCGATCCTGACGCTGACCTATTATGGCTCGGAAAAGTGGATGCCGCACTACAACGTGATGGGCGTCGCCAAGGCGGCGCTGGAAGCCAGCGTGCGCTATCTCGCCGCTGATCTCGGCAAGGACAATATCCGCGTCAACGCGCTCTCGGCGGGTCCCATCAAGACGTTGGCCGCCGCCGGCATCGGCGACTTCCGCTACATGTTGAAGTGGAACGAGTACAACGCCCCGCTGCGGCGCACCGTGAGCCTGGAGGAGGTCGGGGCCAGCGCGCTCTATCTGCTCTCCGACATGTCGCGCGGCGTCACCGGCGAGGTGCATCACGTCGACAGCGGCTACCACATCGTCGGCATGAAGCATCCCGACGCGCCCGACATCTCGCGTACCGCGGAGTAGCCTTCCTAAAGCCATGCCCGCGCCGACGATCTATTACATCCGCCACGGCGAGACGGCGTGGAATGCGGAAGGCCGGTTGCAGGGCACGCAGGACATTCCGCTCAACGAGCTCGGTCGCAAGCAGGCGGCCCAGGCCGGCAACATTCTCGCCGAACTGTTCGCGCGCGCCGAACGCGACAAGCGCGATCTCGCCTATGTCGCAAGTCCGCTCGGCCGCGCGCGCTCGACGATGGATTTTGTGCGCGAAGTACTCGGCCTGCCGGCAGGCGGATACACACTCGACGACCGCCTGCGCGAAATCGGCTACGGCCAATGGGAAGGCTCGACGCTGTCGGAGATGCAGGCCAAGGACCCGGAATTCTACGCCAGGCGCCTCACGCAAAAATGGACGATGTCCTCGCCGGGCGGCGAGACCTACGCCTCGGTGCAGCTGCGGATGCGCGACTGGTACGATTCACTGAAGGCCGATACCGTCGCGGTCGCCCATGGCGGCACCTGCCGGGCGCTGATGGTGGCGCTCGGCCACGAGACACCGCAAAGTGCGGCCGACCTCGCCATCGAGCAGGGCGCGGTTTACGTGTTCGGCGAGGAAAGTCTTACGAAGTATAGTTAAGGGCCATTGGCACGCCGTCCCAATCAGCCGTCAAGCTTGGCCATGACGAGCCGAGAGGTCATTTGACCCTCGCTGCCGGGCGAGTTACGACGTTGACATTCAACGATACTGCGAATTGTCAACGTATGTAGCACCCCATGTCCTTCAACACCTTCGGCCATATGTTCCGCGTCACGACCTTTGGTGAGAGCCACGGGGTCGCGATCGGCTGCGTGGTCGATGGCTGTCCGCCGCTGATCCCGCTCACGGTCGAGGACATCCAGCACGATCTCGACCGC
>DASWVJ010000332.1:0-2430 GCA_036406295.1 Bradyrhizobium sp.
ATCTTCGGCCGCGGCGGCGAAGAGGTCGACGTGCTGCGCGCTGCCGGCGTGAGCTATTCCATCATCCCCGGCATCACGGCCGGCCTGGGGGCAGCTTCGCAATTCGAGACGCCGCTGACCTATCGCCAGGAAGCGCTGCGCATCACCTTCCTCACCGCGCACAAGGCGCGCGATGCCGAGAACGTCGACTGGTCGGTCCTCACCGACAGGAAGATGACGGTCGTGGTCTATATGGGCATGACCGCGGCGCCGACGATCCGCGACGGCATGCTGGCCGCAGGCCGCTCGCCGCGCACGCCGGTCGGCGTGTTCGCGCGGGTGACGCGGCCCGATGCCAGGGCTGCGGTCGGCACGCTCGATCAACTGCCCGAACTGGTGGCCGGTATCGACGGTGGTCCCGCCATCCTCATCATCGGCGATGTGGTCGCGCACTCCGCGCCATGGCGCAATTTCGAGCTCAATGAAGTGATCTCCAACCTGCTGGAAGCTGCCGAATGACCTCTCCACTGGAACAAAAAATCAAGATCGCGGGCCCCTCGGTGGTGACCGCGAACCGCACCTTCGATGGCGTGGTGATCTGGCGCACCGGCACGAAGGCCTGGTCTACCGACTTTGCCGACGCCGCCGTCGTCCGCACCGCCGATGACGCGCGCAAGCTGCTTGCCGAAGCGGTCGGTGACGATCTTGGCGCCGTGGGCTCCTATATCGCGCCGGTCGAACTGAAGGACGGCGAGGTGCTGCCCGGAAACTTGCGCGAGCGCATTCGTCTCAAGGGCACCACCATCGAGCTGCCGGTCCCGGCATAAAGGTTCTTGCTCCCATGTACGCATACGACGAACTCGACCGCACGCTGCTCAACGAGCGCGTTTCCGAATTCCGCGACCAGGTGCAGCGTCGGCTCTCCGGCGAGCTCACCGAGGACGAATTCAAGCTCCTGCGCCTGCAGAACGGCGTGTACCTGCAGCTGCACGCCTACATGTTCCGCGTCGCCATCCCCTATGGCACGCTGTCTTCAAAGCAGCTGCGGCGGCTGGCCCATATCGCGCGCCGCTACGATCGCGGCTACGGCCATTTCACCACGCGGCAGAACATCCAGTACAACTGGATCAAGCTGGCCGAACTGCCCGATGCGCTGGCCGATCTCGCCGAGGTCGGCATTCACGCCATGCAGACCTCGGGCAACAACACCCGCAACGTCACCTCCGACCAGTGGGCCGGCGTCGCGCCGGGTGAGGTCGACGATCCCCGCCTTTGGTCGGAGCTGCTGCGCCAGTACACCACGCTGCATCCGGAATTCTCGTTCCTGCCGCGCAAGTTCAAGATCGCGATCACCGCGTCCGCGCACGACCGCGCCGCGATCAAGATCCATGACATCGGCCTGCGCCTCTACAAGAACGATGAGGGCGAGCTCGGTTTCGAGGTGCTGGTCGGCGGCGGGCTTGGCCGCACGCCGTTCATCGCCAAGACCATCAAGCAGTTCGTGCACCGCCGCGACATCCTCAGCTATGTCGAAGCGATCATGCGTGCCTACAACCAGTATGGCCGCCGCGACAACATCTACAAGGCGCGCATCAAGATCCTCGTCCACGAGCTCGGCATCGACAAGTTCGCGAAGGCGGTCGATGAGGAGTGGCAGCACATCCGCGACAGCGCGCTTGCGGTGGAGGACTCCGCGATCGAGGAAATCCGCTCGCGCTTCACCTATCCGAAGTACGAGAAGCTGCCGCACATGCCGGACGAGCTGAAGCAGGCGGCGCATGATCCGCTGTTCGAGCGCTGGCGCAGGAATTCGGCCTTCACCCACAAGGTGCAGGGCTACTCCATCGTCACGATCTCGCTGAAGCCAATCGGCGGTCCTCCGGGCGATGCCACCGCCGACCAGATGGATGCGCTCGCCGATCTCGCCGACAAGTATTCTTTCGGCGAAATCCGCGTCGGCCATGAGCAGAACCTGGCGCTGCCGCATGTGGCGAAGCGCGATCTGCCGGCGCTGTGGAAGGCGCTGGACAAGATCGGCCTTGCTACGCCGAACGTGAACCTCGTTTCCGACATCATCGCCTGCCCGGGGCTGGATTACTGCTCGCTGGCGAATGCGCGCTCGATCCCGATCGCGCAGGAACTGACGCGGCGCTTCGCCAACCACGATACGGCGAACCTGATTGGCCGGCTGCATATCAACATCTCCGGCTGCATCAATGCCTGCGGCCATCACCATGTCGGCCATATCGGTATCCTGGGCGTCGAGAAGAACGGCGAGGAGTTCTACCAGATCACCATCGGCGGCCGCGCCGACGAGCAGGCCCAGATGGGCACGCTGATCGGCCCCGCGGTGCCCTATGCCGAAGTCGCCGATGTCGTCGAGGACATCGTCGAAGCCTATCTCGCACTGCGCGATTCAAAGGAGGAGCTGTTCATCGACACGGTGAAGCG
>DASWVJ010000333.1:0-4997 GCA_036406295.1 Bradyrhizobium sp.
GACGAATTCGGCAATGCGCATGAGGTCGGAGACGGCACCGTGCCTGATGGCCTCGAGGACAAGGCGTATCTCGCCAAAGCGAACTGTCCGGAACTCGCGATCGAAGTGACCGAGGAATAGATTTCCTCTGTCTCAAGCTCAACCTGTATCCACCGAACAAGGTAGAGGTTTCGCCTGATGTCCGATTCTGCAAGCTACCTGCCGGAACATCCGCCGGTGACCGATTGGGTCAACGATTTCGACCACACTGATCCGCGCTGGACCGAAAACCCCTTCCCGATCTGGGAGGAGCTGCGCACGGCGAGCCCCGTGGTTCACACCGAGCGCTTCCTCGGCTGCTACATGCCGACCACCTATCAGGCGGTGAAGGAAATCGCCTACGACACCGAGCATTTCTCCTCCCGCCGCGTCATCGTGCGCGACATCCGGCCGGAGATCACGGCCAAGGCGCCGCCGATCACCTCCGATCCGCCGGAGCACAAGCCGGCCAAGCAATTGCTGCTGCCGCCGTTCACGCCGGACGCAATGAAGAAGCTGGAGCCGCGGGTTCGCGCCATCTGCAACGAGCTGATCGACGAGTTCATCGCCGACGGCAAATGCGACGCGGCCGAACACTACACAAAACACATCCCGGTGCGCGCCATCGCCCACATGCTCGGGATCAATGAAAAGGACGGCGACCTCTTCATCAAGTGGATCCACGAGATACTCGAGGTCGGCATCAAGGATGATGCGACGCTGATGCGCGCGGTACAGGAGATGACTGCGTTCTTCGCCGGCCATATCGAGCAGCGCAAGAAGAACCCGAAGGACGATCTCATCACTACGTTGATGAACGCCAAGGGCCCGAACGGCCAGCCGCTGGAGGATGGGCACGTGCTGGGGTCGCTGCGCCTGCTGTTGATCGCCGGCATCGACACGACCTGGAGCGCGATCGGCGCCTCGCTCTGGCATCTCGCCAGGACGCCGTCGGATCGCGAACGGCTCGTCAGCGAACCGGGACTGATCCCTACCGCGGTCGAGGAATTCCTGCGCGCCTATTCGCCGGTGACGATGGCGCGCGAGGTGATGAAGGACACCACGATAAGCGGCTGTCCGGTCAAGGCAAACAACATGGTGCTGCTATCGTTCCCGGCCGCCAATCGCGATCCCGCGATGTTTCCGGATGCAAACAAGGTGGTGATCGATCGCAAGGAAAACCGTCATGCCGCCTTCGGCCTCGGCATCCACCGCTGCGTCGGTTCCAACCTCGCACGCATGGAAATGATCGTCGCCATCGAGGAATGGCTGAAGCGCATTCCGGAGTTCCGCCTCGATCCTGCAGGCAAGGTAGCGTGGTCGGAAGGCACGGTGCGCGGCCCGCGCAAGCTGCCGGTGCTTTTCCGCAACGCGAACTGATCGCTGCGAAGCTACGGGTTAGATCACGCCAGCAAAATGAGATAGCCTGACCGCCATGACCGGATGATCGCTCCCGGGAGGCCAGCCATGACGAGCCAAGTCGCGCAACCCGGAAGCGATCGCATCGACTTCATGGATGCCGAACGGCGGATCAAGGCGATCTTCATCGGCTCCATCGGCAACCTCGTCGAATGGTATGACTTCTACGCCTATACGGCCTTTGCGCTGTATTTCGCGCCAAAATTCTTTCCCCAGAGCGATCCCGTCGTCCAGCAGTTCAACGCCGCCGTGCTGTTTGCCGCGACGTTCCTGATGCGACCGCTCGGCGGCTGGCTGTTCGGCTTCATCGCCGACCGCTATGGCCGCCGGCTGTCACTCACCGTCTCCGTTGTCTGTATGTGCTTCGGCTCGCTGATGATCGCGGTGACGCCGACCCATGAGACGATCGGCTTTGCAGCGCCTGCCATCCTTGCGCTGGCGCGCATCATCGAAGGTTTGAGCCTCGGAGGCGAATATGGCGCCAGCGCCACATACCTCAGCGAAGTCGCCGATCCCAGGCATCGCGGCTTCTATTCCAGCTTCCAGTACGTCACGCTGATCGGCGGACAACTCACCGCCATCATCGTGCTGTTGCTGCTGCAGAAGGTTTTCCTGACGCCGGAAGAGCTGAAGGACTGGGGCTGGCGCATTCCCTTCGCGATTGGCGCCATGCTTGCGATCGTAGCTGCGGTGATGCGGCGCAGCCTGCAGGAGACCGACGCCTTTATCGAGGCCAAGAAAGTGGTGAATCCGTCCGGTTCGCTGCGCGGCCTGTTCAACTACCCGCGCGAGTTGCTGCTTGTCGTCGGCCTCACCGCCGGCGGTACCGCCGCGTTCTACACCTTCACCACCTACATGCAGACTTTCGTGAAGCTATCGGTTGGCCTGACCGAAGACCAGACCACGCTGGTCATTTTCGGCTCGCTGATCTTCGCTACTATCCTGCAGCCGGTCTACGGCGCGATCTCCGACCGCATCGGCCGCAAGCCGCTGCTGATCTTCTTCGGCATTGCCGGCACGCTGGCGACAGTCCCGATCCTGACCCTGCTGAAGGAGGCCAAGTCGCCCTTGGTCGCCTTCCTGCTGATCTGCGGCGCCTGGCTATTCGTTGCCGGCTACACCTCGATCAACGCGATCGTGAAGGCGGAGCTGTTCCCGACCAACGTTCGCGCACTTGGTGTCGGGCTACCCTATGCGATCACGGTATCCCTGTTCGGCGGCACCGCGCCGGCAGTCGCCCTATACTTCAAGACGATTGGCCACGAGGAATGGTTCTACTATTACCTCAGCGCCATGATCTTCCTCTCGCTGATCATTTATTCGACCATGCGCGACACCAAGCATGACTCGGCAATGCATCGGCATGAATGACTGAAATCGCCCACAGGATGAGGGTCACAGGCTGCCGAATACCAACATGGAGGACGAGCCGTGCCGACCGAACGATTTCAATTTGAGGGCACCGGCGGCCACCAGCTTGCCGCGGCGCTGGACTTGCCCGACGGCGCGATCACGGCCTACGCGCTGTTCGCGCATTGCTTCACCTGCAGCAAGGACGTGCTGGCAGCCAAGCGCATCGCCGCCGCGCTCGCGGCAAAGGGCATCGCGGTGCTGCGCTTCGATTTCACCGGACTTGGTTCGAGCGAAGGTGATTTCGCCAATTCGACCTTCTCGTCGAACGTCGCCGATCTCGTGCTCGCCGCCGATCACCTGCGGCAAACGCGAAGTGCGCCTGCGGTCCTGATCGGCCACAGCCTCGGCGGCGCGGCCATCCTGGCGGCAGCGGGACAAATTCCTGAAGCAAAGGCGGTCGTCACCATCGCTGCTCCCTCCGATGCCGCACACGTCACCGGCCTGTTCAAGGAACGGATCGAGGACATCCGCAGGCACGGGGAAGTCGAGGTGTCGCTCGCCGGCCGTCCCTTCCGTATCAAGCGTGAATTCCTCGACGACGTCGCCGAACAGAGCCTCACTGCACAGATCGCCAAGCTGCACAAGGCGCTGCTGGTGATGCATTCGCCAACTGACGACACCGTCGGCATCGACAACGCCACGCATATCTTTGTTGCGGCGAAACATCCGAAGAGCTTCGTGTCGCTCGCGGGCGCCGACCATCTTCTGAGCCAGCGCCGCGATTCCGTCTATGTCGCCGACGTGATCGCCGCCTGGGCGGAGCGTTATATCGAGCCGTTCCCGGCCGCATCCGTGACCGATCCCGGCGAAGCGCCGCGGCGCGTCGTCGTGCAGGAGACGCGCCTCGGCAGGTTCCAGCAGAACGTGACCGTAGGCCCGCACCATCTGACCGCCGATGAGCCGATTGCCGCCGGCGGACAGGACACCGGTCCCGGCCCCTATGATTTCCTGCTGGCGGGCCTCGGGGCCTGCACCTCCATGACCATGCGCATGTATGCCGACCGCAAATCGCTGCCGCTCGACCGCGTCACGGTGACGCTGAAGCACAGCAAGATCCATGCGAAGGACTGCGAGGAGTGCGAAACGCGCGAGGGCATGCTCGACCAGATCGAGCGGGACATATCGATCGAGGGTGCGCTCGATGCCGAACAGCGCAAGCGGTTGATGGAGATCGCCGACAAATGCCCCGTGCACCGCACGCTGCATTCGGAGATACGGATCGTCACCCGCGCGGTGTGATTGTCAGGCGGCGAGCGGCTGAACCTTCAAAGCGCCGCGCAGGCCGGCGGCGGTGCCGATCAGAATGCCGGCGACCGCGATGAAGGAGGCGAGCGACAGCGTCGATAGTCCCGTCAGCCCCTGCCCGATCGAACAGCCGAACGCCATCACCCCGCCGGTGCCCATCAGGGCCGCGCCGCCAGCGGAGCGCAGCATGTGGCGCGGCGAATGATAACCCTCGAGATGAAAACGGCCCGTCAGCAGCGCCGTGACGAGGCTGCCGGCAAACACCGCGAAGACGGTGACGATGCCGAAATTGAGCGTCGATCCCGTCGACAGCATGACATATTGCAGCGCATCCGCGATCGGCGCGATGAAGGTGAGCGAGGTTACCGGCACCGGGTTGAAATCGTCCGCGCCGAGATAGCCGGTTGCGTACCAGCCGGCGGCGACGAGAAGTCCCATGATAATGCCGGCTGCGATCTGTCCCGGCGATTTCCGGAACGGCGCATGGACGAAAGCGAAGATGATCAGCGCGGCGGCCAGTGCCGACGCTGCCATCATGCGCGCGGCGACGGCGGAAATGCCCAGCGAATCCAGCAGCGCCGGCAGCGAATTCGCCGCTGCGGTAGTTTGCGATGCGCCGACCATCGCGATGCGCGGTGGGGCGATCAGGCCCTTCAACGTCATCTGGGCAAAGATCGCCAGAATGATCACGACGACGAGCGAGCGCAGATTGCCGCGCCCAAGCAGCACCAGCGCACGCGAGCCGCAGCCGTTCGACATCACCATGCCGTAGCCGAACAGCAGGCCGCCGAGAAACAGGACCGGCGCGGAGAAAGTCGGCTGCAGATAGATCGACTTGCCGAGATCGGCGAGGCCTGCCACCGCCAGCACCTGCGAGGCGGCAATAGCGGTCCCCATCGCCA
>DASWVJ010000334.1:0-9250 GCA_036406295.1 Bradyrhizobium sp.
CCGCGCCTACGACCTCGGCTATCGGCCGACCGGCCGCGGCGAAGATTTCCGCGAGCATGCGTTTGCCGAGCAGGCCAAGCTCAAGCCCGACCCGGTCGGCGACTTCTACCAGGGCGGCGCGTTCTGCAGCATGGAGTTCGATGGCGACAACAGCAGGGTGATCGACTGGAAGAAGTAGCCCACCGTCGTTCCGGGGCGGCTCGCAGAGCCGAACCTCAGATGCGCAATTGCGCATCGGGGAACATCGAGATTCTCGGGGGCGCAAGGGCGCCCCAGAGTTCGATGCTTCGCATCGCCCCGGAATGACTGGAGTTGGGCACCCTCCTTTCATTGACAACAAATGTACGCACTCCTTTAGTGAGCGCCAATACAAGGAAACAAAGATGACCGACGGGCTTCGCAAGGGATTGGCAAGTTATGGCGATGCCGGGTTTTCGCTGTTCCTGCGCAAGGCCTTCATCAAGGCGATGGGCTATTCCGACGACGCGCTGGATCGCCCGATCGTCGGCATCACCAACACCTACAGCGACTACAATCCCTGCCACGGCAACGTGCCGCAGATCCTGGAAGCGGTGAAGCGCGGCGTGATGCTGTCGGGCGCCATGCCCATGGTGTTCCCGACCATCTCGATTGCCGAGAGTTTTTCGCACCCGACCTCGATGTATGTGCGCAACCTGATGGCGATGGAGACGGAGGAGATGATCCGTGCCCAGCCGATGGATGCGGTGGTGGTGATCGGCGGCTGCGACAAGACGCTGCCGGCGCAGATCATGGCTGCCGTCAGCGCCGATCTGCCCACCGTCGTCATTCCCGTCGGCCCGATGGTGGTCGGCCATCACAAGGGCGAGGTGCTGGGCGCCTGCACCGATTGCCGGCGGCTGTGGGCAAAGTACCGCGCCGGCGAGATTGACGACAACGAGATCGAGGCCGTCAACGGCCGCCTTGCGCCCTCGGTCGGCACCTGCATGGTGATGGGCACTGCCAGCACCATGGCCTGCATCACCGAGGCTTTGGGCCTGTCGCTGCCGATGAGCGCCACCATCCCCGCGCCGCATGCCGAGCGCTTCCGTTCGGCCGAAGCAAGCGGACGCGTCGCGGCCGCCATGGCCAAAGCGAAGGGGCCGAAGCCCAGCGAATTCCTCACCGCATCGTCCTTCCGCAATGCGCAGGTGGTGCTGCAGGCGATCGGCGGGTCGACCAACGGGCTGATCCATCTCACCGCGATCGCCCATCGCACCAAGCACAAGGTCGATCTCGACGCCTTCGACAAGCTCGGGCGCGAGGTGCCTGTGCTGGTCGATCTCAAGCCGTCAGGCGATCACTATATGGAGCATTTTCATCACGCCGGCGGCGTTCCGAAATTGATGAAGCAACTCGGCGATCTCATTGATCTCGATGCAAAAACCATCACCGGCGCCACTTTACGTGAAGTCGCAGGCGGCGCCGAGGAAGTGCCGGGCCAGGACGCGATTCGCGGCACGGCCAATCCGATCAAGCCGGAAGGCGCGCTCGCCATCCTGCACGGCAACCTTGCCCCGCGCGGCGCTGTCATCAAGCAGTCGGCGGCCAGCGACAGGTTGCTGCAACACACCGGCCGCGCCGTGGTGTTCGAATCCGTCGAGGACATGACGCTGCGGGTCGATGATCCCAACCTCGACGTCACCGCCGATGACGTGCTGGTGCTGCGCAACGCGGGTCCCAAGGGCGCGCCGGGCATGCCGGAGGCGGGCTATCTGCCGATCCCGAAGAAACTGGCGCGCGCTGGCGTAAAGGACATGGTGCGCATTTCCGATGCGCGCATGAGCGGCACCGCGTTCGGCACCATCGTGCTGCACATCACCCCGGAGTCCGCCGTCGGCGGCCCGCTGGCGCTGGTGAGGAACGGCGACATGATCCGCCTCGACGTCGCAAAACGCCGCATCGATCTGCTGGTCGACGAGGCCGAGCTGAAGAAGCGCCACACCGCGCTGGCGCCGGCAACGACGCCGGACTGGGCGAAGCGTGGCTACGCCTGGCTGTTCAACGAAACAATCCTGCAGGCCGACGAAGGCTGCGATTTCGATTTCATGCGCGAGAACGGCAAGGACGGCGCGTGAGGGCCGGGCCGGCCGTGAACGTGTCGCGCATCCTCGCCGCAGCACTCGTCGCACTGCTTTTCTGGCCGCAGTGGGCCTCTGCACAAATGAAAGTCCTGATCTCGGGCGGCTTCTCCGCGGCCTATGAGCGGCTGCTGCCGGAATTCGAGCAGGCGAGTGGCATCAAGGTGACGACGGGCTCGGGCGCCTCGCAGGGCGACGGGCCGCAGACCATTGGCGCGCAACTCGCCCGCGGCGAGAAGGCCGACGTCGTGATCCTGTCGCGCGAGGGCCTCGACGGCCTGATCGCCGCAAACCGGATTGCCGCCGGCACGGACAGGGATCTTGCAACGGTGGGAATTGGTGTGGCCGTACGGGCGGGCTCTGCAAAGCCGGACCTCGGAACGGTCGAGGCGATCAAGCAGGCGCTCGTAAAGGCAAAGCTCGTGGCGGTCCCCGCAAGCACCTCCGGCATCTGGCTCACGAAGGAATTGTTTCCCCGGCTCGGCATCGCCGACAAGATGAACATCAAGGTGACACCGCGCGGCGCAGGCGCCACCGCCATGGTGTCAGCAGGAGAGGCGGAGCTTGCGGTGCTGCCGGTGAGCGAAATCCTGCACGACAAGGGCGTGGACCTTGCCGGCGTCTTTCCCATGGAGATCCAGTTCATCCAGACCTTCTCGGCTGCCGTGGTGGCGGGCGCGAGCGAGGCAGAAGCCGGTAAGCGATTGATCGAATTCCTCTCCTCCGCGCGCGCAGCCGCGGCGATCAAGGATGCCGGATTGGAGCCGCGCACGGCGTCGAAGTAGCTGGTGCGGGTCGTCGCGGCAGAATTCTCCCACGAGGGGAGAAGGGAGCGACTCGCGCGTTGATGACGGCGCTCAGCCGACCTCGACCACTGTCCACGCACCATTCGCCAGCGTGAAGCGGAACGGCCGGCCGTGGCCATTTTTGAAGAATTTGCCGGTCAGCTGCTGCGCCATCGATTGCATCACGGCGTCGTGGCAGACGAACAGGATTTCGTCCTGCGGATGGCGGTCGAGCCAAATCGACACGCAGCGCATCGCGCGCGAGGCGCAGTCGGTCCACGGTTCGGAATCGGCGGGCAGCATGTCGACCAGCCCCTGGGCGCTGTTCTTGCCGTGCTGCATCATCAGCTCGCGCACCGGCCGTCCTTCAAAGCTGCCGAAATCGAGTTCGATCAGCCCGTGATCGAGCGTGACGGTCCGGGACGCGATGTTGGCAATGACCTCGGCAGTCTGCACCGCGCGGAGCAGGGGGCTCGAGACGACGTGGGCGAGCGCGACCGTCCGCAATTTCTCCGCCGCCGCATGCGCCTGCGCGATGCCGTCATCGTTCAGCGGATTGTCGGTGCGGCCCTGGAACAGCCCTTGCCGGTTCCAGTCGGTCGCGCCATGGCGCAGGCAGATGAAGGAGCGCGAGGGTACCATCCCGCTCATTTCGACTTGCTGGTGAATTTCTTCACGGCGATGCGGAAATCCTCTGAGTGCATGCAGTCGATGATGTTCTTCTCCTCGGCATTCAGCTGCTCTTTCGTCGGCGTCGTCGCGGCCTGATAGAGCAGCGCCTTGGTGGCGCCGATCGCTGCCGGCGGATTGCGCGCCAGCCGCTCGGCGAATTTCTTGGTAGCCGCCCTCAGTTCGTCCGCCGGAACCACCCTTGCGACCAGCCCCCAGTCATAAGCCTGCTGCGCGGTAAAACTGTCTTCGGCCAGGAAGATCTGAAAGGCGCGGCGCACGCCGACCGTGCCCACCATGCCGACCGTGCTGCCGCCGTCGGGCGATACGCCGATCTTGGCGTAGGCGGGCGTGAACTTCGCATCCTCGGCCGCAATGCAGAGATCGGTGACGAAGGCGAGCCCCATGCCGGCGCCGGCCGCCGAGCCGTGCACGCTGGAGAGCACGATCTTCGGCATCCGCCGCACTGTCTCGATGAAAGCGTGATAATGCTTGAGAAGCTCGCCGACGACAGGGGCGATGGTATCGGCTTCCGCCGCTGCGCCGATCGTTTGCAGGTCACCGCCGGCCGAGAAGGCGCGGCCTTCACCCTGGATCACCAGCACCTTGATGTCGCTATTGGCCTCGACCTCGGCGCCGAGTTGTTCCAGCCTTTGCGCGATTGCGAGGTTCACCGAGTTGAAGGCTTCTGGCCGGTTCAGCGTGATGGTGGCGATTGGGCCGTCGATCGAAAGCAGCGCTGCGTCAGACATCTGAAAAGGTCCCGTGTCGGAAATTGGCCGCGCATTTAAGTCCGGGAAGGGGTGGGTGACAATCCCGGCGAAGTCTGCAAGAACCCCTCGCGGGGCAGGGCATGGCGTTTGCGCTGCCTCAAACTCTGATGCCAGAAATGCCGCCATCCTGCGGTCATCCGGGGATGCAGCGGGCATGCACCGAAATCGGTGAGGAGGAGATGACATGGGTGGTTCCTGTGCCCTTTCGGTTGGGCGTGCGATTGGGCTTGGCCAATGACGGGATCGGTTGTCATCGCCGGCGCGGGACACGCCGGCTTCCAGCTTGCAATGTCGCTGCGGCAAGACGGCTTTGCCGAGCGCATCCTGCTCGTCAATGACGAAGGCCATCTGCCGTATCAGCGGCCGCCCTTGTCGAAGGCTTATCTCAAGGGCACCGGCGGTCCGGAAACCCTGAGCTTCCGGCCGGAAAAATTCTTCCATGACCAGAAGATCGAGCTGATTGCCGATCGCGGCGCGGCGATTGACCGCACCGCGCGCAAGCTGAAGCTGGCATCGGGCGCATCGCTCGACTACGGCCATCTCGTGCTCGCCACCGGTGCGCGCAACCGCCTGCTCGATCTTCCCAACGCCACGCTCGAAGACGTGCGCTACCTGCGCACGCTCGACGAGAGCCAGGCGCTGCGCGACCGCTTGGCCAATCATCATCATGCGGTGGTGATCGGCGCCGGGTTCATCGGCCTCGAATTCGCCGCGACCGCCCGCGCCAAGGGGCTCGAGGTCGACGTGGTCGAACTCGGCGCGCGCGTCATGGTGCGCGCGGTGACCGCGGAGATATCCGAATACTTCCAGCTCCGCCACACGGCGGCGGGCATTCGCATTCATCTCGGCGTGCAGGTCACCAGCATCGAGAGCGACGGCAAGAAGGTCACCGGCGTCAGCCTGAGCGACGGCCGCCACATCCCGGCCGACCTCATCGTGGTCGGCGTCGGCGTGCTGCCCAATGTCGAGCTCGCGGCGGAGGCGGAGCTTCCTGTCGCGTCCGGCATCATCGTCAACGATCGTCTGCTGACGTCAGATCCCAACATCTCCGCAATCGGCGATTGCGCGCTCTATGCCAGCAAGCGTTTCGGCGGCTCGCTGCGGCTGGAGTCCGTGCAGAACGCCACCGATCATGCGCGCTGCGTCGCCGCGCGGCTGACCGGCAAGGACGAGGTCTATGACGGCATGCCCTGGTTCTGGAGCGACCAGGGACCGGACAAGCTGCAGATGGCGGGTCTCACCACCGGTTACGACCGCGTCGTGGTGCGTGGCGACCGCGCGCAGGGGCAGTTCTCGGCCTTCTGCTACAGGGGCAACCAGCTGCTCGGCATCGAATCCGTCAACCGCGCCGGCGACCACATGTTCGGCCGCCGCCTGTTGGGTGCGGGCGGCTCGATCACCCCGGAGCAGGCGGGTGATCCGGGGTTCGATCTGAAGAGTGCGCTGCGCTAGAGCACGATGGCTTGTGATCAATCGATCGCCGGTGGTCTCGGTTTGCACCTCTCCCGATGGGAAAGGTGAAATTCCCACTGCCGCTACATTTCGACCTGGTCTCATCACGCGTTAGGACGCTCGGCGGAACCATCCACGCAACTTTTGCGCCAGGCTGCGCCGCCGGCCGCCGATCGACTCGGTCACTTCGCCGGCGCGCCGTGGGTCCGTGGTCAGGTAAAAAACCGGTTCGACCCCCATGCGCGCCGCCTCGGTTTCAGCGAGCGGTCCTATCACCGGCATTTCACTTGAGGCGTTGCTGCGCTCGTCCATGTCGGGCGCGGGCTGGGACTCCGTCAAACCGGGCAGTGGCTCGACCAATGCCGGCGCAATCGGCGCGGGCTCCGGCACGACCACGGTATCCCGGCCCTTGCGCGCCGCCGAAGCGCCTGCGGCCGATTCTTTTGCGGAGGTTGCTTTGGCCTTGAGCCGGCGTGCGTGAGCGTTGATCGCGAGCGGGCCGACCGCTTCGAGGAACGCGCGCTCGTGATCACGCGACAATCGGTCGACCGCGGCGTTGAGCGACAGCCAGTCGACCGCCCTGATGTCGCTCATCAGTTCGCGGACCTGCTCGCTGCCGGCTTCCATGCTCCAGTAATGCACGACCTTCGCGCGCCCATTGGACTCGTAGACCAGCGTTCCCAGAAATTCGCGCATGATCACATTGTGCCCGGTTTCCTCCAGCACCTCGCGTCTGGCGGCCGCACGCGGCGTTTCGCCCGGATCGAGCTTGCCTTTCGGCAGCACCCACTCGTCGCGCTTGCGAAGGCGCACGACGGCGACGCGCCACGGCAATTCCCGTCGCAGCACGATGCCGCCCGCCGCTTGCACCTGCACTTTTGCCACGCTCGGTTCTCGTACAATTCGATGTTTGGAGTTGACGCTCTATAGTGAGATTGTGCGGGCCGTGTCACGACAAAATCGAGATCAATTGGCAAGAAATGTGCAAGCCGAACGCCTTTAAACCGGCGTCGGATCCCGGCTTTCGCCACCGGAACGACCCGGGGAGAGGACTGCGCGTACCTCGCTTGCCGTTGGCATCGAGGGCGCCGCGCCCATCCGCTGCACAGAGATCGAGGCGGCGACATTGGCGTAACTCAGCGCATCGCGCATCGCTTTGCCTTCCGCCAGCTGCGCGGCGAGCGCGCCGACGAAGCAGTCGCCGGCGCCTGTCGTGTCGACGGTCTTCACAGTGCGGCCGGGAATCAGCATGGCTTCGCCGCCGGCCAGCGCGATAACGCCGCGGCGGCCGAGCGTGACACAGACGCTCTTGTCTTTCCTGCTCAGCGATCGGGCGGCTTCGATGAAGTATTGGGGCTCATCGCTGTCGTGAAGTTCTCTGCGGGTCAGGAAGCCTAGCTCGGTTTCGTTGAGCACGAGGATATCGACAAGATCGAGCAATTCAGCTCCGGTCGCGCGCGCCGGCGCGGGGTTGAGGATGGTGGTCGCTCCCGCGGCGCGGGCGCGCTGGAAGAACGCCGATATCGCGGGCAGGGGAATTTCGAACTGGCTGACGGCGACGTCGCCTTTGGCGAGGGATGCTGCGGCAACGTCGGCAGCGCTCACAAGCGCATTCGCTCCGGGAATAACGACAATCGTGTTGTCCGCATTGGCAACGGTGATGATCGCGGTGCCGGTGTGAATGTCGGCAGTGTCCTTCACCAGGCCCAGATCGATCGACTGCGCGGCAAGGAATGTCCGCAACTCCTTGCCGAACGCATCCTGGCCCAGCCGCGCGATCAATGTTGTCAGCACGCCCTGCTTGGCCGCGGCCACCGCCTGGTTGGCGCCCTTGCCGCCGGGAAAGTAGAGCACTTGCGTGCCCGCAACGGTCTCACCGATCTTCGGGTGACGCTCCGCGGTCGCCACCACATCCATGTTGATGCTGCCGGCAACGAATACCCGCCCCATGCCGTCTCCCGTGCGGTGTTATTCGGCTGCGACCTGGAACTCCCGTTTCACGGCTTCGATGTCGGCAGGCGTCGGCAATCCCGCTTCGTTGCCGAGCTTCTGGATTTTATAGGTCGATGCGGCGCGCGCAAACTCGAAATGGTGCTGCCAGTCCTTCTCGGGATGCGCGAGATAGGAATAGACATAGGCGCCGTGGAAGACATCGCCGGCGCCGTTGGTGTCGATCACGCGATGGCGCGGGATCGGCAGCGCGGGCAGGCGTTTCACTGCGCCCTTCTCGTCGTACCAGAGCAGGCCGTGTTCACCCATGGTGACGCCGCCGATGCGGCAGCCGCGGCTCTTCAGATAAGGGATCATGGCATCCGGCGTCATATCCATCTGCTCGCACAACCGCTCGGCGACGATGGCGACGTCGATGAATTGCAGCAGCTCCTGCGTATTGCTGCGCAGGCCGCCGCCGTCCAGCGATGTCAGGATGCCCTGCTCGCGGCATAGTTTTGCGTAATGGATTGCCGCGTCGGGCTGGTGGCCGTCGACATGCAGCACGCGGCAGCCCGCGAGGTTCAGGATCGGGAAGGGATGGATGTGATGGTCGTCGCGGCAACGCACGATGGCGCGCTTGCCGTCCTTGGGCATGATGAAGGAGAGCGACGATGTCTGGACTTTGCGTGGATGAATGGAGATGCCGTATTTCGTCGCCATGTCCTGAAACATTCGGCCCAGCCAGTCATTGGCGACGGTCGCAATCAGGTCCGGCTCGATGCCGAGCTTGGCGCAGCAGAAGGCTGCCGTGACCGCATTGCCGCCGAACGATACCGCATAGGCGTCAGCGACGTACTTCTCGTCGCCAACAGGCATGTGGTCGGTAATGAAGGTGACGTCGATATAGGTCTGTCCGATGAAGAGAGCCTGCATTCGTCTTCCATGGGCTGAGGTTGGTCCCGCCCGGGGCCAATACATTAGCACCGCTTATCGCTGATGATCGCCAAAAAAATCGCAACCTGCCGGCTTTGTATCTTGAGACGGGGATGAGACGAGACTACGACCGTTCCAGAGCTTCGCCAGCATGCATAACGTCCGGGCACCTGTTTTGGTTTCCGGCGGTCTCGACGGGGAGGTGACGATGACGGTCTATTCGGGCCCGGTATTCGAGATGGCGGTTAACCAGTTCAACGTCATCGCCAATCACCTCGGAATCCCCATGGATGAGCGCGACCGTATCCTGATGCCGAAACGCGCGATCACGGTATCCTGCCCGATCCACCGCGACGACGGCACAGTGTCGGTGTTCGAGGGCTACCGCGTGCAACACCTGCTCACCATGGGGCCAACCAAGGGCGGCACCCGCTTTGCGCCATCGGTCGATATCGGCGAGGTGGCGGCGCTGGCGATCTGGATGAGTTGGAAATGCGCGTTGGTCGGTCTGCCCTACGGCGGTGCCAAGGGTGGGGTGAACGTCAATCTCTCGACCATCTCCAGTCGTGAGCTGGAGGCGCTGTCGCGGCGCTACATGCAGGAGATG
>DASWVJ010000335.1:0-2390 GCA_036406295.1 Bradyrhizobium sp.
ATGCCGACGAGCTGCGCGCCTTCCGCCGCAACGCGCAGATCATCTTCCAGGACCCCTACGCCTCGCTCAATCCGCGTATGACCGTCGGCCAGATCCTGACCGAGCCGCTGGTGCTGCACGACCTTGTGCCGGCTTCGCGCCGCCGCGCGCGCGTCGAGGAACTGCTGCGGCAGGTCGGACTGGAGCCGCGCTTTGCCCGCCGCTATCCGCACGAATTTTCGGGCGGCCAGCGCCAGCGTATCGCCATTGCGCGCGCTCTCGCGGTCGAACCGAAACTGATCATCTGCGACGAGCCGGTCTCAGCGCTCGACGTCTCGATCCGTTCGCAAATCCTCAACCTGCTGCGCGACCTGCAGCGAACTCTCGGACTCGCTTACATCTTCGTCTCGCACGATCTCGCCGTAGTGAAGCACATCGCCGACCGCGTCGCCGTCATGAATCTCGGCACCATCGTCGAGACCGCGGAGGCGCAGGCCTTGTTCAGCGCGCCGCGTCATCCCTATAGCCGCGCGCTGCTGTCGGCCATTCCCGTGCCCAAGCCCCGCGCAAAACGCGGCCGTATTGTCCTGGAAGGCGAGATGCCAAGCGCGCTCAATCCGCCGTCCGGCTGCCGGTTTCACACCCGCTGCCCCCATGCGATCGAGCGCTGCCGGTCCGAGGTGCCGTCGCTTCTCGCAGATGCCGCAGGCCACGCCACGGCCTGCCACCGCACCGCGGAACTGCCACCGCCCGAGGCCATTCTGCCGCATGACGGCGCCTTCTCGCCGTCGCTCGAAAAATTGGTCGCGGCGTTCGGTACGAAAGCGGAAGTAGCCGGACAGGCAGGGGTTGATATAGTCGGAACGTAACCAACGGCGACGTGAACGAGGGACGGTGTGATGAGACTTTTGCGTTTGGCAATAACCGCGGCAGCGCTGCTGCTGTCATTTCAGGCAACCGCCCAGACCACGCTCCGGATCGGGCTCGCCGAAGATCCAGACATCCTCGATCCCACGATGGCGCGCACCTATGTCGGGCGCATCGTCTTCTCCGCCTTCTGCGACAAGCTGTTCGACATCGACGAAAAGCTCAACATCGTGCCGCAGCTCGCGCTCTCCCACACCACGTCGGACGACGGCAAGGAGGTCGTCATCAAGCTGCGTCCCGGCGTGAAATTCCATGATGGCGAGCCGCTTGATGCCGAAGCTGCAAAGTTCTCGCTGGATCGTCACCTCACCTTCCCGGGCTCGTTCCGCAAGCCGGAGCTGGCCGCGGTCGATCGCGTGGAGGTCGTCGATCCCCTCACCATCAAGCTGGTGCTGAAAGCGCCCTTCTCCCCGCTGATCGCGCAGCTCACCGACCGCGCGGGCATGATGGTGTCACCCAAGGCGGCGAAGGAAGCCGGCGACAAGTTCGGCCTCAAGCCGGTCTGCGCCGGGCCCTACAAGTTCGTGGAGCGTGTGCAGCAGGATCGGATCGTGGGCGAGCGGTTCGCCGACTACTGGAACAAGGACAATGTCTTTATCGACAAGATCGTGTTCCTGCCGATCGTCGACGCCACCGTGCGTCTCGCCAACCTGAAGTCCGGCGGCCTCGACCTGATCGAGCGCGTGCTCGCAACCGACATCAAGGACGTGCGCTCTGACTCGAGGCTGGAGCTCTCCACCGCCATCGAACTCGGCTATCAGGGCATGACGCTCAACATCGGCAAGGACAAGGCCAAGGGGCCGCTCAGCCAGTCCGCCAAGGTGCGGCAGGCGCTCGACTGGTCGATCGACCGCGAGGCGGTCAACCAGGTCGTGTTCAACGGCGAGTTCAAGCCCGGTAACCAGTGGGTCAATCCCGATCACCCCTACTACCAGAAGGCCTTCCCGATCCATGGGCGCGACGTGGCCAAGGCCAAGGCGCTCCTGAAGGAAGCCGGCGTCACGCCGCCGGTTACCGTCGATTTCATGGTGCCGAAGGGGGCAGAGACGGAAGCCGTTGCACAGGTGATCCAGTCGATGGCTTCGGAAGCCGGCTTCGACATGAAGATCAGGGTGACGGAGTTCGCCACCTCGCTGAAGCAGGCGGAGGCCGGCGAGTACCAGGCCTTCATGCTGGCCTGGAGCGGGCGCATCGACCCCGACGGCAATTCCTACGTCTTCATGCACAAGGACGCGCCGCAGAACTACAGCGCCTGGGCCAATGCCGAGGCCGACAAAGCACTCGACGGCGCGCGCCTCGTTACCGACCAGGCGCAGCGCAAGGCGATCTACGAGAAGCTCACAAGGCTCGTGCTGGAGGAAAATCCCCTGCTCTACCTCTATCACCGCCGCATCCTGATCGCGCATACGACCAAGCTCGAAGGCTACAAGCAGATGCCCGACGGCCTGGTGCGCGTGATCGGGCTGAAGCTGAAGTGAGCGGAT
>DASWVJ010000336.1:0-12041 GCA_036406295.1 Bradyrhizobium sp.
ATCAACCCGACGTCAGCGCGAGCGTTCCGGATCTACGCGCTCTTCTTCGCCCGCATCAGGTCGGCAAAGCGCTGGAACAAATAATGCGAGTCGCGCGGGCCGGGCGAGGCTTCCGGGTGATACTGCACGGAAAACACCGGCTTGCCATCGAGTGCGATGCCGCAATTGGAGCCGTCGAACAGCGATATATGGGTCTGCGTCGCGCCCTTCGGCAGCGTCGACTGGTCGACGGCAAAGCCGTGGTTCATCGAGGTGATCTCGACCTTGCCGGTGGTCTCGTCCTTGACCGGGTGATTGGCGCCGTGATGGCCCTGATGCATCTTCCTGGTCTTGGCGCCGACGGCGAGCCCGAGCATCTGGTGGCCGAGGCAGATGCCGAAGGTCGGCGTGCCGGAGTCGATCACCTTCTGGATGACCGGCACGGCATATTTGCCGGTCGCGGCGGGATCGCCGGGGCCGTTCGACAGGAACACGCCGTCCGGCTTCATCGCCAGGATGTCTTCGGCTGAGGTCGTGGCCGGCACCACCGTCACCTTGCAGCCGACGCCGGCGAGCAGGCGCAAAATGTTGCGCTTGATGCCGTAGTCGATGGCGACGACGTTGAATTGCGGCTCGGTCAGCCTGCCAAAACCCTTTTCCCACGCCCAGGGCGTCTCGTCCCAGGTGAAGCGTTGGCCGGAGGTGACCATCGGCACAAGGTCCATGCCCTCGAGGCCCGGCCATTCGCGCGCCTCTTCCTTCAGGCCGTGCAGGTCGAACCTGCCCTCCTTCGAGTGCGCGATCACGGCATTGGGCATGCCCTTGCTGCGGATCAGCGCGGTCAGTGCGCGGGTGTCGATGCCGGAGAGCCCGATGATGCCGCGCGCCTTCAGCCATTGGTCGAGATGGCGCGTGGCGCGGTAGTTCGAGGGGTCAGTGATGGCGCTGCGCAGGATCACGCCGCGCGCGCCGGGCGTTGCCGCCATGTTCACCGTCTCGATGTCTTCCTCGTTGGTGCCGACGTTGCCGATATGCGGGAAGGTAAAGGTGATGATCTGCCCGGCATAGGAGGGATCGGTCAGGATCTCCTCATAGCCGGTCATCGCGGTGTTGAAGCAGACTTCGCCGACGGCCTGTCCTTCTGCGCCGAGGCCGAAACCTTCCAGCACGGTGCCATCGGCAAGCACGAGCAGCGCGGTCGGCTTGAGGTCCGGCCAGGCGGGAGCATTTTCAGATGTGGTCATGAGCGCCCTACATAGAGGGACGCGTCCCGCCCGTCAAAGCCGTTGGCGCCCGATTCACACGCGATTTCCGCATATTTGACAGTCAATTCCGCGGTCTTAATCTGAAGTTCCCCGACCGCCCCGATTTACGACCGAAAATTGCCCGGAGGCCGCGCATGGACGACACGATGCCTATCCTGCTCGTCCCGGGCCTCGTGTCCTCGCCCCGGATTTTTGCGCCCGTGGTGCCGGCGCTGTGGCGGTTCGGCCCGGTGACGGTCGCCAACCACATCCGCGACGACAATATGGGCGCCATTGCGCGGCGCACCCTCGCCGAGGCGCCGCCGCGCTTTGCGCTCGCCGGACATTCCATGGGCGGATACATCGCCTTCGAGATCATGCGCCAGGCGCCGCAGCGGGTGGCAAAGCTCGCATTGATCAATACCCAGGCCCGACCCGACACGGAGGAGGCCACCGAGCGCCGCCGCGGCATGATGGCCCGCGCAAAGAGCGGCCAATATCGCGCCGTGCTCGACGAGCTCTTTCCCGGCTTCGTGCATCCCTCGCGCCGCGATGACGCCGCCTTGCGGCAGCTCGTCCACGACATGGGTGAGGAGGTCGGCGTGGAGGGCTTTGTCCGCCAGCAGACCGCCATGATCGGGCGCGTCGATTCACGCCCTTCGCTCGCCTGGATCAAATGTCCGACCCTGGTGCTGACGGGAGACGAGGACAACACCATCCCCAACTCGCTGTCCAGGGAGATGGCCGACGGCATCCATGGCGCGAAGCTGGTGATCCTTCCAAATTGCGGGCACCTGCCGCAGCCGGAACAGCCGGAGGCGACCGCGGCGGCGCTGGTCGAATGGCTTCGCGGACCATAGTGTTTTCAAGCGAAGTGGGTGCTGGTTCGCGTGAAGAAAACGCGTCAACCAAGAGAGTTGTTTCAGCGGCTCGAACGGCCTAGATCAGGGCCAGAAAACCGGAAGAGGACGAAAGATGCTGCGCGACGACATCAACAACGCGGTCAAGGAAGCCATGAAGGCCAAGGAGGAACGCAAGCTCTCCACGCTGCGCATGGTGAACTCGACCATCAAGAACGCCGACATCGACGCGCGCGGGCAGGGCAAGCCGCCGCTGTCCGACGCCGACCTGCTCAGCCTGTTCCAGAAGATGATCAAGCAGCGCCAGGAATCCGTCGAGCTCTACGACAAGGGCGGCCGCGCCGAGCTCGCCGCCCAGGAGCGCGAGGAGATCGCGATCATCTCGGCGTATTTGCCAAAGCAGATGTCGGAGGACGAAGTGAAGAAGGCGATCTCCGCCGTCATCGCCGAGACCGGCGCGGCGGGGATTAAGGACATGGGCAAGGTGATCGGCGTGCTCAAGGGCAAATACGCCGGGCAAATGGATTTCGCCAAGGCCAGCGGCCTCGTGAAGGCGGCGCTGACGGGCTGATCCCTCGACCCGGAGGCCGGGAACCTTTCTTCCGACGGTGCATCCAACGGGGCACAGCCTCGTGAAGACAACGTAGCGGAAAGGTCCCCGATATGAACCAGATTGTGCGCGCCCTCGATCGTGCCAGAGCAGCCCAACAGCCGTCCCAGAAACCTTCCCGGGCCGAGGTCGAGGCCGCCGTCCGGACCATCATCCGCTGGACGGGGGACGATCCCGATCGTGATGGCCTGGTCGAAACTCCGGCGCGCGTGACGCGTTCATTCGAGGACTTCTTTGCGGGTTACGAGCAGCACCCGGCCGAGATACTGGAAAAAACCTTCGAGGAGATCGAAGGCTACGATGAAATGATCGCGCTGCGCGGTATCCGTTTCGAGAGCCACTGCGAGCACCATATGGCGCCGATCATTGGTCAGGCCTGGGTGGCCTACATTCCGAACGGCCGCGTGGTCGGCATCAGCAAGCTGGCGCGCGTGGTTGATGTCTACGCTCGCCGCCTGCAGATTCAGGAGAAGATGACCGCGCAGATTGCCAACACGATCAACGATGTCCTGAAGCCCCAGGGAGTCGGCGTCGTCATCAAGGCGTCGCATCATTGCATGACCACCCGCGGCGTGCACAAGCCGGACACCGATCTCGTGACCAGCCGCATGCTCGGTTGCTTTCGAGATAACGCGCTGACCCGGCAGGAATTTCTGGGAATGGTCGACTGAGCCAGAGCGGAGTAGTGGAGGAAGTCATGGCCGATCAACAAACGGCTCCTGCCGGACCCGACCTCACCAAGGGCGTCGCCCTGTCTGAATTCTCCGGCGCCACCCTGCTGGGCCATGTCGGCGAGGAGGAGGTCGTCCTGATTCGATCGGGATCGGACATCTTCGCCCTCGATGCCCATTGCAGCCATTACCACGGACCGCTCGCCCAAGGTCTTGTCGATGGCGAGACCATCCGCTGCCCATGGCACCATGCCTGCTTCGATGTGCGGACCGGTGAGGCGACGCATGCCCCGGCCTTCAATGCGCTCGGGGTCTGGAAGGTCGAGCTCGAGGGCGGGAAGATTTTCGTGCGCGAGAAGCGTGAGCAGCCGAAGCCGCGGGTGAGGGGCCCCGTCGATGCGCCCGGCCGGATCGTGATCATCGGTGGCGGCGCCGCGGGATTTGCCGCCGCCGAGATGCTGCGGCGGCAGGAGTTTCGCGGCAGCATCGTGATGCTGAGCAGTGAAACGTCGCCGCCCGTGGACCGGCCCAATCTGTCGAAGGATTATCTGGCCGGCAACGCGCCCGAAGACTGGCTGCCGCTGAAGGGCGATGATTTTTATGCCGATCAGGCAATCGATCTGAGGCTCAAGAGCGAGGTGGCCTCGATCGATCCCCGCGCGCGCAACGTCGCGCTTGCCGGTGGAGCGACCGTGCCGTTCGACCGGCTGCTGCTGGCGACCGGCGCCGAGCCGGTGCGGCTGCCGATCCCCGGCGTCAATCAACCCCATGTCCATCTGTTGCGCACGCTTGATGACTGCCGCGCGATCATTGCCTCGGCCAGCGGCGCCCGGCGCGCGCTCGTCATCGGCGCAAGCTTCATCGGGCTTGAAGTCGCCGCGTCCCTGCGCAACCGGGACATCGAGGTCCACGTCGTCGGGCTGGAGCAGCGGCCGATGGAACGCGTGCTCGGCCCCGAAATGGGCGATTTCGTCCGCAGCCTGCACGAGGAGCACGGCGTGGTCTTCCACCTCGGCGACACCGTCACTAACATCGAAGGCAAGCGCGCGACGCTGAAAAACGGAGGCGCGATCGAGTCCGACCTCGTGGTCGTCGGCGTGGGCGTCAGGCCGCGGCTATCGCTGGCCGAGAAGGCCGGGCTTGCGATCGACCGTGGCGTCACGGTCAATGCGTATCTCGAAACCAGTGCGCCTGGCATTTATGCCGCCGGCGACATCGCGCGCTGGCCAGATCCGCATTCGCAGGAAAATATTCGCGTCGAACACTGGGTCGTCGCAGAGCGCCAGGGGCAGGCTGCGGCGCGCAACATGCTGGGGCACCGCAAGGTCTTTGACGACGCGCCGTTCTTCTGGAGCCAGCACTACGACGTTCCCATCAACTATGTCGGCCATGCCGAGAAGTGGGACGCGATCGCCGTTGAGGGAAGCATCGCGGACAGGGATTGCCTGGTGCGATACAAGCGCGGCGGTCGCGTGCTTGCGGTCGCATCCATCTACCGCGACCTCGCAAGCCTGCAGGCGGAAGTGGCGATGGAGCGGCAGGCGGCCTGACATTCTCCCGGTTCCTCGCGCGCCCGGATACCTCTGCTGCGTCAATGCCCGGCCTTGTGCCGGGCATTGACGTCTTTAAAACTGTCCCCAAGAAGCAAGAACGTCGATGGCCGCGCCTTCCCGGCGAAGACGCCCGGCCACGACCAAGAACAGGGATGGACGCCGCACCTGCCATGCTCACCGAAGCCAAGACCTACGACGAGCTCTACAAGGATTTCCGCTGGGACATCCCCGCGCGGTTCAACATTGCAACCGCCTGCTGCGACCGCCATGCCGACGGCTCCGGCCGGCTGGCGCTGATCTATGTCGACGAGGACGGCGGCACCACGCGCACCTCCTTTGACGAGGTCGCGGAGGCCTCGCGCCGCTTCGCCAATGTGCTGAAAGCCGATGGCCTCGTGCGTGGCGACCGCGTCGCGGTGTTCCTGTCGCAATCCCTGGAATTGCCGATCGCCCATCTTGCGGCGTTCCGTTCCGGCATGATCTCCATTCCGCTGTTTGCGCTGTTCGGCGAGGACGCGCTGGAATTCCGCCTGTCGAATTCCGAAGCGAAAGCGATCGTCACCGATGAAGGCGGCTGGGAAAAGCTGGTGAAGATTCGCGACCGGCTGCCGACGCTGAAGAATGTCTATATCGTCGGCGATAGGACGCCGCCAGCCACGCAATCGTTCTGGACCGCACTGAAGGCGGCCTCGCCCGATTTCGTCACCGTCGATACGTCATGCGACGATCCTGCTCTCATCATCTACACCTCCGGCACGACAGGTAACCCGAAAGGCGCGCTGCACGCTCATCGCGTCGTGCTCGGCCATCTGCCCAATGTCGAGATGTGCCACAACTTCCTGCCGCGCCCCGGCGACCTCATGTGGACGCCGGCTGACTGGGCCTGGATCGGTGGCCTGATCAACGGCCTGCTCACGTTCTGGTACCATGGCATCCCAATGGTCGGCCATCGCGCCCGCAAATTCGAGCCGCAGGCGGCAATGGAGCTGATGGCGACGCTCGGCATCCGCAACGTGTTCCTGCCGCCGACCGCGCTGAAATTGATGCGGCAGGCCAACGTCAGCCATCCCGGCGTCAAGCTGCGCAGCATCTTCACCGGCGGCGAGTCGCTGGGCGGCGAATTGCTCGGCTGGGTGCGCGAGACCTTTGGCGTCGATGCCCACGAAGTGTTCGGCCAGACCGAGTGTAATCTCGTGATCGGCAGCAACGCCAATTTGTTTCCGATCCGCCCCGGTGCGATGGGCAAGGCGACGCCCGGCTTCGATGTGCGCATCGTCAACGACAAGGGTGAGGAGCTGCCGCGGGGCACGCGCGGCATCGTCGGCGTGCGCCAGCCCTGTCCCTGCACCATGCTCGAGTACTGGCGCAATCCGGAGGCGACCGCGAGCAAATACGCCGGCGAATTTCTGCTCACCGGCGATCTCGGCGTGCAGGACGAGGACGGCTATTTCTGGTACGTCAGCCGCGAGGACGACGTTATCACTACGGCTGGTTACCGCGTCGGCCCGTCCGAGATCGAGCACACGCTGATGAAGCATCCGGCGGTGGCCATGGCTGCCGTGGTCGGCATTCCCGATCCGATCCGTACCGAATCGATCAAGGCCTGGATCGTGCTGCGTCCGGGCTTTGCCGCCGGCGACGCGCTGGCGCGCGAGATCCAGGAATTTGTCAAGGTGCAGCTCGCCGCCCACGAATATCCGCGTTTTGTGCAGTTCGCCGACACGCTGCCGATGACCGCCACCGGAAAAGTTCTGCGGCGGGAATTGCGGGCGCTGGGGTAGAATTGCGCTGCGTCATCGACCCGAAGTAACGTGTCCAACCTCTCGCTCCCAGGAGCCACGACCATGAACGATTACAGTTTTCTGTCGCTGCCGGAGCTCAACAACCGCATCGCCATCCTGCGCGACAACATCAGGCAGCTGATGGAGCAGGCAGCCGGATCGTCAGGCGCTGCCAATGAGGAGCGGACGGCGGAACGCATTGCCCAGCAGCAGGACGAGCTTGACGCGTTGGTCGGGGAGCGTGATTCCAGGAACAGGAAGTAGCACGCGTTCTTCCTCGCCGGGGGCACGTTCATTTGATCAGGATCAATACGCCCCGCCGATTACCCGGCACCAATGCCTCCAACAATTGGGGAGGAAGCGCCGATGTCGATCTCCGGCAAGACCGATCCGGTGGTGCGGCCGATCGCTGCGGCCGACATCGCCGAGGCTTTGGCGCAGGGCTTGCGCGATTTCCAGGCCATGCCGCTCTTCGGGCTGACTTTCGGCGCGCTCTATGCCGCGGGCGGCATCCTGATCGTGCTCAGCCTCACAGCCTTCGGCATGGTCTATCTCGCCTATCCCCTGGCCGCGGGGTTTGCCCTGATCGGCCCGTTCGTCGCGATCGGCCTCTACGAGATGAGCCGGCGCCGCGAGACAGGCGAGCAGGTTACGCTCGCCGCCGTCTGGGCCACCGTGCGCTCGCGCCACGAGATCGGCTGGATGGCCTTCGTCACGCTCTTCATCTTCGTGATCTGGATGTACCAGGTGCGGCTGTTGATCGCGCTGATCCTCGGCATCAACGCCTCCTTCTCCAGCCTGCAGCAATTCATTACGGTGGTGCTCACGACCAGCGAGGGGCTGCTGTTTCTGGCCATCGGCAACGCGGTGGGCGCAGCGCTCTCGCTGATCCTGTTCTCCCTGACGGTAGTGTCGTTCCCGCTGCTGCTCGACCGCGACGTCGATTTTGTCACGGCCATGGTGACCAGCGTGCGCGCGGTGGTGACGAGCCCGATCCCCATGATCGGCTGGGCCGCGGTGATCGTGGTGCTCCTGATCGTCTCGTCGATCCCGTATTTCCTGGGCCTGCTGGTGACGCTGCCCGTGCTCGGCCACGCCACCTGGCACCTCTACCGCCGCATCGTTGCGCCAGTGCCGGCCTAGCAGCCGTCATTCCGGGGCGATCCGAAGCATCGAAATTCGCATCGCCTTCAGCGCGGCGAGCATGCGCGCCGGCGGCGGGATCGTCATTGCGTTTCTCGTCTCCAGCAGGCTCTTGAAGCGGAACGGAATTCAGTTTGTGAAGACGAAAAGCCTCATCGTGCGGCGTAAGCCGCTTTTAAGGTTCCCGCCCCAAATACGGTGCCCTTTTCCCAGTGCCGAAAGCGCGGTGCCGTTCAATGTCCCTTGCTTGCGCTGAACTAACATGTGTCGGCCCCAACCAATTCGTCCGCAATTGCGCCTCGGGGTTCGCTGCGCACCCTGGAACGACGAGCAAGTCCTACGGCGTCTTGATCCCCATCGCCTTCAGCGCGGCGAGCATGCGCTCCGGCGGTTTCATCGGGATCGTCATTGCGCTGCCCGTCTCCAGCAGGCTCTTCAGGCTGGAGAGGATGGCGGGCCAGCCCTGACGGCCGCCGGATAGGATGTCGTCGTTGAGCGGTCGGTCATGCGATTGCAGCATGGTCAGCTTCACGGTCTGGCCGGCCGGTTCGATCTCGTAGGTGACGAGCGTCGGCCCCAGCTTCTCGACCAACTCGGGCCAATTCACGTTCCACGTAACGGTCAGCTTGTTCGGCGGATCGCATTCGATCACCTTGCCGTCGATATGCACCGAGCCGTCGGGGGCGCGCGCAATGAAGGCGCCACCAGCTTTCAGATCGGCTTCGATCGCAAAGCCGGAAAAATACTTGCGGCTGAACTCCGCCGACGTCAGCGCCTGCCACACCTTCTCCGGCGTGGAGGCTATATAGATCGTGTAGACGATCGCCGGCTTGAACTTGCTGATATCCATCAGCGCAACTCCTCAAGTCTCGTCCGCTTCCAGTCTTCTCTTCAACTCGCTGAGCGCGACGAGTTTCGCGCGCTCGAATTTCCTGATCCAGCGTTCGCCGATCTGATGGATCGGCACCGGGTTGAGATAGTGCAGCTTCTCGCGGCCGTGCCTGAGCGTGCTGACGAGGTTCGCTTCCTCCAGGATGGCCAGATGCTTCGTCACCGCTTGCCGCGTCATGGCAAGGCCGTCGCACAGCTCGCTCAGGGTCTGGCCGTTTCGAGCATGAAGCCGGTCCAGCAGCGACCGCCGTGACGGGTCCGCCAGCGCCTTGAAGACTTCATCCATCCGCGAATGATAGGCAACCAGATGGTTGCATGTCAAGCGGCGCGTTTTGTGGAATCGATGAGGGTGAAGCGGCGTGTATCCCACAAGTGGAGAAGGTAAGGATAACGCCGCTTCCATCGACACCACCCACATGCATAATGGGCGTACTGATCCCACCGCAGGTTCCCCGTCATGATGTCGCTGCAAGCCTATCTCGCCTTCGTTGTCGCCTGCGTTGCGCTGGCGCTGTTGCCCGGCCCGATCGTCAGTCTCTTGATCGCCAATGGCTTGCGCTATGGCACGCGCGCTGCGCTGATCAATGTCGCGGGCGCGCAGGCCGGGCTTGCCATCGTCATCGGCGTCGTCGCGGTCGGCCTGACCTCGCTGATGGCGACCATGGGCTACTGGTTCGACTGGGTGCGCTTTGCCGGCGCGGCTTACCTCGTCTGGCTCGGCATCAAGCTGATCCGCTCGCCCGTCGAGGGCATCAGCGTGGACGAGAAACCCGCGCCGCCGCGCGGCGGCTTCTTCCTGCAGGGATTTCTGGTGCTGCTGTCGAACCCGAAAGTGCTGGTGTTCTTCGGCGCCTTCATTCCGCAGTTCATGGACATGAGCCAGCCGCACTTTCCGCAGGTTGCGCTTCTCGGCGTCACTTTCATGGTCACGGCCGTCATGACGGATGCCGTCTATGCCCTGCTTGCCGGCCGCGCCCGAAAGTTCTTCTCCGCGCGCCGCACCCGTCTCGTGTCGCGCATCTCCGGCGGCTTCATGATCGGCGGCGGCATCTGGCTCGCTTTGACCCGGGCGAGGTGAGAGCGCGGGGCGCGTATTTGCATCGCCGCTTTGCCTGGCCGCTATTGCAGGCGTTTGGCCGGGAATCTAGGCTGAGCGACAAGCTAGAGCAGCACGGAGAGAAGCATGCCCGTCCCGCAAGACGACGAATTCGGCTTCGCCCCTGATTATGACACTCCAATTCCCTATATGCAGCGGACGCGGGATTATTACGCCGCGATCGGCTACACCACGCCATACCGCTGGGCGCACTATACGGACGCGCCGTTCCAGCCGCTGACAAAACCGCTGTCGCGATCGCGCGTGACCATTGTTACGACAGCTGCGCCCTACGATCCGGCGAAAGGCGATCAGGGCCCCGGCGCCGCCTATAACGGCAGCGCCAAGTTCTACGAAGTCTATGACGGCGACACGTCGCTCGCGCATGATCTTCGCATCTCCCACATCGGCTATGACCGTAAGCACACCACCGCCACCGACAGCGGCACCTGGTTTCCGCTGCCGCAGCTCATCAAGGCGCAAGCCATGGGACGGATCGGCGAGGTGGCGCCCCGCTTCTTCGGCGCGCCGACCAACCGCAGCCATCGCGTTACCATCGACGTCGATGCCCCCGAAATTCTCGCGCGCTGCCGCACTGACGAGGTCGATGTCGCCGTATTGGTGCCGAACTGCCCGGTCTGTCACCAGACCACCGCGCTCGTCGCACGCCACCTCGAAGCCAATGGCATCGCCACGGTGGTGATGGGATGCGCCAAGGATATAGTCGAGCACGCTGCCGTGCCGCGCTTGCTGTTCTCTGATTTCCCGCTCGGCAATTCCGCGGGCAAGCCGCACGATGCATCGTCGCAAGAGTTCACGCTCGAGCTGGCGTTGCGCCTGCTGGAGAGCGCTGTCGGGGCGCGTACCACCATGCAGTCGCCGCTGCGCTGGAGTGAGGATGCCTCCTGGAAGCTCGACTACAACAATGTCGCGCAGCTGAGCGCGGAAGAGCTGGCGCGCCGCCGCGCCGAATTCGACCGGCAAAAGGAAGTCGCGCGCGGCAATCGCGCCGCCTGAGCCGTTGGGGCCGAGGTGCCGGTGCGGAGAGGCTTGAGGTGACCCGACCGTTCGAAGGCGTGAAGATCCTCGATTTCACGCAGGTGCTTGCCGGCCCCTATGCCAGCTATCAGCTGGCGCTGCTCGGGGCCGATGTCATCAAGGTGGAACGGCGCGAGGGCGAGGACATGCGTCGCACGCCGTTGAGCCGTGAATGGGCCGAGCGCGGGCTCGCGCCGGGCTGGCAGGCGATCAACGGCAACAAGCGCAGCCTGACGCTCGATCTGTCCAAGCCAGAAGCTATCGCGATCGTGAAGCAGCTCGCCGTGCAAGCCGACGTCGTCATGGAAAATTTCCGCCCCGGCGTGATGGACAAGCGCGGCATCGGCTATGCCGCGCTGTCGCAAGTCAATCCGCGGCTGATCTATTGCGCCATCAGCGGCTTCGGGCAGACCGGGCCGGAGCGGCTCGGTGCGGGTTATGACGGCAAGATCCAGGCCATGAGCGGCATCATGGCGATCACCGGCCACGCCGAGACCGGGCCGACGCGTGCCGGTTTTGCGGTGTGCGACGTGCTGTCGGGCGCCACCGCCGCCTTCGGTGTTTCCAGCGCGTTGTTCCAGCGCAACCAGACTGGCAAGGGACAATTGGTCGACGTCTCCATGCTGGAGGCAACGCTGGCTTTCCTGGCGGGACAGATCGCGGACTATTCCGTCGCCGGACATTGTCAGCAGCTTTCCGGCAATCAGGCCGTGAGCCGCCGGCCCACCGCCAATCTCTTCAGGGCAGGCGACGGCTATATCCTGCTCGCCGTCAACACCGAGAAGCAATACCGCGCGCTGATGACCGCGCTCGGCTGCGAGGACACGTTCGAGGACCCGCGCTTTGCCGACTGGTTCGAGCGGCAGAACAACGAGCCTGCGCTGCGTGCCATCATCGAGGAAAAGCTTGCGATGAAGGGCGCGCGCGAATGGGAGAAGATACTGGAAGCTGCCGGCGCGCCCTGCGCCAGCATCTGGAAGATTGAGGAAGTGATCGACCATCCGCAGGTGAGCGCACGCGGCGCCATCCAGGAGATCGACACGCCCTACGGCCGCCTGCGCTTCGCCGGCTCAGGGTTTCGCCTCGAACACGGCGGCGGCCGTCTCGACCACATGGCGCCCACGCTTGGCGCCCACACCGACGAGGTGTTGCGCTCGCTCGGCTACGACGCGGAT
>DASWVJ010000337.1:0-4521 GCA_036406295.1 Bradyrhizobium sp.
CTGCTGGCCGGGCTCGGCATGATGATGATGCAGTCGGCCAACCACCTGATCTCGCTCTATGTCGGGCTGGAGCTGCAGAGCCTGGCGCTCTACGTGGTCGCGGCGTTCCGGCGCGACACGGTCCGCTCGACCGAGGCGGGGCTGAAATATTTCGTCCTCGGTTCGCTCGCCTCGGGCATGCTGCTCTACGGCAGCTCGATGATCTACGGCTTCGCCGGCACCACCTCGTTCGAGGGGCTCGCCACGGTCCTGTCCGCCGACGGCACGCCTTCAGTCGGCCTCATCATCGGCATCGTCTTCCTGATGGCCGGGCTCGCCTTCAAGATGTCGGCCGTGCCCTTCCACATGTGGACGCCCGACGTCTACGAAGGCGCGCCTACCCCGGTGACCGCGTTCTTCTCGGTGGCGCCGAAGATTGCGGCGATCGGACTCACCGTGCGGGTGCTGATCGGGCCGTTCGGCGAACTGGTGGCCGAATGGCAGCAGATCGTCGTCTTCATCTCGATCGCATCGATGCTGCTCGGCTCCTTCGCCGCGATCGGCCAGCGCAACATCAAGCGCCTGATGGCCTATTCCTCGATCGGCCATATGGGCTTCGCGCTGGTGGGACTTGCCGCCGGCACCGTCGAAGGTGCGCAGGGCGTGCTGATCTACATCACGATCTATGTCGCGATGACGCTCGGCTCCTTCGCTTTCATCATCGCCATGAAGCGGAACGGCGTGGCCGTTGAGGAGATCAAGGATTTGGCCGGGCTGTCGCGCACCAATCCGCTGATCGCGTTCTTCTTCGCGATGCTGCTGTTCTCGCTCGCCGGGGTCCCGCCGCTCGCGGGCTTTTTCGGCAAATGGTACGTCTTTGTCGCCGCGATCAAGGCCAACCTGTTCACGCTCGCTGTGATAGGCGTGCTGACCAGCGTCGTGGGCGCGTTCTACTATCTGTCGATCGTCAAGGTGATGTATTTCGACGAGCCTGCCGGCAGGCTCGATCCGGTGCGCATCGAGTTGCGCACGGTGTTGGCGGTCGCTGGCCTCTTCAACATCCTGTACTTCGTTTATCCCGGGCCGCTGGTCAGCGTCGCAACGGCCGCGGCGAAATCGTTGTTCTAGGGCGCATGATCCCGAAAAGTGGAGACCGGTTTTCGGAGAAGATCATGCGCAAAAACATAAGATGACCATCACGCTCGGTCCCCGAGCTAAATCGGCGGGCTACAGGCTCGCCGCCTTCGATCAGACCGGCTCCACCAATTCGGAGGCGATGCGGCGCGCGCGCGACGGCGAGCGCGGGCCGATGTGGTTCGTAACGACCGAGCAGACGGCGGGGCGAGGGCGGCGGCAACGCGCCTGGATCGCGCCACGCGGCAATCTTGCCAGCAGCATCCTCGAAGTGATCGATGTGACGCCCGCGGTAGCAGCGACGCTCGGCTTCGCCGCCGGGCTGTCGCTGGAGGCGGCGCTGCGGTCCGTCAGTGTCGAAGCCACGCTGCGGGCCGGCGGGGCCGATCCGTTCAAGTTTGCCCTGAAATGGCCGAATGACGTGCTCGCCGGGCGGCAAAAGCTCACAGGCATTTTGCTCGAGGCGGAGGCAGTTCCCGCGGGCCTTGCGGTCGTGGTCGGTATCGGCACCAATGTCGTCGCGGCACCGGAGGGCACGCCCACGCCGGCGACGTCGCTGCAGGCGCTGGGGATTCAAATCAGCGCCGAGGAGTTGTTCTGCGCGCTGTCGGACGCCTGGGTCGAGTTTCGCGGTATCTGGGACAACGGCCGCGGCTTTGCCGAAATCCGCAGGCTTTGGCTCGAACGTGCAGCCGGGCTCGGGGAGAAGGTCGCCATCAGCACCGGCGCTGCCACAATCGAAGGCATCTTCGATACCATCGACGAAGTGGGCTGCCTGATCGTCCGCACCGCCGAGGGCAGGCGCGTGCCGGTGGCGGCGGGCGAGGTCTATTTCGGCTCGGCAGCTTCCGTGAGGGCCTCCTGATGGCACGGCCGGACGAACTGACCTTTGCGCCGCTCGGCGGTGTCGGCGAGATCGGCATGAACCTATCGATCTATGGCCTCGGCAACCGCCATCAGCGCGCCTGGCTTGCGGTCGATCTCGGCGTTTCCTTCGGCGACGAGGAGCATCTGCCGGGCATCGACCTGATCATGCCCGACATCAGCTTTCTGGTGAAGGAGCGCAAGAACCTGATGGGCCTGGTGCTGACGCACGCCCATGAGGACCATTTCGGGGCCATCATCGACCTCTGGCCGAAGCTGCAATGCCCAATCTACGCCACGCAATTTTCCGCGTCGTTGTTCGAGGCCAAGCTCGAGGCCGAGCGCAATCCGCCGAAAATCCCGGTGACGGTAGTGCCGTCGGGCGGGCGCATCGATCTCGGCCCGTTCAATGTCGAGTTCATTCCGGTCGCGCATTCGATCCCGGAATCGCATGCGCTGGCGATTCACACCACGGTCGGCACCGTGCTGCACACCGGCGACTGGAAGCTCGATCCGACGCCGATCCTGGGACCGCCGACGGATGAAAGGCGGCTGCGCGAACTCGGCGAAGCCGGCGTGCTGGCGCTGGTCGGCGATTCCACCAATGCGGTGCGCGAAGGCCGCTCGCCCTCGGAGGCTGAAGTCGCCACGATCATTGCCGGCCTCGTGAAATCGGCCAAGGGCCGGGTGGCGGTCACGACCTTTGCCTCCAACGTCGCGCGGGTGAAAGCCGTGGCCGATGCTGCCAAGGCCGCTGACCGCGAGGTCGTCGTGGTCGGACGCGCCATGGAGCGGGTGGTGCAGGTGGCGCGCGAATGCGGCTATCTCGACGGCACACAGGGTTTTCGGGGCATGGACTTCTATGGCCATTTCCCACCGGACAAGGTGCTGGCAATTTGCACGGGCAGCCAAGGCGAACCGCGCGCGGCGCTGGCGCGCATCGCCAACAACGACCATCCGGCGGTCACGCTCAACAAGGGCGATACCGTGATCTTCTCTTCCCGCACCATCCCCGGCAACGAGAAGGCGGTCGGCAGCATCATCAACGGGCTCGTTGCGCAAGGGGTCGAGGTCATTACCGACCGTACCCATCTCGTGCACGTCTCCGGCCACCCGCGCCGCGACGAACTGCGCGACATCATCGCCTGGGTCCGCCCGCAGATCCTGATCCCCGTGCATGGCGAGGCGCTGCACCTGTCCGAGCATGCCAAGCTCGCGCGTACGGCAGGGGTGCCGCGGGTGATCACCTGCCGCAACGGCGACCTCGTCAAGCTCGGCCCGGGCGACCCCGGTATCATCGACGAGCTGCCGGCCGGGCGCCTCTACAAGGACGGTACGATCCTGGAAGACGCCAAGTCGCGCGCAGTGGTCGAACGGCGCAAGATGGGCTTTGCCGGCTGCGTCTTCGTCGCTATCGCCATGGCCGAAAAAGGCGAGCTCGCGGACGATCCCGAGGTTGATCTGATCGGCATCCCCGAGAAGAATGCCGAAGGCGAGCTGCTCGACGAGATCGTGTTCGATGTGGTGGTATCGACCATCGAGGGCCTGCCGCGGGCTCGGCGCCGCGACCCGGATGCGCTCGCGGAATCGGTGCGGCGGGCGGTGCGGGCGGCGGTCAACGAGGAGTGGGGCAAGAAGCCGCTGTGCTTCGTCCATGTCCTCGAAGTGTGATTGATGGCGTTTGGGAGAGAGACATGCTGGGCCGGCTCAACCATGTGGCGATCGCGGTCAAGGACGCGCAACAAGCCGCGAAGATCTACGGCGGGGCATTCAATGCGCAGATTTCGGACGCCGTGCCGCTGCCCGAGCATGGCGTCACGACCGTGTTCGTGACGCTGCCCAATACCAAGATCGAGTTCATCGAGCCGCTCGGGGAGGCCTCGCCGATCGCGAAATTCGTTGAGCGCAACGCCGACGGCGGCATCCATCATGTCTGCTACGAGGTGGTTGACATCATCGCCTCGCGCGACCAGCTCATCAAGGAAGGCGCCCGCGTGCTTGGCGACGGCCAGCCCAAGATCGGTGCGCACGGCAAGCCGGTGCTGTTCTTCCACCCCAAGGATTTTTCCGGCGCGCTGGTCGAAATCGAGCAGGCGTGAAACAGAGATGGCCTACAGCATCTCAACAGCACTGGCGATCTACTTCGTCCTCTGGTGGGTGACGTTGTTCCTGACGCTGCCGTTCGGTGTGCGCAGCCAGCATGAGGACGGCGAGGGCGCGCCCGGCACCGATCCCGGCGCTCCGATCATGGCGCGAATGGGCCGCAAGCTGATCTGGACCACGGTGGTATCAGGCATCATCTTCGCGATCGGCATGTGGGCCTATCGTGCCGGTTATCTGTCCATCGAGCGGCTGTCGAAGCTGATGGGGACGCCGTTCTAGGCGGGTTTAGGGAGGAACACCCCATGCAGCGAATGCAGCGCGGCCTCCTCGGACTGACACTCCTGCTTTTCGCGGGCCCGGCTGCCGCGATGGACCAATCCGCCACCGAAGAAACCAATTGCCTGATGGCCTGCGACGCCAATCAGGAGAACTGCCTGGCAA
>DASWVJ010000338.1:0-2595 GCA_036406295.1 Bradyrhizobium sp.
AGGAACTCGACTACATCCCGATGCCCGACTCGGTCGTGAAGCAGATCGAAAAGACCTGGTCGTCTGAGATCAAGAGCTGACCGGGCGAGCGCTCGCGCCCGGTCATTCCGGGCGCGAGTGAAACGAGCGACCCGGAATCTCAAGATTCCCCGATGCGCAATTGCGCATCTGGGGTCTGGTCCTTCCGCCTTCGCGCATCGGCGCTTCGGCAGACTCCAGCCCGGCGAAGCTCGCTAGCGAGCGTAGACGGGTCGGACCATCGCGGAATGACGCAGGCAATCGTCGAAAAAACCGTCGCCCGGATTGACGACGGGTCGCATTGAACGACACAGGGGACAGGCGTGGCAGAAATGGCGGTTCAGAGCGACGTGATGGAAGCAGCGGGCCCCTACGATCGCGCCAAGGCCCTCAACGCTTTCAAGCTCGGCGACATCACCTTCTACTGGATCACGCGCGCCAGCGCGATTTCGGTCCTGCTCATCCTTGGCGGCATCATCATCTCCCTGATCATCGGCGCCTGGCCGGCGATGAAGGAATACGGTGTTGCCTTCCTGACGACGCAGCGCTGGGCGCCGTCGGCCGATCCGCCGGTGCTGGGTGCGCTCGGCCCGGTCTACGGCACCCTGATCACGTCCTTCATCGCCATGCTGATCGCCATTCCCGTCGGCATCGGCATCGCCGTGTTCCTTACCGAACTGTGCCCGCAATGGGCGCGCCGCCCGATCGGCATCGCGGTGGAACTGCTCGCCGGCATCCCCTCGATCATCTACGGCATGTGGGGCTTCTTCGTGCTCGGCCCGTTCCTGGCCAACACCTTCCAGCCCTTCATGATCCGCATCTTCGACGGCGTGCCGGTGCTGGGCGACATCTTCGCAGGCCCTCCGTCCTATCTCAGCCTGTTCAACGCCGCGCTGATCCTCGCCATCATGGTGCTGCCCTTCATCACGGCAATATCGGTCGACGTGTTCAAGACCGTGCCGCCGGTGCTGAAGGAAGCCGCCTATGGCGTCGGCTGCACCACCTGGGAGGTGGTCCGCAGCGTCGTGATCCCCTACACCCGCGTCGGCGTGATCGGCGGCATCATGCTGGCGCTGGGCCGCGCGCTCGGCGAGACCATGGCGGTCACTTTCATCATCGGCAACTCGTTCCGCATCCATCCGTCGATCTTCGCGCCGGGCACCACCATCTCGGCGGCGATCGCCTCCGAATTCGCCGAAAGCGACGGCCTGCATCAGTCGGGCCTGATCCTGCTCGGCCTCCTGCTGTTCGTGCTGACCTTCATCGTGCTCGCCTGCGCGCGGCTGATGCTGCTGCGGCTTGAAAGGAAGGCGGGGAAATAGGCCATGAATCCGATCTACGTCAGACGCCGCCGCATCGACATCATCATCCGCGTGCTGTGCCTGGCTGCCGCCGCCTTCGGCGTCACCTGGCTGGCCCTGATCCTGTTCACGCTCTTCTACAACGGCTTGGCGGGAATGTCGGTGCAACTCTTCACTGAAAACACGCCGCCGCCCGGCTCGACCCAGGGCGGCCTGCTCAACGCTATCGTTGGCTCGATCATCATGACGGTGCTTGGCGTGGGTATCGGTGCGCCGCTCGGCCTGTTCGCCGGCACCTACCTCGCCGAATACGGCAAGCACGACAAGCTCACCTCGGTGATCCGCTTCATCAACGACATCCTGCTTTCGGCGCCTTCGATCATCATCGGCCTGTTCATCTACGGCGCCGTGGTGGTGCCGATGCGCGGCTTCTCGGCGATCGCGGGCGCGCTGGCGCTTGCCGTGATCGTCATCCCGGTCGTGGTGCGCACCACCGAGGATATGCTGCTGCTGGTGCCCAATCCGCTGCGCGAGGCGGCCTCCGCGCTTGGCCTGCCGCGCTCGCTGGTCATCAAGAGGGTCGCCTACCGCGCCGCCCGCGCCGGGCTGATCACCGGCGTGCTGCTGGCCACCGCGCGCGTCGCCGGCGAGACCGCGCCGCTGCTGTTCACCGCGCTCTCCAACCAGTTCTTCAGCCTCGATCTGACCAAGACGATGGCCAACCTGCCGGTGACCATCAACAACTTCGTGCAGAGCCCGTACGCCTACTGGAAGGAACTTGCCTGGAGCGGCGCGTTGCTGATTACCCTGACCGTGCTTGCCCTGAACGTTGGCGCGCGCATTCTCGGCGCCGAAAGGACCGCAAAATGAACGATCTTTCCGTATCCGTGAGTACCGCAGCCGGGCACGCTGCGCAGGCCGCCTTGCCGGAGGCCGCGCCGAAGGTGACCGCGCGCAACCTCAATTTCTATTACGGCGAAAATCACGCGCTGAAGAACATCAACCTGACCCTCGGCACCAACCGCGTCACCGCCTTCATCGGCCCGTCCGGCTGCGGCAAGTCCACGCTGCTGCGCATCTTCAACCGGATGTACGACCTCTATCCGGGTCAGCGCGCCACCGGGCAGTTGATGCTCGACAACACCAACGTCCTCGACCCCAAGCTGGATCTCAATCTGCTGCGCGCGCGGGTCGGCATGGTGTTCCAGAAGCCGACGCCGTTCCCGATGACGATCTACGAGAACATCGCCTTCGGCATCCGCCTCTATGAGAAGAT
>DASWVJ010000339.1:0-9156 GCA_036406295.1 Bradyrhizobium sp.
GGCCCTTCGTCCGCATTTGCCGGAGTTTTTCGAGCGTCATGACCGAGTTTGCCATTCCCGCGCCCGATGGGCAGCGCCTGCTCAAATCTCCCAAGATTTCGTTCGAGTTCTTTCCGCCCAAGACGGAGGAGATGGAGCGCAATCTCTGGGAGACGATCAACCGCCTGGCGCCGCTTGCCCCCAATTTCGTCTCGGTGACCTATGGCGCCGGCGGCTCGACCCGCGAGCGCACCCATTCGACCATCGCCCGCATCCTCACCGAGACCCCGCTGACCCCGGCCGCACACCTGACCTGCGTAGGGGCCTCGCGCGGCGAGATCGACGAGATCGTCGATCGCTATCATGACGTCGGCGTCCGCCACATCGTGGCGCTGCGCGGCGACCCCGCTACCGGCATCGGCACCCCCTTTGTCGCCCATCCCGATGGCTACAAGACCTCGCCCGAGCTTGTCGCCGGCATCAGGAAGCGCCATCCGGATATCGAGGTGTCGGTATCGGCCTATCCCGAGAAGCACCCCGAGGCGCGTGACTTCGACGCCGATATCGACACGCTGAAGGCCAAGGTGGACGCCGGCGCCGCCCGCGCCATCACCCAGGTCTTCTTCGACAACGACCTGTACCTGCGTTACCTCGACCGCGTGCGCTCCCGCGGCATCGACATCCCGATCGTGCCGGGCATCATGCCGATGCACAATTTCAAGCAGGCGCGCAACTTCGTCACCCGCGCCGGCACCGCCGTGCCCGACTGGCTGGCAGAGAAGTTCGAAGGGCTCGACGACGACGCCGAGACGCGCAAGCTCGTCGCCGCCACTGTCGCCGCGGGTCAGGTACAGAAACTGGCGAAGCACGGCGTCGACACCTTCCATTTCTACACCATGAACCGCGCCGATCTCGTGTTCGCGATCGCCCATCTGGTCGGCATCCGCCCGAAGAGCGCGGCGAAGGCGGCCTGATCCATGAAAGTACCGTTTTCTCCCAAGCGCACCGCCCTGCTCGCCGCCGCGCGCGAGCGCATCCTCGTGCTCGACGGCGCCATGGGCACCATGATCCAGGGCCTGCAATTCGACGAGGCCGCCTTCCGCGGCGAGCGATTTGCGGATTTCCACCGCGACATCCGCGGCAACAATGATTTGCTGATCCTCACCCAGCCAAAGGCGATCGAGGACATCCACGCCGCGTACCTGCGCGCAGGCGCCGATATCGTCGCCACCAACACCTTCTCCTCGACCGCGATCGCGCAGGCCGATTACGGCATGTCGGACATCGCCTACGAGCTCAACCGCGACGGCGCGAAGCTTGCGCGCGCCGCGGCCGAGCGCGTATCCGCCGAGGACGGCAAGGCGCGCTTCGTCGCCGGCGCCATCGGTCCGACCAACCGCACCGCATCGATCTCGCCCGACGTTGCCAATCCCGGCTATCGCGCCGTCACCTTCGACGATCTGCGCCAGGCCTATGGCGAGCAGATCAAGGGGCTGATCGACGGCGGTGTCGATCTCTTGCTGGTCGAAACCATCTTCGACACGCTGAACGCCAAGGCGGCGCTGTATGCGATCTCGGAGATCACCGAAGAACGCGGCATCGACGTGCCCGTGATGGTGTCCGGCACCATCACCGACAAGTCCGGCCGCCTGCTCTCCGGGCAGATGCCGGAAGCATTCTGGAATTCGGTGCGGCACGCGAGGCCCATCACCATCGGCTTCAACTGCGCACTCGGCGCCGAAGATCTGCGCGCGCATATCGCGGACATTGGCCGCGTCGCCGACACCCTCGTGTGCGCCTACCCGAATGCCGGCCTGCCCAACGAATTCGGCCAGTACGACGAGAGCCCGGAATACATGGCGCGCCTGATCGGCGAGTTCGCGCGCGACGGCCTCGTCAACATCGTCGGCGGCTGCTGCGGCACCACGCCGGAACATATCGCGGCGATTACCGCGGCCGTCGCGCCGCACAAGCCGCGCATCGTGCCCGTGATCGAACCGCGGCTGCGCCTCTCCGGGCTCGAGCCGTTCGCGCTGACGCCGGCCATTCCCTTCGTCAATGTCGGCGAGCGCACCAACGTCACCGGCTCGGCGCGCTTCCGCAAGCTGATCACATCAGGCGATTACACGGCCGCGCTACAGGTCGCGAGCGACCAGGTCGAGAACGGCGCGCAGATCATCGACGTCAACATGGACGAGGGCCTGCTCGATTCCGAGAAGGCGATGGTGACCTTCCTCAATCTCGTCGCCGCCGAGCCCGACATCGCCCGCGTGCCCGTGATGGTCGACTCCTCGAAATTTGCCGTGATCGAGGCCGGGCTGAAATGCCTGCAGGGCAAGCCGGTGGTGAACTCGATCTCGCTGAAGGAAGGCGAGGAGAAATTCATCCACGAGGCCAGGATCGCGCGCCGCCATGGCGCCGCCGTCGTGGTGATGGCGTTCGACGAAGCGGGCCAGGCCGACACGTTCGCCCGCAAGACCGATATCTGCAAGCGCGCCTACGACACCCTGGTCAATCAGGTCGATTTCCCGCCGGAAGACATCATCTTTGATCCCAACATTTTTGCGATCGCGACCGGTCTCGAAGAGCACAACAATTACGGCGTCGACTTCATCGAGGCAACGCGCTGGATCCGGCAGAACCTACCGGGTGCGCATGTCTCCGGCGGCGTGTCGAACCTGTCGTTCTCGTTCCGCGGCAACGAGCCGGTGCGCGAGGCCATGCACTCGGTGTTCCTGTATCACGCCATCCACGCCGGCATGGACATGGGTATCGTCAATGCCGGCCAGATGATCGTCTATGACGACATCGACCCAGAGCTGCGCCAGGTGTGCGAGGACGTGATCCTCAACCGCGATCCCGGCGCTTCCGAACGGCTGCTGGCGCTGGCGGAGAAGTTCCGCGGCCAGGAAAAGCAGGCCAAGGAAGCCGATCTGGCCTGGCGCGAATGGCCGGTCGAGAAGCGGCTGTCCCATGCGCTGGTGCACGGCATCACCGAATTCATCGAGGAGGATACCGAAGCGGCGCGGCAGGTCGCAGATCGTCCCCTCAGCGTGATCGAAGGCCCGCTGATGGCCGGCATGAACATCGTCGGCGATCTCTTCGGCGACGGAAAGATGTTCTTGCCGCAGGTGGTGAAGTCGGCACGGGTGATGAAGCAGGCTGTCGCCTATCTCATGCCGTTCATGGAAGAGGAGAAGGCGCGCAATCTCGCCAACGGCATCACCGGCGATGCCGGCAGCGCCGCCGGCAAGATCGTCCTCGCCACGGTAAAGGGCGACGTCCACGACATTGGCAAGAACATCGTCGGCATCGTGCTTCAGTGCAACAATTTCGAGGTCATCGACCTCGGCGTGATGGTGCCGGCCGCGAAAATCATCGAGACGGCAAGGGCCGAAGGCGCCGACATCATCGGCCTGTCCGGCCTGATCACGCCGTCGCTCGACGAGATGAGTTTCCTCGCCGGGGAGATGGAACGACAGGGCATGAAGGTGCCGCTTTTGATCGGCGGCGCCACCACCAGCCGCGTGCACACCGCCGTGAAGATCGACCCGAACTACAAGCGCGGCCCGGTGGTGCATGTCAATGATGCCAGCCGCGCCGTTGGCGTCGCCTCCTCGCTGCTGTCGCCCGGCAAGAAGGACGCCTTTGCCGCCGACATCCGCGCCGAACACGCCAAGATTTCCGCGGCGCATTTCCGCGCCCAGGCCGACAAGAAGCGGCTGACGCTGGAAGCAGCTCGCGCCAATGCGGTGCCGGTTGATTTCGCGAAAGCGCCGCCGAAAAAGCCGGCGTTCCTCGGCGTCAGGAGCTTCGACGATTACGACCTCGCAGAACTCGCCGACTGCATCGACTGGACGCCGTTCTTCCAGACCTGGGAATTGACCGGCCGCTTCCCGGCTATCCTCGACGATCCCAAGGTCGGCGAGGCCGCGCGCTCGCTCTATGACGATGCGCGCCAGATGCTGGACCGCATCATCCAGGAGAAATGGTTCAAGGCGCGTGCCACCATCGGCTTCTGGCCGGCCAATGCCGAAGGCGACGACATCGCGCTCTATGCCGATGAACCCCGCAAGCGGAAGATCGCGACGCTGCATACGCTGCGCCAGCAACTGATAAAGCGCGAGGGCCGTTTCAATGCGGCGCTGTCGGATTTCATCGCGCCCGCTTCGTCCGGTGTGCCGGACTATATCGGCGGCTTCGTCGTCACCGCCGGAATCGGCGAGGACGCGGTGGCCGACCGCTTCAAGAACGCCAATGACGACTACTCTTCGATCCTGTGCAAGGCACTGGGCGACCGGCTTGCAGAGGCCTTTGCCGAGCGCATGCACCAGCGGGTGCGCAAGGAATTCTGGGGCTATGCGCCGGACGAGGCGCTGTCGCCTGCGGAGCTGATCCTCGAGAAATATCAGGGCATCCGCCCCGCTCCGGGCTATCCCGCGCAGCCCGACCATACCGAGAAGAAGACACTGTTCGCCCTGCTCGACGGCGAGAACACCGCCGGCGTGAAGCTGACGGAGAGCTTTGCGATGTGGCCGGGCTCGTCGGTGTCGGGGCTTTATTTCAGCAGTCCCGAGAGCTTCTATTTCGGCGTCGGCAAGATCGAGCGCGACCAGGTCGAGGACTATGCCGCGCGCAAGGGCATGACGGCAGCCGAGGTCGAACGCTGGCTCGCGCCGATCCTCAACTACACCCCGGCGCAGGATCAACCGGCCCCCGATCGTGCCGTGAAGGAAGCCATGCCGACGCAGGCGCCGGCCGCCGTGCCGGCGAATGATGTGGCCTCGCATCCTCCTGGCTGCACCTGCGCCGTGCATCTCGCCTGGCGGAAGAAGGCGGCGAGCGGCTAGCAGCACCTTCCTTCCCTTCTTCCCTTGTGGGAGAAGGTGGCTCGGATCGGCAGATGCGAGCCGGATGAGGTGTCCGCCTCCGCGGAGAGAATCCCTCATCCGTCCGCGATGCTGCCACATCGTGTCCACCCTCAAGGGGATGGGGAAGAGAAGCGGGGAACCCTCATGAAATTCTTCTCCTTCTGGCGATCGCTGGCAAGTTTTCGGGTGCGCATCGCGCTCAATCTGAAGGATCTGCCCGCCGAAGTCGTATTCGTCGATCTCGACTCCGATGCCCATCACACCGATGAGTATCGCCGCATCAATCCGCAGATGGCGTTGCCAGCGCTGGTGGAGAACGACGGCACCGCGCTGTTCCAGTCGCTCGCGATCCTGGAATATCTCGAGGAGAAATATCCCTCCCCGCCGATCCTCCCTTCGGACGCCACGGGCCGCGCACGGGTGCGGGCGCTGGCGCTGATGGTGGCCTGCGAGGGCCATCCGTTGCTGACACCGCGGGTGCGCCGCTATCTCGACCGCGAGCTCAATCTGCGCGACGAGCAGCAGGCCGCCTGGCGGCGGCACTGGATCATCGAGACGCTCACTGCGCTGGAAGGCCATCTCGCCGGCAGCAAAGAGACCGGGAAATTTTGCCACGGCGATAGGCCGACCATGGCCGACATCTGCATGGTCGGCCACTGCACGGTCGCGGTGACGCAGCAGATACGCCTCGACCGCTGGCCGACGGTGAAGCGAATCTTCGAAACCGCGATGGCGCTGCCGGAATTTGCCAAGGCGCACCCGCTGGCGCAGCCGGATACACCGGAGGCGATGCGGCTGAAGAAGCGGTAAATTCGAATTCGGCTGCCAAGAAGCTTCTTCGTCACTCCGGGACGCCGCCAACGGATCCCCTACGCGGTCAGTCCGCGACGTGAGCGGCCGATCCAGCCCCAGGCGCAATGCGACGCAGTGCCGCCACGGATAAACTCATCGACAGGGTGCCAACAAACGCGATTGCGGCCTTCAGGCTGGCGAAAATCGCAAGCCTCAGCAGGGCATATTGCAGCGTCGCGGCGACGATATCGAAGACGAGCAGCACCCACAGGAACCAGGGCGGGCCTGAGGGCCAGAACGGCAATGCCAGCCAGTGCTGCCACTAGGCCGAAAGACTCGAATCGACGGCCGTCACCCGGTAGACGGGTAATGCGCCAGCGGCATCAGCACACCGACAGCCAGGGCAAACGGTATACCGATGCGCAGGATGCGATCGGGCAAAAAGACACGACTGCCGCTTCTCGCCAGACTTCGCCACACAAAAAGCCCGGAGAGAAAGAATAGAAGCGATATGAGGTAGGTGTCATGGAAGCCGCAGAAGATGTCGAAGCCGAACCAGCGATCCGGATCGACGATCGGAATGCTCCGCCATCGGTAGGGGGTCATCGATTTGAACGAGGAAGCCGGCGACGAACCCAGATAGGCGATGACCGCGTACGCCGCCACCACCATGACGATAACTGCAATCCGCAAATTGTTCAGGCCAGCACTGGCGTAAACACATGGCATTGAAGCAGATGAAATGGGGTGAAATTCGGATGGCTCGCTCATGTCATTGCTGAAGTTCAGGCTCGCGTACCGAAATTTATTTCATGACCGGCTTCGATTCATCGCAACGATCGTCGGAATCGTATTCTCCATCGTGCTGGTGACCGTACAGGCGGGGCTCTATGTCGGCTTCAGGCGCATGGTCACCACGATGATCGATCATTCGCCCGCCGATCTCTGGATCATGCCGGCCGGCACCAAATGTTTCGAGGATCCCTCGTTGCTGGATGACCGGCAGCGCTTTCGGGCGCTTGCGGTCGACGGTGTCGCCGAAGCAGCTCCGCTCGTGATCGGCTACGCGCAGTGGCGATTGCCGAGCGGCACCACGACGCCCGTCTTCATTGTCGGCTCCGAGCTGCAGGGATACGGACTGCGCCCCTGGAATGTAGCCGGCGGCCGCGTCGAAGACCTGTCGATCCCCGGGGCGGTGGCAATCGACCAGTCCTATTTCGAGCGGCTCGGCGTCAACGCGACCGGCGCCAGCGCGGAAATTCGCGACCAGAGGATCGAGGTTGCGGCGGTGACCAGGGGCATCCGCTCGTTCACGACGACACCTTACGTATTTGCCGGCGTCGATCGCGCGCGGGCCTACACCGGAACGGCGGCCAACAAGGCCTCCTATTTCCTCGTGCGCGTCAACCGCGATGCCGATGCCGGCAAGGTGCAGCGGCAATTGCGCGAAAGTCTCTCCGATGTCGAGGTTCTGACCGCGGCCGAATTTCGCAGCCGAAGCCGCAACTTCTGGCTGTTCGGCACCGGCGCCGGCGCCGCGTTGTTTGCCGGCGCGCTGCTCGGCCTGATCGTCGGCACCGTCATCGTCGCACAGACACTATACGCGAGCACCAAGGATCATTTGAGCGAATTCGCAACGCTGCGCGCCATCGGCTCGTCCGGCGCCTACATTTACACGGTAATCGTCTGGCAGGCGCTGCTCAGCGCAATCATCGGATTCTGCGGCGCTGCAGCCATCAGCTCCATCGTTGTCGCGATGACCGCCGATTCCGCCCTCGCCGTCGTCGTGACGCCGGCAATGACGTTTGCGCTGTTTCTGTTGACCGGAGCAATGTGCGTCGCATCCGCAATCGCCGCCATCGTCAAGGTCATGCGCATCGATCCCGCCATGGTGCTGGCGCGATGAGCGAAGCGGTTCTTGACGCCGCCGGCGTCGTGAAGTTTCTCGGCCACGGCGCGAGTCGGGTACAGGCGCTCAGAGGCGCGAGCCTATCGCTCAGGGGCGGTGAGCTGGTGCTTTTAATGGGCCCGTCAGGAAGCGGCAAGACGACGCTGCTCTCGATCATGGGATGCCTGATGACACCGAGCGAAGGCACGATCCGGGTTCGCGGCCGCACCATCGCGGACCTCGATCCCGAGGCCCTCGCCGAGGTCAGACGCAACCACATCGGATTCATCTTTCAGTCCTACCATCTGTTTCCGACCTTGACCGCCGAAGACAATGTGCGCCTGGCACTGGACGTGCGCGGAGAACGCTCGCAGCGCAAGGCGGCAAGAGAGGTACTTGCCATGGTCGGCCTTGCCGACAAGATAAAGTCCTTTCCGCACGAACTCAGCGGCGGCGAGCAGCAACGCGTCGCGATCGCGCGCGCCATTGTCGGCAAGTCGTCGGCGATCCTTGCGGACGAACCGACCGGCGCGCTGGATGCCGAGAACGGCAAGGCCATCATGACCCTGCTCGCCGACATCGCAAAAGACCAGTCGCGCGGGGTGCTGGTCGTCACCCACGATCCGCGGATACTGCCGTTCGCCAGCCGCATTGTGCATATAGAGGACGGCCGCATCGTCAGGGAGGAGAGCGGCGGCGAAGCAAGGAAGGTATCGCAGGCATGACTACGAGGGCGTCGAAGACAGGTTTTTGTGCAACATTTTGCCTTGGCGCGCTCGTCGTCCTGCTGGCCGCACCGGCCGCAATAACGCGAGCACAGAATGCTCCCGATGCTGCCGCCGACAAGCAATGGCTAGCGGTGGCGCCGGGCCGCGTCGAGCCGGCGTCCGGGCTGATCAAGATGGCAGCGCCGGTCGCGGGCGTCATCGACGAGGTGCTGGCGAAGGCGAACGACAAGGTGTTTGCCGGGCAACCCTTGATCCGACTGCGCGATCAGGAGGCTCGCGCGCAACTTGCCTCGCTTACGGCCCAGGTCGCCATGCGAAAGCGCATACGCAACAAGGAGTCGGTATCATCGAGCGCCGCCGCGCGACGCAAGGCCGAGGACGCGGTGGCCGATGCGGAAGCGGCCGTATTCCAGGTTCGTTCCCTGCTCGACAAGGCAGTCGCCGATCGGCGATCTGGCCGTGGTTCGGACGCAGGCGTCGCGTCGGCGCGGGCGGGATTGAAGCGCGCGGAAGAGTACCTTGCGCAGCAGACCGAAGAGCTACGCAGGATCGTCCCCGATGCGCCACTGCCAACGGTGGCGGAAGGCCAGCTCAATATTGCGCGCAGCGAACTGTCGGCCTCCCGCGCCGCCCTGGAAAAACTCTCGATACGTGCCCCGCTCGACGGCACCATCCTGCAGGTCAACGCCAGGCCCGGAGAAGCGGTCTCTCCCGCGGCGACGCCGCCGCTCATCCAGGTGGGCGACACCTCCGCACTGCGTGTTCGCGCCGAGGTCGATGAGCGCGACATTGAGAAGATCAAGTCCGGGCAGCCGGTTCTGGTGCGTCCCGCCGCGTTCCGCGGACGCGAAGTCGCCGGCACAGTCTCCTTTATTGCTCCGCTGGTGGAGGCCGGACG